>UQNH01000143.1:0-2080 GCA_900542365.1 uncultured Collinsella sp. | reverse complement strand
GTGGTGGTCATGGTGAACTCCCTCTCTTTCCGTTGTGCGGGCTTTTGCGCCCCGTGACGGCCCCCACTATGGCCGCTGCCGCGCCATCGCGCATCGGAAAGCGAGCGAGAAAAAGATTATTCTCGTAATCTTTTTCATAATCCTTCTATCTGAACTGGGAAAACTTCTTTTTGGGGAATTGCTCAGCAAGGTTGCTTTTCGCCGCAGTAATCTTCCAGCGACCAGCCCATGCGGAACAGACGAGCTTGCTGATTCGCGAATTCCTTGCTTTGAGGGCGGAATCTCTTGCGCCGCCGTCGATAGCACTGCTCGGCGATGCGCCGCATCTCGCCCGAATTGCCGATCTGCCCCGCCGTCACCGTGATGACCTTGTAGCCGTCCGCCTCCAGCGCCAGACGCTTCTGGGCATCCGCCGATGAGGGGCCGGCCCTCTACCGCAGGCCGTCCCTCTAGTGCAAAAACATGGCGTCGCCGAAGGAGAGGAGGCGGTAGCGCTCGTCGATGGCGTGCTGGTAGGCGGCCAGGATGTTCTCGCGGGTGCTGAAGGCGGAGACGAGCATCATGAGCGTGGAGCGCGGCACGTGGAAGTTTGTGATCAGCGCGTCGACCACGTGATAGGTCGAGCCGGGCATAAGGTAGAGCTGCGTCGTGGCGTTCTCGCGCACCACGATGTCACCGCGGCCAAGTGTATCGGCCCCGTCCTCGCGGCCCTCAAAATAGCGCGCCGTCACGGCCGGATCGGACACCGGTGCCTCAGCGTCAAAGGCGCTCTCGAGCGAGCGCACTGCGGTGGTACCGACAGCAATCACGCGATGCCCCTCGGCCTTAGCCTTATGCACGGCGTCGACAACCTCCTGCGACACGTGGTAGCGCTCGGTGTGCATCACGTGCTGCGTGGGGTCGTCCTCCTCCACCAGACGGAAGGTATCGATACCCACCTCGAGCTCGACGGCGGCAAACTTCGCACCCTTGGCCTCGATAGCGGCCATAAGCTCGGGCGTAAAATGCAGACCCGCCGTGGGAGCGGCAGCCGAGTGCTCCTCCTTCATGGCGTAGACGGTCTGGTACTTCTCGGGATCGCCCTCGTAATCGGTAATGTAAGGCGGCAGCGGCACGTGGCCGGCAGCATGGATGGCCTCGTCGAGCGTGCGCGGGTCACCGGCGGCATTGCAACCGGCCGGCTCAAAACGCACCAGACGACCGCCGCGGCTATCGGTGACAAAGTCGATGACCTCGGCCATCAGCACCACGGGAGCCCCCTCGGGCGCATGGGCGCCACCGGCGCGATACTCAATCTGAGCACCGGGCTTCAGGCGCTTGCCCGGCTTGACCAGGCACTCCCAAACGTGACCCAGCGGGTCAACATCCTCGCGGCGCTTGAGCAGCAGCGTCTCGACCACACCGCCCGAGCCAGCCTTGCGACCGATAAGACGGGCCGGCATCACGCGCGTCTGGTTGATGACGAGCACATCGCCCGGCTCGATATAGTCGATGATGTCGCGGAAGATGCGGTGCTCAACGGTACCGCCGTGCTCCAGCGGCTTCCCCGCCTGGGAGCCTTTGCGATCCACCACCAGCAGGCGGCAGGAGTCGCGCGGCTCGGCAGGAGCCTGGGCGATCAGTTCCTCAGGAAGGTTGTAGTCAAAATCATCGGTACGCATAGACACGTCGGATACTCCTTATATAGCTAAAGTCCGCTCTACATCCTAGCAGGCTGCCAGCTCAAAAGAACTACTTTTTGGACGCTTTGCGCTCGTCGCGGATGCGAGCGCGGTCCATGGCCGCCTCGACGGCCGAGAATCGGCAGCCGCAGTAATTCTGCCGATACATGCCCAGCTCACGCGAACGACGCGTGGCCTCGGGATAATACGGGCGAAAATCGCGAATCACCGGGGTGAGACCGCGGGCGACAGCCAGACGCTCCAAAACATCATTGCAGGTATCGAACAGCTGATACGGCGAGACGGCGAGCGTCGTGCCCACAAACTCAAACCCGCGCTCCTGGGCCACGCGGCACGCCTCGGCCAAGCGCAGGGCATAGCACGCGCGACAGCGACGGGGTCGATCGGCGCCCAGCGGG
>UQNH01000142.1:0-2229 GCA_900542365.1 uncultured Collinsella sp. | reverse complement strand
CGCTCTTCCGATCTCCCGTTTGGGGCGGCACGTTTTGTTTGGGCGGATGTCTGCCGCGTGCGTTACTCGAAATATTGAAACTTATTCGTTGAAAACGCGAATGTTACGACAAAGCCTTCGCCGGCGTCGGATGCCGCGGTGACGTCGATGCCCATCTTGGAGCACAGGCGTGCCACCAGGTAGAGGCCGATGCCCGTTGCGCGCTTGGTGGTGCGGCCGTTGTCGCCGGTAAAGCCCTTCTCGAACACGCGTGGCAGGTCTGCCGCACTCACGCCGCAGCCGTTGTCCGCGACGGTGAGCTCGATGCGTTCGCTCGCCAGGCCCTCGTCCAGCAACGCGCCCGAAAACACGATCTTCGCGCCGTCCTCGCGCGCATATTTAATGCTGTTCTGAATGAGCTGGCCCAGAATAAACTCGAGCCACTTCTCGTCGGTAAAGACCTCGAAGTCGAGGTTCTCGCACACCGGGGCCACGTGCGCCGCGATGAGCTCGCGCGCGTTGGCCTTAATCGCGCCCGTCACCAAGGTCTTGAGATCCCAGCGGCGAATCAGGTAGTCGCGCTCCACGACTTCCGAGCGCGCGTAGTACAGCGCTTGGTCGATATAGCGCTCCACGCGAGCCAGCTCACGACCCAGGTCATCCACACGAGACAGGTCGTCTTCGCTGCCATCCAGGTTTTCCAAAATTAGATGGGCCGCCGCCAGTGGCAGCTTGGCCTCGTGGACCCAGCTCTCGATATAGTCGCGATAGTCATCGGTCTGACGCCGGCCTTCGGCAACCTCGTCGCAAGCGGCTTTGCCCACCCGGCGCAAGACCTCGTACTCGAGCTCGCCCTCGGCATACGTCGGGCACTGGACCATCTCCTGCACCCATGCGGGACTTTCCAGCTCCTCGGCCGCGCGCTCCAGCTGATGCAGAAAACGACGACGGCGCGCATACTCGATCACAATGCCGAGCATGCCAAAGACAAAGGACACGCAGACCGCCACGACCACGATAGAAATGGAAGCGCCAGCGACCGTCAGCACAAAGCAGCTCAGCAGCACGCCGCACGCCCACACGGCGACGGGAAGCAGCGCATCTTTAAAAAACTTGGCAAACGACATGACCGGCCCCTAGACCGAATAGCCCTGGCCGCGGTGCGTGGTCAGATATCCCTTGATGCCGATTTTTTCGAGCGTAGTACGCAGGCGGTTGATGTTGACGGTGAGCGTGTTATCGTCCACGAAGGCGTCGGAGTCCCACAGGTCCTGCATGATGGCCGAGCGCGAGACGATCTTGCCCGCGCGACCCAAGAGCAGCGAGAGGATACGCAGCTCGTTTTTGGTGAGCTCGGTACTGTCACCGGTTGCCGTATTGGTGACCATGGAGCGGGCGAGATCGAGCTCCAGCCCCTTGTGAACGAGCGTGCTGCGCTCGCCGGCAGCCGTGGTACGACGCAGCAGGGCATTGATGCGCGCTACGAGCACACGGGCGCTGTAGGGCTTGGACACAAAGTCATCCGCGCCGAGCGTCATGGCCATGACCTCGTCGATCTCGGTCGAGCGCGAGGTAAGCACGATGATGGGAACCTCGGATTCGCGGCGAACCTCGTGGCAGATATGCTGGCCGTCCTTGACGGGAAGCGTCAGGTCGAGCAGCACCAGGTCGGGCGCGGCAGCGAGAATATCGCGCGAGACGTGCTCGAACGATTCGCAGGCCTCGATTTCAAACCCGGCGCGGGCAAGGATGTCGACAAGCTCACGACGAATGGGCTCGTCGTCCTCAACGATATAAATCAGCGCCATGGATTCCGCTCCCCTCTTGGTTGTCTTGCCACCATTATGGCTGCGGAGCCGCAAGTACGCGCCTCGCGAGGCACCAAGGTGACAGAACTGTTCGCGAACGAAAGCGTTTGGCTCGCCCCTCGCTCGCAACGGGCGCAGGGATCAAATGATTATTAAATCCCCGTCCCAGAAAAATCATTTAGCGGCGGGCACGGAGCTTTTCGTAGCCTTCGGCGAAGAAAGCGACCGTCGCGGCGTCGGCCTCGGCGGCGTCCGTCTCGGTTGCGGGGACCACGCCGTGCTCGTCGCTCACCAGGAACAACGCGCCCTTAAGCTGCGCGGGAATGTCTACGCGCGTGACCGGGATGCCCTTGGTCTGGGCCAGTTGCTCGATGAGCGTCGCCGTGCCGCACAGGCACTCGTCCGCCGGCGCCACAAAGGCAAGCTCGCCGTTGTTGACGGC
>UQNH01000141.1:0-2281 GCA_900542365.1 uncultured Collinsella sp. | reverse complement strand
CTGTGAAGCCCCTCAGCATCTGAGTGCCGAGGCCGTGCCGTATTTGGTCCTGCGCCGTCGCGATGGCGAGGGCGAGGGCGCGCCGCTCGTGCCGCGCCTGACGTCCGCCTCGCAGATCGAGGCCTATTCCACCTGCCCGCTGTGCTGGTTCGTCTCGTATCGCGTCAAACCTCAGTCCATCGATGCGGGCTTTGGCAACATGGAGAAGGGCAACTTTGTCCATGACGTGCTGGAGCACTTGCATGCACGTCTTCCGCAGGAGGGCATGGAGCGCGTGACGCCCATGAATCTGCCGCGCGCGCAGGGGCTGTTGCGCGAGGTCTTTGCCGAGACCCTGGCCGAGCATGCGGGCAAGCGCGGTACCGAGGGCCCGCTGGTGCCGCTCTCTCCAGTGGAGGAGCGCCAGGTGGCTGAGATCTTGCCGCAGCTGGAGGGCGTGCTTGCCTACGAGTCCGAGGCGCTCACCCCCTTTGCTCCGCGCTACCTGGAGTTTGCGTTCAACGAGCTCCAGGTCGAGTATGCCGGTTGGCCGCTCGGCGGGCGCATCGACCGCGTGGATGTGGATGCCGAGAATCGCGCCGTGGTAATCGACTACAAGCATCGCACGGGCGTTGAGGAGTTTAAACTCGCCGACCCCACGGTGCGCGACGAGGAATCGGGCGAGGCCGCCATCGACGACCCGCGGTGGCTGCCGCCCCATACCCAGACGCTTATCTATGCGCAGGCCATGCGCCGGGCGCTGGATCTGGATGCCCGTGCGGCGCTCTATTTTTCGACCAAGGGCGGCAAACCGGCGCTGCGCGGCGCCGCGAGTGCCGAGCTGCTCGAGGAGGAGCGTGGTGACGGCCGCATCCCGGGGCTTAAGAAGGGCTTTCCCGGCGAGGGTGGCAGCATGGACTTCGACGCCCTGCTCGATCGCGTGGAGGCCGGCATCGCCGAGCGCCTGCACGAACTCGAGGCAGGCGACGTTGCCGCCGTCGACCCGACGTCGGCTCAGGCCGCGCATGCGCGCTGCTCGTATAACCACGAAGGAACGTTTGTAAGGAGGGACGTGTAGACCATGGATCTTTCGACTTTGATGCCGCAACAACTGCAAGTCGTCAAAACGCTCGACCGTCCGCTGTTTGTCTCGGCGGGCGCCGGTTCGGGCAAGACCTTTACCCTCACGCGCCGCATCGTCTACGCGCTCTCGCCCGAATCCGGTCCGTTTGTCGAGCATCTGGATCAGGTGCTCGCCATTACCTTTACCAAAGATGCCGCGGCCGAGATTCGCGACCGCGTGCGTCGCGCGCTTATCGAAGAGGGTATGGACGAGGAGGCCCTGACCGTCGACGACGCTTGGATCTCGACCATTCACGGTATGTGTTCGCGCATCCTGCGCGCGCATGCGTTGGAGCTGGGCATCGATCCCGAGTTCACGGTGCTTACCGATACCGATGAGCTTATGGATCAGGCTGTTGAGCATGTGCTGGCCCGCGCGACGGCGCCCGATGCCGCCCCCGAGCTCGCGGCATCGCTCAAGGCCCTCTACGCCTGGTATCCCATGGCGGGCGAGGGCGGTCCCTTTGGCGCCGGCACGACCATCAAGGGTCTGGTGCGCGACCTGCTGGAGCTCTCGAGCCAGCTGCCGGGCGGTATGGACGACGTGCGCGTGGCGCGCGGCCAGGCCGACACCTCGGCCCTTGCCGATGCCTATCGATCGGCGTTGGGCGCAAGCAAGGCCGCGACCGAAAAAGCGCAGACGGCGCTCGATGCCATCGACGCGTTCGAGGCGAGCGGCAAGACCATGGCCGATGCGGCGCGACTCATGATGTCGTGCACCATGCCGCGCGCGAGCAAGGCATTCCCTAAGGAGCAGGTGGAGCTACTCAAGGCAGAGGCCGCCGATGCGTTTATCAATATCGTGCTGGCCTGCGGCGGTCCCGCGCTCGAGGCACTGGTGGGGCTTGCCCGTGCTGTAGAGGCTGAGTACCGCGCGCTCAAGGCCGGCCAGTCTGCCCTCGACAACAACGATCTGCTGCGCATGGCCTACGAGGCCCTGCGCGATTACCCGGCCATCCGAGCGGCATACGAGGGTCGCTTTAAGATGGTCATGATCGATGAGTTCCAGGATACCGATCAGATGCAGGTCGACCTGATCCGTTACCTGACGGGTGCGGGGGAGCGCGCGTTGTGTACCGTAGGCGATGCACAGCAGTCGATCTACCGCTTCCGCGGGGCGGAGGTCGAGGTGTTCCGTCGCCAGGAGCGCAAGGTGGGCTCGTCTGCCGCGCCCGAGGCG
>UQNH01000140.1:0-2312 GCA_900542365.1 uncultured Collinsella sp. | reverse complement strand
CCAAGCCGTATGATCCGTGTGAAGCAGATGGTGGGACTTCCTTCCCAGCGGCCGCTCCAGGAACTCCTGATAGAGGGTCTGGATCTCCGGGTTTTCATGGGAGAAGCGGATGGGGCTCTCCTGGTCCAGGGCGTACAGACGCTGCCCCCGCTGGGCGGCGTAGTCCTCCCCGTCGTGGATGGGCTGACCGCCGCCACCGACGCAGCCGCCCGGGCACGCCATAACCTCAACGAAGTCATAGCTCACACGGCCATCGCGAATCGCGTCGAGCAGGCGGGCGGCGTTGCCCAGCCCGTGCGCCACGGCGACGCGCACCTTGGTGCCATCGATATCGGCGACGGCTTCTTTCCAGCCGTCCAGGCCGCGCACATCGGTAAAGAAGTCGGCGTCGGGGTTCTTGCCCGTCACCAGGTAATATGCCGAGCGCACGGCGGCCTCCATCACGCCGCCCGTGGCGCCAAAGATCACGCCCGCGCCCGTGCCGAAGCCCAGTGGCGTATCGAGCGGCTCCTCGGTAAGCGTGTCGACGCTCACGTGGCTCGCGCGAATCATGCGTACCATCTCGCGCACCGTCAGCGCAACGTCCACATCGGGCACGCCGCCCTCGCCCACCATGCTCGGCAGCGCACACTCGGCCTTCTTGGCCGTGCACGGCATCACGGACACCACGAACAGGCGCTCGGGCTCCACGCCCAACACCTTGGCGTAGTACGTCTTGGCAATGGCGCCGAACATCTGCTGCGGCGACTTGGACGTGGACAGGCTGTCGACAAACTCCGGATAGCGCGCCTTCACAAAGCGCACCCAGCCCGGGCAGCAGCTCGTGAACATGGGCCAGCCGCGGCTGTCGCCCTCGCCCTTGGCGGCCTTACCCAGGCGCTCGAGCAACTCGGAGCCCTCCTCCATAATGGTGAGGTCGGCCGAGAAATCGGTATCGAACACGTACTCAAAGCCCACGCGGCGCAGCGCGCACGCCAGGCGCTCGACGGTGGCCTCCTCGCGCGGGATGCCGAGCTCCTCGCCCCAAGCGCTACGCACAGCCGGCGCGATCTGCACCAGCACGATCTTGTCGGGATCGGCGAGAGCGTCGAACACGGTCTCGGTGTCGTCACGCTCGCGCAGCGCGCCCGTCGGGCAATGCGTGATGCACTGGCCGCATGCGACGCAATCGGTCTTGCCAATCGGCGCGCGCCCGCGGGTACCCACGGCGGTGTGCGTGGCGCGATTGGTCAGGTCCCAAATCCCCAGCCCCTGCACGTTTTCGCACACCTTGATGCAACGCATGCACTTGATGCACTTGTCGTTGTCGCGAATGATGGGAAAATCGAAGTCCCAGCCCTCGCGCGCCAAGTGCTTTTGATACGGCAGGTAGAAAATGCCCAGGTCGTTGGCGATGGTCTGCAGGTTGCAGTTACCGCTGCGCACGCAGCTCGCGCACTGCGCATCGTGCTGCGACAGCAGCAGCTGCACGTTGGTGCGACGAGCCTCGCGAGCCTTGGGGCTGTTGGTGTGGACCACCATGCCGTCGAGCACGTAGTTGTTGCAGGCGGCAACCAGCTGGTCGCAGCCCTCGACCTCGACCACGCACACGCGGCAGCCGCCGATCTCGTTTAGATCGCGCAGATAGCACAGGGTGGGAATCTGGATGCCGACGGACTTGGCTGCATCCAGGATCGTGGTGTGCTCGGACACCACGACCTCGCAATTATCGATCGTGAGCTTGACCATGTTATGCGCTCCGTTTTCGGTGTTGTCGCTGACGGTGGGGTTGTTGAGCTCTACCATTCCAGGTTCCTCCCTCCGCGGAACGCACCAAAGCCAAAGTGGTCGCAGCGCAGGCAGCGGCTCGCCTCCTGGCGCGCCTCCTGCTCGGTAAGACCTTGCTCGACCAGATTCCAATCGTGAATACGCTCGCCGGCCTCGCGCTCGCCCAGCTCGCAGCGACCGCACTCGTGCTTGCCCTTAAACTGGACGGTCGGCAGCTCGACCTCGAGCTTGATCTTGTGGTCAAAGCCCAGGTAGCGGTCGATATTTGCCGAAGCCACGCGGCCGGCGTTGATGGCACGGATGACGGTGGCGGGACCGGTCTGGCAGTCACCGCCGCTAAAGAGGCCATCGAAGTTGGGCACGGCGCCATCCGAATCGGTGACCACGCAGCCCCACTTACAAGCGATGCCCATGTCCTCAAACGGCTTGGAATCGATGTCCTGGCCAATGGCCACAAACACGCGCTCGCAGGGAATGACGCGCTCGGGCGTGGCGGCGGCACGCGGGGCCGGACGCCCACGACGGGGCTCGCCGATAATCTGCGG
>UQNH01000139.1:0-2357 GCA_900542365.1 uncultured Collinsella sp. | reverse complement strand
TACACGGGCCTGGTCTTTAAGGCTTATGCCGGCGGCCTGCCTGACCCGGTCGGTTCGGGCGGCCGCTACGACTCCATCTTTACCGGCGCATTTGGCGACGGCATCGAGGTGCCGGCGGCGGGCTTTGCCTTTTCGCTCGAGCGTCTGGAGGCCGCGCGCACTTCGGCCGAGGACGCTGCTTCCGACGGCGATCACGCCGTGGGCCGTGGCACCGAGGGCCCGCTGCGCATCGCCGTGCCCAAGGGCTCGCTCAAGGCCGACACACTCGACGTGCTCGAGGATGCAGGCTTGGACGTCTCTGAGTTGCGCGACCCCGGCCGTCACCTAATCGTGCGCGGTCGCGACATGCGTGCTGGTAAGGGCGCGGTCGGCGATATCGAGTTTGTCATCGTGCGACCCAGCGATGCGCCCGCCTTTGTGGGCTGCGGCGGTGCCGATTGCGGCATCTGCGGTTGGGACTCGCTTATCGAGGCAGACCTCAACCTGCTGCAGCTGGTCGATCTGGGCTACGGCCTGTGCACGTTTATCGAGGCGGAGCCCGCGTGGCGCGCTGGTCAGGCCGAGCGCAACTATGCCCGCCGCGGGTCGCTTCGCGTGGCCACCAAGTATCCGCGCATCGCGAGCGCCTGGTATGCCGAGCGCGGCGTGAATGCCGACATCGTTTCGCTGCACGGCAACATCGAGCTGGGCCCCATCGTCGGCATGACCGATCGCATCGTGGATATTACCGCCACGGGCGCCACACTGCGCGATAACGACCTGGTCATCACCGGCCGCATCATGGACTGCACGGCCCGCTTCTTCGTCAACCCGGGTGCCGCTCGCTTGGATCAGCGCGTGCGCAATCTGGCCGATCGCTTGGCGACGGCCGTTAAGGACAAGCATTTTGAGCCCGTCGCGGGCTCGGCACAATAGCGAGAACACGCACGGGCGCCCCAACGTACGGGCTGCGGGCCGATTGGCGCCGCCGCCCGGCCTCTCGTTTTTCGAACACAACCTCCACCGATAGGGGATACCGATATGAAGACCATCAAGCTTGCTCCCGGTGAGCGCCTCGTTACCAACCAGCTCAACCGCAAAGGCGTGCTGCCGCAAAACATCATCGACGCCGCCCGCGATATCGTGGCTAACGTGCGTGCCAACGGGGATGCCGCGGTGCGCGATTACTCTCAGCGTTTTGACGGCGTTGAGCTGCAGAGCTTCCGCTTGCCGCAGGAGCAGATCGATGCCGCGCTCGAAGGCCTCGACCCGGCCTTTGTCGCCGCGCTTGAGAAGGCCGCGCGCCAGATTCGCGAGTTCCACCAGCGCGAGGTCGAGCAGAGCTGGTTTACCACGCGCTCGGACGGCACGATGCTCGGCGTTAAGGTGACCCCGCTTGCTGCGGCCGGTATCTACGTGCCGGGCGGTCGTGCACAGTACCCTTCCACCGTGCTTATGAACGCCATTCCCGCTAAGGTGGCCGGCGTCAAACGCGTGGTCATGGTAACCCCGCCGCAAAAGGATGGACTGATTAGCCCGTATACGCTCGCGGCCGCCAAGCTCGGCGGCGTGGACGAGATCTATATGGTGGGCGGCGCTCAGGCCGTGGCCGCACTTGCGTATGGTACCGAGACCATTCCGCGCGTCGACAAAATCACTGGACCGGGTAACGCCTTTGTTGCCGCGGCCAAGCAGATCGTCTCGGGTGACGTGGGTATCGATATGGTCGCCGGTCCCTCCGAGGTCTGCGTGCTGGCCGACGCCACGGCCAAGCCTATGGTGGTCGCGGCAGACCTGATGGCCCAGGCCGAGCACGATCCGCTGGCAGCCTGCTATCTGGTGACTTGCGACGAGCAGTTTGCGCGCGAGGTCGAGGCTGGCATCGACATCCTGGTGGCGCAGTCGCCGCGTGCCGAGATCACGCGCGCTTCGCTCGACAACGAAGGCACCATCGTGGTGGCCGCCGATATGGCTGCCGCCGTCGAGGCCGTGAACACCGTGGCGCCCGAACACCTGGAGCTGCACTGCAAGGACGCGATGGGCCTGCTTGGCGGCATTCGCAACGCCGGCGCCATCTTTGTGGGCGCTTGGAGCTCCGAGCCGCTTGGCGATTATGTTGCCGGCCCCAACCACACGCTGCCGACCGGCGGCACGGCCATGTTCTCCAACCCGCTTTCGGTCGAAGAGTTCGTTAAGCGCTCGAGCGTCATTTGCTATACGCCCGAGGGTCTGCTCTCCGACGCTCCCGCTACGCAGCGCCTGGCCGAGGCCGAGGGCCTGTGGGCGCACGCGCTCTCTGCCGCCCTGCGTCGTCGCGTGCTGGAGCAGGGCGAGGATGCCGTGAGTGCCGAGTCGCTGGCTGCGGCCGACCTGACCAA
>UQNH01000138.1:0-2398 GCA_900542365.1 uncultured Collinsella sp. | reverse complement strand
AGGGCGGAGGCGGGGCATGCCCCGCCTCTTACACCACATCTCTGTGCGCTACCTGGAGTCGGCTCGAAAAGAGTGATTTTGGGTTGTTTGCTGCGGGTGTGGGCTTGGAAACAACGTTCGGGGTGGCGAGGCGCCCAGAATTTGGTCGCAAGGAGGGCGTTCCTCGGCTGTGTCAGGAGTGTCCCTGGGTGCCGGCACATAAGGAACGTCCCTAACTGTCGGAGGGGGTGCCTGCCGTGGCAGGCACCCCCTCCGGATGTGGGAAGTTTGCGCTGCAGGTTACTTGTCGGTGCCCAGCTTGTGCGGCTTGAGAGCGAGCGCATTGACGAGCGCGTCGGTGGCAGACTTGACGGCTGCCGGCTGCGGATCGTTGACGTGATCCTCGGGATGCACGGGCAGGTCCTTCTTGACTGCATCGTGGATCAAGTTGAGGTACTCAGTCACGCCAGTGGTCGACAGGTGCGTGCCATCGCCATCGAACAGGTCGTTGCGATTGGCGCTGTATCCGTACCAGTCGATAACGCGCACGTTCTTGTAGCGCGTAGCGGCGTTGGCGATGGCCTGGTTGGTAGAGCCAACCCACGGCTGCGGGCTGCGCGTGTTCACAAACACCACAATACGCTTATCTCCTGCATCGGCCATGATGGCGTCGATCTGGTCGTCGGTTACCAAGCCATTGGTTCCCAGTGCAAAGACCACGATCTTGCCGGCAAGGTTCTGTTGGAGATAGCCCTCAAATGTCGCGCGGCCCGCATCAAACTGGCGGCCCTTTTCGGCATCGATGTGACTGTGGGGGAACACGCCGTCAAAGGAATCAACGGCGCGCAGCGACACGGAGTCACCGATCATCAGCAGGTCGTAGGATCCGTCGGGGAAGCCGTCGTTGTCCTTGTCGGTGCCGTCGGCCGCCTGCTGGTCGGTGGGCGCGGTGTTTTTGGCTTCCTTGTTGAGGACTTCGGCGCCCTCACCGCTCAGTGCGGAGGTCTCCGGCACAAAAATCAGGCCGCCCAGCGCGATAACAAGCACGATCCCGCAAGTGGCGCACACGGGAATATGCGCGCGCACCCAGTTGGCGGGCGTGGTGGTGCCGTCGCGGAATTCGGATACGGTGCGCCCAAAGGCACCCTTTCTAAACGGCGTCTCGATAAAGCGATATGAGCATTCGGCTACGGCGACCACCAACAACACCTGCAAAATGTACTGCCACCACGGCGTATCGTTGATGTTGGCGACCGGGTTCATGAGCAACAGTAGCGGATAGTGCCACAGGTAGATGCTGTACGAGCGCTTGCCAACCCACACGAGCGGCTCGGCGGACAGCGCGCGGGCAACCATTCCCTGGGGCTGCACGCAGGCCGCGATGACCATGAGCGTGAGGATGGAGCATAACAGCGTGCCGCCGCGATACTGGAACGCGGTGTAGCCGTTGGTGAGCGCGACCATGGCGGCAAGGCCAACCAGACCCACGACGCCCAACACATCGATGGATGCGGGCGAGGACCAAAAGCGCACGAGGGCGCTCGGCTGTGCCGGGACGGTCTCGGCTGCGCCGTCGGTCGTAGCGTCATGCTTGCTTTCGGCGTTCTTGCCGTGCTTGGCGGCGCCAGCCAGGCGATTGAGCCCCAAACGATGAGCGAGACACACCGGCGCCAGGTCGCGATCGGGGATAAAGGCCATCCAGGCGCCCAGCAGCAGCGAGAAGACGCGGGTGTCGGTGCCGTAGTACACGCGGCTGGGGTCGGCGGCAGGGTTGTAGAGCACCATCATGGCAAGGGCGGATACCGCTGCGAGTCCCAGGACCACACGGCGCGTGTTGGGTTTGCTCACATGCATGGACACCATGGCAAACAGCAGCGGTGGCCAAACCAGGTAGAACTGTTCCTCGATGGCGAGCGACCAAAAGTGCGTAAGCGGCGAGGGGTCGCCCAGGGCGTTGAAGTACGAGACGTCCTGCATAATCTGCCACCAGTTGTTAAAGAACAGCAGCGACGGCAGAATGTCGGGACGCATCTTGGTGAGCATCACGTGGTTAAAGATGGTGCACAGCGCGCAGGTCACGAACACTACCGTTACCACGGCGGGGACCAGGCGACGGATGCGGCGGATCCAGAAGCTCTTGAGGTCGATGCGGCCGGTCTTAGCGACTTCGTTGAGTAGCAGGCGTGTGATCAGATAGCCCGAAAGCACAAAGAAGATCGTGACGCCAAGCAGGCCGCCCTGAGCCCACGTGAGGTTGAGGTGATAGAGCACCACCGCGACGACGGCAAGCGTGCGCAGGCCGTCGAGCGCAGGGATGTAGCGGGACTTGGGGCGAGCAGGCGTCTGCTCCGCGGCGGGAGTGTTGGCGCGGCCAGCGTTGTTGGCAGAAGCGCGATGGGGGCTCGCGGTGCGTCGCGGC
>UQNH01000137.1:0-2452 GCA_900542365.1 uncultured Collinsella sp. | reverse complement strand
TCGCGCGCAGCGGGCGGGCACCCACGGTGACGTGCCAGGAGCCGTCCCACCAGGCGGCGGTGACGTTCAGCGAGGGGAAGTCGGTCGCGGCCTTGCGCACGGCCTCGTAGCTTGCGCGGTAGTCGTGTTTAACGACCACAACATGCTCGATCACGTCGCGCACGTAGCCCATGTTCACAAACTCGGCGAGCGGCACGCGGCCGGCACCTGTCAGCTTAACGTATGAATCGAGTGCCAAAAAAGCCGAAAGCACGTCCGAGAAGCCAAAGCGGCCGTAGATGCTGCCGCCCACCGTGGCGGTATTGCGCAGCTGCACGCCCACGATATCGTGGACGGCAAACTCAAAGACATTGTTGACGAGCGCGTTGAGCTCGGCATGGCGCTCGAGCTGGCGTAGGGTGCACATGGCACCGATGCGAAACTCGGTCTCGGTCTCCTCGATCTGATCGAGTCCGCAGGCCGAAAGGTCAATCGCCGTCGCCACGCGACGCGAACCCAGGCGCATCCAGATGCCGCCGCCCACAATCTTGTTGTTGCGGTTCTTCTGTAAGAGCTCATAGGCTTCGGCCGCGTTTCCAACACGGACGTAGGTACCGAACTTGAGCACGTTCTCCCCCATCTCTTTACTTGTCCAGTACCCCTAAGTGTACCAAACGAGGGTGCACGGCCCTCACCACCATAGAAAAAGGCTCCCAGCACAAATGCTGGGAGCCTCATCAGGTGCTATGTCGAGCTGGGCTTAGCAGACGCCCTGGGCGAGCATGGCGTCGGCGACCTTCAGGAAGCCGGCGATGTTGGCGCCCATGACAAAGTTGCCCTCCTGGCCATACTCCTTGGCGGTGTCGTCCACATTGTGGAACATGCCGCGCATGAGCTGCTCGAGCTTGCCGTCGACCTCCTCAAAGGTCCAGGACAGGTGCTCGGCGTTCTGGCTCATCTCCAGGCCGGACACGAGCACGCCGCCGGCGTTGGCAGCCTTGCCGGGCATAAAGGCGACGCCGTTCTCCTGGAAGTAGTTCGTGGCCTCGATGGTCGTGGGCATGTTTGCGCCCTCGCCGACCACCTTGCAGCCGTTGGCGACGAGCGCCTGGGCGTCCTCGAGCAGCAGCGTGTTCTCGCGAGCGCAGGGCAGCGCGATGTCGCAGGGCAGCTGCCAAACGCCGCGGCCGTCGCCCTCGTGCCACACGGCACCGGGCTTCTCGTCAACGTACATGGCGAGCGTGACGCCCTTGTCGTGGCCAGAGCGCTTCTGGTTGTAGACGTGCTCGAGCACGGAGTAGTCGATGCCGTCGGGATCCTCGACCCAGCCGTGGGTATCGGAGCAGGCCAGCACCTTGCCGCCGAGCTGGGAAACCTTCTGGACGGCGTAGATGGCAACGTTACCGGAGCCGTGAACGACGACGTTCTTGCCCTCGAAGGAGTCGCCGCGGCTCTTGAGGTACTCGTCCACAAAGTAGACCAAACCGTAACCGGTGGCCTCGGTACGGGCGAGCGAGCCGCCAAAGGAGAGGCCCTTGCCGGTGAGGACGCCGGTCCACTCGTTGGTCAGGCGCTTGTACTGACCGAACAGGTAGGCAACCTCGCGGCCGCCAACGCCCAGGTCGCCGGCGGGAACGTCGGTGTTGGGGCCAATGTGGCGATAGAGCTCGGTCATGAAGGACTGGCAGAAGTGCATGATCTCGTTGTTGGACTTGCCCTTGGGGTCAAAGTCGGAACCGCCCTTGCCGCCGCCCATGGGAAGGGTGGTCAGGCTGTTCTTGAGGATCTGCTCCAGGCCCAGGAACTTGAGCATGCCCAGGGTGACCGTCGGGTTAAAGCGCAGGCCGCCCTTGTAGGGTCCAATGGCAGAGTTGAACTCGACGCGGTAACCGCGGTTGACCTGGACCTTGCCCTGGTCGTCGACCCAGGGAACACGGAACATGACGATGCGCTCGGGCTCGACAAGGCGCTCCAGTAGGGCGGCCTCCTCGTACTCGGGGTGGGCGTCGAGCGCCGGCTGGATGGTGCCGAGGATCTCGGTCGCGGCCTGGATGAACTCAGGCTGCTCGGGATAGCGGGCCTTGAGCTCGTCGAGAACTTTCTGCGTGTAGCTCATGCTTCCTCCAATTGATGGAAAAGAAAGGTGTCGTTCGCGGCGCCTCATACGCCGCGAGCTTTATCGAGTATGGATAATATCGCACTGTTGCAGCAAAGTTTCGCATAAGCCGACGAGCAGATGTTTCGTTTTGATTACGATGCAGGTAGAAGCGTTTTTGAGCACCCGACGTACAAATCGCGTGTTTCGAAGCTGTTTCGTCCGCATGTTCCAAACCACCACAAAGGTGCCTGTCCCCAATGTGGTGGTGTTGACGGCTAGAGGACGAGCTGATGGTAGTCGGCGGGGGTTATGCGGCCTTCGGTGGCAGCACGGAAGGCGGCGAGCGCATCGCCCGAGAACGGCATGGCCCAGCAC
>UQNH01000136.1:0-2484 GCA_900542365.1 uncultured Collinsella sp. | reverse complement strand
GCTCACCGCCCACGCTCGCTTCGCGCCACGTGATATGCGGCCCGCAATCAAAGCAGGCATCGGGCTGCGCGTGAAAACGCCGGTCGAGTGGGTCGGCATACTCCGCGGCACACTCAGGACACATGGGAAAACAATTCATCGACGTGGCCGCTCGGTCATAAGGCAGCGACCGGATGATGGTAAAGCGCGGTCCGCAGTTGGTACAGTTGATAAAAGGGTAGTGATAGCGCCGATCGGCGGGGTCGAACAACTCGCGCAGACAATCATCGCAGGTGGCGATATCGGGTGAGACGAGCGTCGTGTGCGCGGTCTGGTCCTGCGATGCTACGATGCGAAAACCCTGTTCATTGGCGGTATCCCAACCGTGGGCTGCCAGGTCCACAACCTCGACATATTCTACGCGGGCTGCCGCAGGCGCATGCGCAGAAAGCGCGGCAACAAAAGCATCGAGCGCATCGGCCGGAGCGTGCGCCTCGATATGCACGCCGTCGCCCGCGTTGAGCACCCATCCGCAAATGCCATGCGCCATGGCCTCGCGATACACAAACGGCCGCATGCCAACGCCCTGCACAATGCCCGTCACATGAATATGCACATGTCGCATGCCACACCCCTCATCAAAACCGACCAAATAGGGACAGGTGCGCTACAGCCCCAGGCTCTGCTTGGTGGCGGCGCACGTGAGCTCACCGTGCTTAACGCCGCGCAGGCCCAGCAGGCGGTCGGCTAGTTCGTAGACGCGCTCGCCGCGACCCTTGAGCGCCAGAATCTCTAAGCAGTTGTGGTGATCCAGATGCACGTGCATGGTCGATACGATCTCGTCGGTGTAGTCGTGCTGCACTTCGTCCAGACGGCGCGTCAGGTCGCCGGTATGGTGGTCGTAGATCATGGTGAGCGACCCGATAACATGCTCATCGGGCGTGCGCATCTGCTCCTTGGCGATCGAGGCGCGAATCAGGTCGCGCACGGCCTCGGAGCGGTTGGCCACGTCGCCGCGGCGCGCGATCTGTTCGTCAAAACGGCGCAGCAGGTCGTCCGGTGCGGTAACCGAAAAGCGGACCAGCTCGGAGCCGGAGCCACTACAGTGGCAGCCTGCGTCACCGTCCGCCCCGTGCGGATGCTCGTGCTCGTACCCGCAGCCGTGCTCGTGTTCGGCCACGTTACACCAGCTTCACGGAGCCGACGGAGTTGTGGTCGGCCTCGATGGCCTCTTCGTAGCCCTCGAGTGCGTCGTGGGCCTCGTGCAGCGCGGCCATGGCTGCCTCGAGCTTGGCGCCGATGCGCTCCATGTCAAAATTCTCGGTCGCATGCAGCAACTGATGGCTCCACTCGTGAGCGAGCTCGATGGTGTCGTCGACCTGCTTGACGCTCATGGCAAGCTGGCTCATGTTCATTCCAACATCATGCATGGGAAATCTCCTTGTGTGGACGGTAATCCAGTGGTTCAGATTTTACTACGCCCGCTCTGCGCGCCGCTGCATAAGAAAACGGGTGCGAGTCTGTGCGACTCGCACCCGTTCACTGGGGGCTGTTTGTAACTACCATACTATCCGTGGTCGCACGCGCCGCACCCGGCAGTCCGGCGAGCGGTGCAAAACCGCTCATGGACGGCGGGCAAGTAACAAGCGTATTACAGATGCTTCTCCAGCAGCGCCTGCAGCCTCGCCTTGGGCAGAGCGCCAACCGAGCGGTCAATCTCCTCGCCGTTCTTAAACACAATCAGCGTGGGGATGCTCATGACGCCATACTTCATGGCCAGGTCCTGGTTGTCGTCGACGTTGCATTTGGCAACGGCAAGCTTGCCCGCCAGCTCATCGGCTACCTCGTCCACGATGGGCGAGAGCGATCGGCAGGGCCCGCACCAGGGCGCCCAAAAATCGACCAGCACGGGCAGGCTGTCGTTAACGATGGAATCGAAGTTCTCGGGGGTAATCTGCTTAATGTCAGCCATGGTGATCTCCATAATACGACGCGGCTCGGCCGCGTAAAACTCAGTACGACCGTGCTTATACCCAGCCGCCCGCAAAGCAACCACTCGCGGGCAGCTCTTTTATATAATGGTGGGCACGCAAACGATTGGAGAGCGCATGTCCACGTCACAAAGCCAGAAAAAAGAAGCCATCGCCCAGGCGGCCGAGCAGGAGCTCACATCGCTTGCGGTCCGTGGCGTGCGCATCGTGGGTAACGCGTGCTCGCCGATCGTGCTGGTCAAAGGCGATTTGGACGAGGCCGAGCGTTCGGGCGGCGAGCTGGCTGCCGGTCCGGACGGTGCTGCGCTGCGCAAGGCGCTTGGGGCCATCGGCTACGCGCCCGAGGATTTTTGCGTGCTGGCAAGCGTCGCCGGCACAGGTGACGGAGCGGTCGCGGTGGGCGAGACTCTGCCGTGCGAACTGTTCCGCGAGGCGCTTGAGGCCTTGGACCCCGAGGCGGTGCTACTGCTCGACAACAACGCGGCTGACGCCATGCGCGAGGCCTACGCCGATA
>UQNH01000135.1:0-2504 GCA_900542365.1 uncultured Collinsella sp. | reverse complement strand
TGCGCGACGCCGCGGCCGAGATATTCTCGCGCACCGCCAACGGCTGCGGGCACCGGCAGATAGCCATGTGCCTGCGCGCCGAGCTGGGCGCGGTCGTGGCCGACAAGACCGTGCTCAAGATGATGCGCGAGATGGGCATCCGGTGCGGGATACGCCGCCGGGGCTCCCGCCGCCGGTACAGCTCCTACAGGGGGCTCGTGGGGAGCACGTTCGAGAACGTCATCGCGAGGGACTTCGGCGCCGAGGGGCCGTGGCAGAAGCTCGGCACCGACGTCACCGAGTTCAAGGTGGCGGGCGCCAAGGCCTACTGGGCCCCGGTGCTCGACTTCTGCACGAAGGAGATCGTGGCGAGCGACATATCGACCTCGCCGGACCTCGCCCAGCAGCACAGGATGCTCGACCGGCTCCTCGAGGCCCTGCCCGACGGGGCGGCGCCGACCATGCATTCGGACATGGGCTGGCAGTACCAGCACGAGTCCTACACCTCCAGGCTGGAGGGGGCGGGCATCACCCAGAGCATGTCGCGCAAGGGGAACTGCATCGACAACGCCGCCACCGAGCAGCTCTTCGGCCACGTGAAGGACGAGTTCTACCGCGGCAGGGAGTGGGGCAGCTTCGGGGACTTCAAGCGCGACCTGGAGGGGTACATAGCCCATTGGAACACGCGGCGCAGGCAGGTAAGATTGAAGGGCCTGACGCCGGAGGAGTTCCGGAACCGGGCCCTTGCGGCGTAGTCGCTATTTATTCAGTCCAAGTTTCGGGGCGCAGTTCACAGACACCTTTGTGGTGGTTTTCTTGTTCTAGTAGTATTCATTCTTATCGATACCCACGAGCACAAGGAGTCTCTTATGGCAGAGCCGCTTACCGCCGGAATCACCCGCGACCGCGCGTTCGAACTGCTCAACGAACACAACAAGGACCCGTTCCACATCACCCATGGCGAGACGGTCGAGGGCACTATGCGCTACTTTGCGCGCGAGTTCGACCCCGAGAACGAGGAGTTTTGGGGCATCGTCGGTCTGCTGCACGACCTGGATTGGGAGGAGCATGAGGACGACCCCATGAACCACACCATCTATGCTGCCGAGATTCTTGAGGGCGAAGGTGCGTCTCCCGAGCTCATTCGCGCCATCCAGACGCACACGTCGGACTTCAACACCTCGCTGCCCAAACCCGAGCTGCAGATGGAAAAGATCCTGTTTGCCTGCGATGAGCTCACCGGCCTGATCGGCGCTGCAGTCATCATGCGCCCGAGCAAGAGCGTTATGGACTTTACGACCAAGTCGCTCAAGAAGAAGTTCAAGGACAAGCGCTTTGCCGCCGGCTGCTCGCGTGACGTGATTTCGCAGGGCGCCGAGATGCTGGGCTGGGAGCTTCCCGAGCTCTTCGACCGTACCATCGCGGCCATGCAATCCTTCGCTCCCGATCGCGACACCTTCCAGGCCTAACCGCCCACGCCACCTATAACCACCGCAAAGGGGACAGGCGCCTTTGTGGTGGTTTTTCGTTTGCAACAGGTTTAGGGACGGACCTGGCCGGTGCCGCGGAGCTTGTATTTGTAGGTAGTGAGGGCCTCGGCGGCAAAGGGGCCGCGGGCGTGGAGCTTTTGGGTCGAGATGCCGATCTCGGCGCCCAGGCCAAACTCGCCGCCGTCGGTGAAGCGCGTGCTGGCGTTGGCATACACGGCCGAGGCATCGACCGCGTCCAGGAAGCGCTCGCAGGCATCCTCGTCCTCGGCAACGATGGCCTCGGAGTGCATGGTGCCGTAGCGGTTGATGTGCGCGATGGCTTCGTCCTCGTTCGCCACGACCTTCACGCTCATCTCGAGCGCCAGATACTCGCGGCCCCAGTCCTCCTCAGTCGCGGCTACATAGTCGTCGCCCTCGGCAAGCCCGGCGGCAGCGCATGCGGCGCACGTGGCCTCGTCGCCGTGAATCAGCACGCCGTGGTCGTGCAGCACGGCAACGACCGCCGGCAAAAACGAATCCGCCACGGCACGGTCGACCAGCAGCGACTCGGCGGCATTGCACACGCCCACGCGCTGCGTCTTAGCGTTGACGATAATGTTGAGCGCCTTGTCAAAATCGGCGGATTCATGCACGTAGATGTGGCAGTTGCCTGTGCCCGTCTCGATCACCGGCACAAGCGACTCGCGCACGCAGCGCTGGATCAGGCCCGCACCGCCACGCGGAATGAGCACATCGACAATACCGCGGAGCTTCATGAGCTCGCCGGTGGCCTCGCGGTCGGTGGACTCGATCATCGAGATAGCTTCGCGTGGAAAGCCCTGGGCCTCAAGCGCATCGGCCAGCAGTTCGGCAATCATGGCGCACGAGTGGTAGGCCAGCGAACCGCCGCGCAGGATGCAGGCGTTGCCGGTGCGGATGCAGATGCCCGCGGCATCGGCCGTCACGTTGGGGCGCGCCTCGTAGACCATGGCAACCAGGCCCAGCGGCACACTCACGCGCGTAAGGTCCACGCCACTCGCAAGCACACGGTGATCG
>UQNH01000134.1:0-2507 GCA_900542365.1 uncultured Collinsella sp. | reverse complement strand
CCCGCGACCCCAACCTTGGCAAGGTTGTGCTCTACCAACTGAGCCATGTCCGCTTACGAGGATTAATCTTACGTGATACCCGCATCCTATGCAAGAACTTTTTTTTGAAAAGTTTTGCGACGCCCTCTCGAACCTCGCGAAGACATCAGCCACCACGGAAAGCGCGAGCAAACGCAAACTCGCCGCAAGAGGCCCCCTACAACTCAGCGAGCATGATCCAGGCAGAGCTGTCCTGCGCAAGTCTGCCGTCTGCAAGCGGTGATGAGGTGAGCAGGACCTTGCCCGCCGGCAGCTCCACGGGTGCTGCACCGAAGTTCGTCACACACGCCCAGCCGTTGTCGCGGCGATAGGCGATGACGCCGCCCTCAGCGCCCTCGGCACCATCCGCAAGGCCGGTGCGCCCGTCAAGATCGAGCCACGCAAGATCGTTAGCGCACCCGCGCAGCTTGCGCCGCAGCCAGAGGGCGTCACGATAGAGCGCAAGCATCGATGTCGGGTCCGCCTCTTCCCTATCGGCAGCGTAATCGGAAAACCATGCAGGCTGCGGCAGATGGGGCGCCGCATCGGCGTCCATCGGCGAAAATCCAAACGATCCGCCCTGCGCGGGATCGTCCGTCGCCACCCACGGCAGGGGCACACGACAGCCGTCGCGCCCCTTCTCGCGCTTCGATCCGTGCGTATTGGTCGCAGTGGGATCTTCGAGTGCAGCCCACGGGATGTCAGCCACCTCAAAAAGGCCGAGCTCCTCACCCTGATACACGTATGCCGAGCCCGGAAGCGCCAGCTCAAGCAAAAGGGCCGCCCGCGCGCGGCGCTCGCCGAGTTCACGGTCCTCGTCATAAGACGACCCGTCGCGTAAGAGCCAGTCGAGCGCAATCTGGTGGTAGCGCGTCGCCTTGATCTGCGGCAGGGCGAAGCGCGTCGCCACACGAGGCACGTCGTGGTTGGAAAGTACCCAGGTCGAGGCGGAATCGGATTCGATGGCTGCCTTCAAGCCCTCCTCGATTGCAGCGTGCATGTCATCATAGGTCCAAGTGGCCTTGGCGAACTCAAAGTTAAATGTCTGGCCAAGCTCGCTGGGGCGCGCGTAGAGATACTGGCGCTCGGGCAGCACCCACGCCTCGGCAACAGCGCTGCGCGGCGGATTATAGCGGTCGAACACGCGGCGCCACTCGCGATAGATCTCGTGAACCTCGTTGCGATCCCACAGCGGATGGGTGCCGTCGTCAACCATGTCATCGCCCTCGGCGAGATGCCACTGGTCGAGATCATCGCGGTCGAGATCCTTGGCGAGACCGTGCGCCACATCAATGCGAAAGCCATCGACGCCTCGATCGCTCCAAAACGCCAGGACGTCGCAAAAGAACGCGCGAACCTCGGGGCATGACCAGTCAAAGTCCGGCTGCTCGGGCGTAAACATGTGCAGATACCACTGACCGTCCGCAACACGCGTCCAGGCGGGGCCGCCAAAGTTGGCATTCCAATTGGTGGGAGGCAGCTCGCCATGCTCGCCGCGACCATCACGGAAGATATAGCGGGCGCGCTCGGGCGATCCGGGGCCGGCGGCAAGAGCGGCTTTGAACCAGGGGTGCTGGTTGGACGAATGGTTGGGCACGATGTCGACGATGACCTTGATGCCGCGCGCGTGAGCCGCGGCGATCATGTCATCGAAGTCGTCAAGCGAGCCGAGACGTTGGTCGACATCGCAGTAGTCCGCCACGTCATAGCCGCCATCGACAAGAGGCGATGGGTAAAACGGGCTCAGCCAGATGGCCTCGATACCCAGCCGCTCAAGATAGTCCATCTGCTGGGTAATGCCCGCGATATCGCCCAAACCCGAACCAGTCGAGTCCTTAAACGAGCGCGGGTAAATCTGATAGATCGCGGCATCGGACATCCATGAGCGCGAGGAGGACTTTTCTGTAGCCATGGGGTGTGTCTCCCTTGCAACGAGGTTTTGTGAGATGCCCACGATGATACGCCCAAAGCTGACATTCACGGCAATCAACGCCGCAGCCACGCCCCAAACGCTCGCCCCCTCTCGGGCTCGAGCCTCCTGGGACGAATCGATCGATTAGTGAAAAGAACGGAAGACTTACTCCCCCGGCCACGACAGCGAGCGGGCTCCGGGTGCCCCAGGTTGCCGCGAAAGAGGAGGGAAGCGTACTTTATGTACGCGACCGACGATTGAGGGGCAAGATGGGGTGCCCGGGGCCCGCGCAGCGTCAACAAAAAACGCGGTTCGTTAGAACCGCGTAAGATAGTTGGAGCGGACAACGGGGCGTCTGCGTATTCGCTTCGCGGATCCGCACCGGCTTCGGCCGCCTGCCGGCGTCCTCGCCAGCTCGCTACAAACGCTCCGCGTTTGCTTAACGCTCGCTCCCTCTCGGGTTCGAGCCCAAGCGATGGGTACGAAAAAGCCCGGCTACCGTAGTAGTCGGGCTGCTGCGTTTGGAGCGGACAACGGGGCTCGAACCCGCGACCCCAACCTTGGCAAGGTTGTGCTC
>UQNH01000133.1:0-2522 GCA_900542365.1 uncultured Collinsella sp. | reverse complement strand
CTCGATGCCGAGCTTGCCGGCGTGTTTGAGGCGCTGGCCGGCGCGGGCATCGCGGCCGATGCCAAGGCGACCGAGTACGGCTCCATGCTCTATGCCAAGAAGCCCGGTGACGGTTCTGCCCGCGAGCAGGCTGCGAGCTGCCAGCGCGTGATCGGCGGCCTGGCCAACATCGTCCACGAGTACGCCACCAAGCGCTATCGCTCCAACGTGATGAACTGGGGCATGGTGCCCTTCCAGATGGAGGCCGAGCCCAACTTTGAGGTGGGCGACTACGTCTTTGTGCCGGGTATCCGTGCTGCGCTCGATGGCGACCTGAAGGACATCGCCGCCTACGTGGTGCGCGCCGACGGCACGGTTGAGCAGATTGAGCTCTACATTGCCGATATGACGGCAGAGGAGCGTGCCATCGTCAAGGCCGGCTGCCTGATCAACTACAACAAGTTCAAGACCGCTGCCGAGTAACGCTGCTGTACGCCCCGGCCACACCTTTCCCTCGTGCTCACGCGCTTCGCGAGGGTCGCCCGAGGGAAAGGTATGGCCGGGGCTACCGCGACGTTCTCGTTGGGTCTTGAGGGACGCTAATAAATAGACTTGCTTGATGCCGCCTCTTTTTATTGGGGCGGCTTCTTTTTGGACCACCACAAAGGTGCCTGTCCGGCGGGTTCTTATTTCGATGGGGTCCAGGTTATCTCATCGTCAAATAGCCAAGTGCGTGCTGAGCCGCTGTCGCGCGCTGTCTGCGGATCGGGCTCGCAGGTTTGTTCGTAGGCATCCTCGGTACACCGATCCATAAAATCGACGACTGCCGTCTGGTCGCCTTCCATGACGTAGATCACGTTGCCATCCGAGATATAGACTCCCGGCCCTTCGTTGTCCACGTAGCCGGGGTCGTATGAGACGTTGCACAGTCTGCTCCCGTTTGCCGCATCGAGTTCAAGGGTCGAATGATACCCGCCATTCATTTGGCTATTCTTGGCTCGATATATTACGGCGCCGTACCACCGCTTAAACGTCTTGCCTTTGAGTAAACTGGTTGCCTTGCCGATAAGTTGCTCATCTTTGGTGTAGCGCCTGGCCCCAAGTTCGATACGGGGATAGTTGCTGACCCCAAGCGCTGCAGGCGTACCGTCAAAATCGACGGTGATCGAATCGGGTTTGACGATATCGGTGAGGACCTCGATGGGATAGCTTACGGTCTCAATCGCTGCCTGCGTTGCAGAGGCGGGGAGAAATGCGAGATAGATTATTCCTACGCCGACTGCGGTAATCGCAAACGCTAAGACGAGCAGGCCGATATAGGTGGAGCGTTTCACGGTGGGGCACCTCGCTTACAATATGCAATCATTAAGATAAATGATATCAGCTTGCGACAATATTCAAAAGCAAGCGACCGCCCGGAATGAGGGGGCTGAAAGGCCCTATTGGGCTTCGATTTGGGGTCGCGAAACGTAGGCTGGGCTTGATGCCGCCTCTTATAATTGGGGCTGATTCTTCTCTGGACCACCACAAAGGTGCCTGCCCCCTTTGTGGTGGTCCGCATGTCATGAGAGCACTCAGAAAATCTTATATATAGAGACTTAGATTTGTGTATAAGATCGTACAAAGCTGGCAACAATACTTCTCGAACAACGTGAAGCCGCCCCGTAGGGCGGCCGCCCCAAGAGAGGTGATTCCATGAGAATCGATAAGCTAGCAATGACGTCGCGCGAGGCGCTGCAGACCGCCATGAGCACGGCTGCCGACGCGCAGGCCGGCGCGGTGGAGCCGATTCACCTGCTGTCCGCCCTGCTCGGTGCCGGCGAGCGCAATATCTCCGTGATCATCGAGCGCATCGGCGCCGACCCGGCTCAGCTTGCGCGCTCCACACAAGATGCCATCGACCGCGCGCCCAAGGTTTCGGGCGAGGGCCAGCAGATGGGCCTGTCCAATGAGCTCGTCCGCGTCATCGAGAAGGCCGAGAAGAAGGCCACCAAGATGGGCGACAGCTTTGTGGTGACCGAGCATTTGCTGATGGCGCTTGCCGAGGACAAGGGCGAGGCGGGCCGCGTACTGCGCGACGCCGGCGTCACCAAGGAGCGCATCGAGCAGGTCTACGAGGAGCTGCGTGGCGATGACCGCGTGACGTCTGCCGAGGACAAGACCCAGTTTGAGGCGCTGGAGCAGTACGGTCGCAACATCTGCGATCTGGCCCGCGCCGGCAAGCTCGACCCGGTCATCGGCCGTACCGACGAGATCCGCCGTACCATCCAGGTTCTGTCCCGCCGCACCAAGAACAACCCCGTGCTCATCGGCGAGCCGGGCGTCGGCAAGACGGCCATCGTCGAGGGCATCGCCCAGCGTATCGTGGCCGGCGACGTGCCGAGCACCCTGCGCGACCGCGACCTCATCGAGCTCGACATGAGCGCGCTGGTCGCCGGCGCCAAGTATCGCGGCGAGTTCGAGGACCGCTTGAAGGCCGTGCTCAAGGAAGTGCAAAAGTCCGAGGGCAAGGTCATCCAGTTCATCGATGAGCTCCACACCAT
>UQNH01000132.1:0-2590 GCA_900542365.1 uncultured Collinsella sp. | reverse complement strand
TGCTTAGAATCGTTCTAGGCAACACCAATAACAATCACTAATCACAAGTGATTTGGGACAAATACTACTGATTATTTTGTCCCGTGAGCATGCCGTCGAGGGTGCGCCAGGCGAGCTCGGCGCACTTGACGCGGGCGGGCATGTGCGAGATGTCCTGGAGCTGGGCGGCTTCGTCCAGGTCTTCCAGGTCCTCCTCGGAGAGCTTCTCGCCGCGGATCATGGCGAGGAAGAGCTCTGCCAGGTGGCGAGCTTCCTCGACGGTCTCGCCGGTGATGAGGTCGGCCATGATGTCGGCACTGGCCTGGCTGATGGCGCAGCCGTGACCGGTAAAGGAGGCCTCCTCGATCACGTTGTTCTCGACACGCAGCTGCAAGGTGAGCTCGTCTCCGCAGCTAGGGTTGATGCCGTCGTGCTCGTGCGTGGGAGCATCCATCTCGTACTTATAGTCGGGGTGCGAGTTGTGCTCCATAAATGTGGTGGAGGTGTACAGATTACCCATTGAACGTGCTCCAAACGTGATGCAGGCCGGCGATGAACTTGTCGATGTCGGCCTTGTCGTTGTAGAAGGCTACGCTGGCGCGGCAGCAGGCAAGGTTCTCGACGCCCAGCCAGGTGAGCAGCGGCTGCGCGCAGTGGTGACCGGCGCGGATGCAGACGCCGTCCATGTCCATGATGCTCGCGACATCGTGCGGGTGGATGCCCTTGACATTAAAGCTCACGACGCCGTGGTGGTTATCCCAATAGATTGAGCCGATGATCTGGACAAAGTCGAGCTGCATGAGCTCGCCCATCAGGTAGTGGACGAGTGCCTGCTCGCGTGCCTGGATGTTTTCGTAGCCCACCGTGTTGACGAGGTAGTCGAGGGCGGCGCCTGTGGCGAAGATGCCGGCGGCGTCCTGCGTGCCGGCCTCGAACTTCTCGGGGACGGGAGCCCAGACGGCGTCCTGCTCAGTAACCGAGTCGATCATCTCACCGCCGGTAAGCATGGGCGGCATGGCGTTGAGCAGATCCATCTTGCCCCACAGCACGCCGATGCCCATGGGGCCCATGGCCTTGTGCGCGCTAAAGGCAAAGAAGTCGGCGCCCAGATCGGCCACATTGACTGGCATGTGCGGCAGCGACTGTGCGCCGTCGACGACCAGATAGCCGCCGTACTTGTGCACGAGCTTGCCGAGGTTCTTGACCGGATTCTCGACGCCCAGGACGTTAGAGACCTGACCCACGGCCAGGATCTTGGTCTTGGGGCCCACCTTGGCCAGAACCTCCTCGGTCGTGAGCTGGCCGGTCTTGGTGGGGTAGAGGTAGACGAGCTTGGCACCGGTCTCGCGGCAGACCTGCTGCCACGGAATCAGGTTGGAGTGGTGCTCCATGATGGTGATGACGACCTCGTCGCCCGGTTCGAGCACTGTGGGCGCAAAGCTCTTGGCGACCAGGTTGAGCGACTCGCTCGTGTTGCGGGTGAAGACGATCTCGTTGGCGTTGGGGGCGCCGATGAGATCGGCGATCTGTTGGCGGACCTTCGCGATGGCGTCGGTGGCCTCGACGGACAGCGAGTACAGGCCGCGCAGAGGGTTGGCGTTCATGCGCTGGTAGAAGTCGCGTTCGGCGTCGAGCACACAGGCAGGGCGCTGCGCGGTGGCGGCGCTATCGAGGAAGGCGATCTCGGGGTGCTGCTGGAACAGCGGGAACTGGCCCTTGTAGGGGTTGGTCTCGATATCTACGGTGGGCCAGCCGCGCGAAGCCTCGTCGCTGGCGTCGAGCTCCATAGGCTCCGGTGCGGTACAGGTGTCACATTTAACGTGCTCGGTATCGATCATGCGAGCTCCTCCTCAAAGTTGTCGATCAGGTTGTTGCCCAGGCGGACGACGGCGGCGCGGGTGCGCTCGTCGGTGGCGGAAAGCGCAGCGTCCTCCAGCTTGGCGCGGATGAACAGGTCCTCGGCTGCGTTTTGGTCAAGGCCGCGGCAGGCGAGGTAGAACAGCTGCTCGTCGCGGACGTGGCCGATGGTGGCGCCGTGGTTGCCGGCGACGTCGTCCTCGTCGCAGAGGATGACGGGAACGGTTTTGTTGTCGACGCCCTTGTTAGCCAAGAGCACCGTCTCGCGCTCGGTGCCGGTTGCACCCTTGCAGCCGTGCACGAGGTCGATGGTGCCGCGGTAGACCTTCTTGGACGTGCCGGTCAGCACGCCGTTGGCGTCGATTTCGCACTCGGTCTTGCGACCGCGGTGGCGCAGCTCGTAGTTAAAGTCGCGCACCTGCTCGCGGGCGCCCAGGTAATCGGTATCGATGGTCACCTTGGCGGTATCGCCCAGCAGGTCGCCGGCAAGGCCGGTGGCGCTGGCGCCGGCACCCAGGACAGTGTGCTGCACGTTGACGCGCGCGCCCTCGTCTAGGAACAGGCCGGTGTCGTCGAGTGCGATCCAGCTGTCGTCGAGTGTCTGCGTGCAGGTCACGTTGACGGTGGCGTACTCGTGGGCGCACACACGCAGCACGGAGCCCACGACGCCCTCGCCGGCAACGGGGGAGTCCAGGGCTAGGGGTAAAGGCAAGGGCCGTTACCATACCGCCCAGGAACATGCTGCCGGTATCGC
>UQNH01000131.1:0-2609 GCA_900542365.1 uncultured Collinsella sp. | reverse complement strand
GGCAAGCAGGGCGCCGGCAAGGGCGGCCCGGGCGAGCGCGCCAACATCGCGCGCCGTCGCCTCCCGCTCATCGAAGAGGGCGGGCTCACCTTTGCCGTCAACTTTGACGACTATCTGGATGTGGGCATCTTCCTGGACCACCGCGTCACCCGCAACCTGGTGCGCGAGCACGCCAAGCAGGCGCGCCGCTTCCTCAACCTGTTTGCCTACACCGGCACTGCCACCTGCTATGCGGCAGACGGCGGCGTCGAGGAAACCGTGACGGTCGACCTCTCCAACACCTACCTGGACTGGGCCGAGCGCAATATGCGCCAGAACGGCTTTGTGGGGCCGCAGCACCACTTTGTGCGCGACGACGTGCTCGCCTGGATTCGCGACCAGCGCCAGACGCGCAACCGCTGGGACCTGATCTTTGTCGATCCGCCCACGTTTTCGAACTCGTCCAAGATGGGCCGCCGCACCTGGGATGTTCAGCGCGACCATGTTGAGCTTTTGGCCGGCGTGTCGCGCCTGCTCGCACAGGGCGGTCATGCCATCTTTAGCTGCAATCTGCGCGGCTTCCGCCCCGAAACGCGCAAGCTCGCGCGCGCGGGCGTTGTGCTGGAGGACATTACGGCGCAGACCATCCCCGAGGACTTCGCACGCAATCAGAAGGTGCACCATTGCTATATCGTGCGCCGCCTGCCCATCGAGGACGCCATGGCCGAAGCCGGCTTTAGCGCCGAGGAGATTGCCGAGCGAACCGAGGAGCTGCGCAACCCCGAAGCCCGCAAGCCTCGCGTAGCAACACCCGCGCACGCGCAGGCCGGCGTCCGAGGACCGCACGGCGACGACAAGCCCGCCTGCTCAGGCAAGCCCAAAAAGAAGAAGTTCTACGCCAGCAAGCCCAAGGGCAAATAAACAAAGTTGCGGTGGAATAGTTCCTAAAAATGCCTGGTAAAGGCCCAAACAGGAACTATTTCACCGCAGCTCATAGTGGGATGGCGGGTGCCGTCCTACCCTTGGGTGACCAGGCGATAGCCAATACCCACGTGCGTCTGGATATAGTGCGGGTGCGCGGGATCGGACTCGATCTTTTTGCGCAGCGTACCCATAAAGACGCGCAGGCTCGCCAGGTCGCTCTTGGTCGCCGTGCCCCAGATCTCGTGCAAGATAAACTGGTGCGTCAGCACCTTGTCGGCGTTGTGTGCCAGCAGGCACAAGAGCTTGTACTCGATCGGCGTCAGATGCAGTTCCTCGCCATCCATCGTGGCGATGCCGGCATCAAAATCGATATGCAACTCGCCGGTATCGAACGAGCCCTCGGAGACAACACCGCCCGCCTGCGCATACGAAAGGCGCCTGAGCGTGGTGCGAATGCGCGCGAGCAGCTCCTCGACCGAAAACGGCTTAGTCAGGTAGTCATCGGCGCCGGCATCGAGCGCTCGGATCTTGTCCGCGTCCTCGCTGCGCGCCGAAACCACGATGATCGGCATGCCCGACCACGCGCGCACCGACTCCACCACCTTGACGCCGTCCATATCGGGCAGGCCCAGATCGAGCAGCACAATGCTCGGCGCCTGCGACGAAGCGGCGGCGATGGCGGCGTGGGCGGTCTCCACAGCCATATGGCGCAAACCGTGCGCCTCGAGCGCGGCGACGATAAGGTTGCGGACGGCGGGATCGTCCTCAACGACCAAGATGAGCGGTTTCACGGCAGAGTTCGGCACAGCGCTACTCCTTATCAAACGAAACGTCGGCGGTGGGAAGCTCAATCGTAAAGACCGAACCGTGCGGGTCCGCCGCGGTAACCTCTATGCTACCGCCATGTGCCAGCGCAATGGAGCGGCAGAGCGAAAGCCCCAAGCCCACACTGCGGCAGCTGTCGGCCAGGCCATGGTTGGCGGTGTAGAACGACTCAAAGATTCGCTCGCGGTCCTCGGGCGCAATGCCCGGGCCATCATCAGCAACCGAGCACGCCACGCATCCATCATGGACGCCAATCGAGATTACGATATGCGAGCCCGCAGGCGTATAGGCGATGGCGTTGTTCACCAGATTGACCACCAGCTGCACCATCAGGCGCGCGTCGACGTTGACAAGCGCCGGCTCATCGCACGCCACCACCTTAAGGTCGTGCTCGCGCACGGCCGGGTTTACGTGGCGCAGCGCCTCCTCGACGATATCGTCCATGAGCTCGAGCGTAGTCGACAGATGCATGCCGTCGCCCTCGAGCTTGGTGATGGCGAGCAGATTCTCGACAGTGGCGTTGAGCCATTGCGCGTCCGAGCGAATGGATAGGAGCATGCCGCGGCGTGTCTGGTCGTCGAGCACGGCCGTGCCGGTCGAGCCCTGGTCGAGCAACACGTCGGCATTACCCGAAATACTGGTAAGCGGCGTGCGCAGGTCGTGCGAGATGGAGCGCAGCAAGTTGGCACGCAGCTGTTCGTTTTTGGCGAGCACCGCCGCTTCCTCGCGAGCCTCCATGGCGCGGGCGCGATCGAGCGCCAGCTCGCCTTCGCTCACGATGGCATCGGCAAGCGTCCGCTCCTCGGGCGTCAGCGCATCGGGCTCGGCGACAATGGCGAACACCCCCACCACCGAGGCGGGATCGCCCGCGCGCACCATGG
>UQNH01000130.1:0-2856 GCA_900542365.1 uncultured Collinsella sp. | reverse complement strand
GCCGCGCTGGCAAGGGCGGCGACCTATCGCTGACCGTCGATGTGACGGCCGAGGACGCGTTTCGCGGCGTGACGCACAAGGTCACCTATCGCATTCCCTCGACAGGCGAGCAGCAGACCATCACGGTCTCGGTGCCCGCGGGCGCGGTCGATGGCGGCAAGCTACGCTACAAGCGTCGCGGCGAGTATGGCGTTGCGGGTGGCGAGCGCGGCGACCTGGTCGTGACCACGCATGTGGAGGAGCACCCGCTGTTTAAGCGCAAGGGTGCCGATGTGACCATGGAGGTACCGATCTCGGTTTACGAGGCGGCGCTCGGCTGCACGGTGGATGTGCCCACACCCGGCGGCGCGACGGTTCGTCTGAAGGTGCCGGCGGGCACCCAGACGGGCAAGAAGTTCCGCTTTAAGGAGATGGGCGCGCCCGATGTTAAGCACCGTGGCCGCACGGGCGCGCTGCTCGTCGAGATCAAGGTGCAGGTTCCCACGAACCTGTCCGACGATGAACGCGATGCCATGACCAAGCTGCGCGAGGCCGACACGCGCGACTATCGCGAGAAGGTCAATCGTTACAAGGCGACGTACTAGGGCGGTCGCGGCGCACGCCCACGCCCGCGGGCTTATGATGGACGATAACGAGACGGAAAGGGGTCAGGTAGCATGGCCGAGGACAATAGGAACAAACCGCTGTACATGATCAGCGTGGCGGCCGAGCTGACCGGCATGCACCCGCAGACTCTGCGCGTCTACGAGTCCAAGGGCTTGGTGAACCCCCAGCGCTCGGGCGGCAACACGCGTCTGTATTCGCGTGCCGATATCGAGCGCCTGGAGCTCATCAACCAGCTGACTGACGAGGGCATCAACCTTGCCGGCGTGGTGCGCATCCTCGATATGAAGGAGCGTGCCGAGGAGCGCGAGCGCGAGAACGAAAAGCTCCGCGCCCGCGTGCGCCAGCTCGAGGACGAGCTGCACGAGTATAAGATGCAGAAGAAGATCACCGCCCTGGCCCCGCGCGACGGCTCGGTCAACCCCGAGCAAGTCATGCGCAAACTGCTGGGCACGGGCGGCGACCTGTAGGTTCCGCCGTTCTAACGAACGGCGTAACGGCTCGACGCTGCGCGCCGCCCAGAGCGACAATTTGTCATTCAAAAGGCAAGGCATGACCAGAAGGTCTATGCCTTGCCTTTTTCATGCCAACTTGTTCGCTCTGGACGTCGCTCGCTGTCCGTCCTCTACCTGCGGCGCTGCCTTGCTCCGGATGCGGTAGGGTAGTCATTGGGGACGTTCTTAAATGACTAGTCGAAAGGGACACTCTTGCACCAAATCTGCCGGCCCACGCTGGGCTCGTCCTTTGCTTTACTGAGATAAAGTGAACGTGCAGATTCGTAGCCCACTGGCAACCGTTCTATGGCACGATATTGAACGAATGTATGCTATGCGCCCAAATCTTTTGGGCAGAGTGGGAGACAGTATGGTCAAGCTGTACGAGGACGGCATCTACCTGCGCCGTGGCAGCGAGGTTGTGCCTGCGGCCGAGGCTGCTGAGCACGGTATTACACAGACGCGCGAGGATGCCAAGCGCGGCACCATCGCGTATTCGATCCTCCAGGCACACAATACGTCCGGCGACCCCGAGGCGCTCAAGATTCGCTTCGATGCCATGGCAAGCCACGACATCACCTTCGTCGGCATTATCCAGACGGCGCGTGCCTCGGGCATGGAGCAGTTCCCGCTGCCCTACGTGCTCACCAACTGCCATAACTCGCTGTGCGCCGTGGGCGGCACCATCAACGAGGATGACCACGTCTTTGGCCTCTCTGCGGCCAAGAAGTACGGCGGCATCTTCGTTCCGCCGCACATCGCGGTTATCCACTCCTTTATGCGCGAGAACTTCGCCGGTTGCGGCAAGATGATTCTGGGCTCGGACTCGCACACCCGCTACGGCGCCCTGGGCACCATGGCCGTGGGCGAGGGCGGCGGCGAGCTGGCCAAGCAGCTGCTGCGCGACACCTACGACGTTGCCTATCCCGGCGTCGTGGCCATCTACCTCACGGGCGCCCCGCGCCCCGGCGTTGGCCCGCACGACGTGGCGCTCGCCATCATCCGCGCCGTCTTTGCCAAGGGCTACGTCAAGAACAAGGTCATGGAGTTTGTGGGCCCCGGTATCGCGAGCATGACGACCGATTACCGCAACGGCGTCGACGTCATGACCACCGAGACCACCTGCCTTTCCTCCATCTGGGCAACCGACGAGGACACGCACGCGTTTTTGACCATGCACGGCCGCGGCGACGACTACCGCGAGCTCAAGCCCGCCGATGTTGCCTACTACGACGGCTGCGTCGAGGTCGACCTGTCGAGCATCAAGCCCATGATCGCGCTGCCGTTCCATCCTTCCAACGGCTTTGAGATCGACGAGCTCAACGAGAACCTCGAGGACATCCTGCACGAGGTTGAGCTCGAGGCTGCCAAGATCGGCGAGGGCAAGACGCACTTTAGCCTGCTCGATAAGATCGTCGACGGCAAGCTGCACGTGCAGCAGGGCGTTATCGCCGGCTGCTCGGGCGGCAACTACGACTCCGTGGTCCAGGCTGCCCGCGTGCTCAAGGGCGCCAACACCGGCTGCGGCGAGTTCTCGCTGTCGGTCTATCCCACGAGCCAGCCCGTGGCACTCGAGCTTACACGCCGCGGCTATATCTACGACCTTATGGAGGCCGGCGCGATCGTGCGCACGGCGTTCTGCGGCCCGTGCTTCGGTGCCGGCGACACGCCCGCCAACAACGGCCTTTCGATCCGCCACACCACGCGCAACTTCCCCAACCGCGAGGGTTCCAAGCCGGGCAACGGCCAGCTGAGCGCC
>UQNH01000129.1:0-2913 GCA_900542365.1 uncultured Collinsella sp. | reverse complement strand
GGAGTCGTTGATGCCGTCGCCCACCATGGCGACCTTGCCGCCCGCATCCTGCAGTTCGCGCACGTGGCGTTCCTTGTCGGCGGGGAGGACGTCGGCGATGACCTGCGCACGGTCGAGTCCCACACGGCGGGCGATTGCTTCGGCAGTGACGCGGTTGTCGCCGGTGAGCATGCGCACGTCGACGCCGAGTGAGCGCAGCGCGGAAATGGCTGCGGCGCTCGTCTCCTTGACCTCGTCGGCCACGGCAATGGTGCCGACAAGCTCGCCGTTCTTGGCAAAGAACAGCGGCGTCTTGCCTTCGGCGGCAAATTGCTCGGCAAGACCCGCGGGCACGGTAACGCCCAACTCGTTCATCAGGCGCACGTTACCAGCGGCAATGGCGTTTTGCCCTTCGCGCGCCGTAACGCCACGACCGGGCACGGCAGCAAAGTCCTCGACCATGCGCGCGACGATTCCGCGTGTCTCGCACTCGGCCATAATCGCCTCGGCCAGCGGGTGCTCGCTTGAGCGCTCCAGCGCGGCGGCCAGCTTGAGCAGCGCCTTTTCGCTCATGGCGGACGAGCCGTCAGCGCGCGTGGCTACCACGATATCGGTCACGGCAGGCTTGCCGCGGGTGACCGTGCCCGTCTTATCGAGCACCACGGTGCCCACGCTGCGCAGGTTCTCCAGCGCCTCGGCGCTCTTGAACAGAATGCCCATTTCGGCGCCCTTGCCGGTGCCCACCATAATGGCGACGGGCGTGGCCAGGCCCAGTGCACACGGACAGCTGATCACCAGCACGGCCACGGCGGAGGTGAGCGCTTCGTTCACGCTGCCAGTCAGTGCCATCCACACCGCAAAGGTCACGGCCGAGATCACAAACACCACGGGCACAAATACGCCAGCGACCTTATCGGCCATGCGGGCGATGGGCGCCTTGGTGGCGTTGGCGTCCTCGACGAGCTTGATGATTTTGGCGAGCGACGTGTCGGCGCCCACACGCGTGGCGCGGAAGGTAAACGAGCCCGTGCGGTTGACCGTGGCCGCGTTGACAGTGTCGCCGGCGGTCTTCTCCACGGGGATGGACTCGCCGGTGAGCGCGCTCTCGTCCACGGCCGAGCTGCCCTCGAGCACCACGCCGTCGACGGGGATGGACTCGCCGGGGCGCACACGCAGCACCTGGCCGGGCAGAATGGCATCGACGTCGACGGTGGCCTCGGTACCGTCCTCGGCCACGACGATCGCGGTCTTGGGCGCCAGGTCAATGAGCGCCTCGATGGCGCCGCCGGTTTTGGATTTGCTGCGTGTCTCGAGGTATTTGCCCACGGTGACGAGCGACAGGATCGTGCCCGCACTCTCAAAATACAGGTTGTCCATGCCCGTCATCATGGCCTCGCGGACCTGTCCTGCGGCTAGTTGGTCGGCCATGATAAACATGGCGTAGAGCGACCAGGCGATGGATGCGGTGGCGCCAACGGCGATAAGGGCGTCCATGGTGGGCGCGCCGTGTGCGAGCGATTTAAACCCGTTGATAAAGTACGCGTCGTTGACGTAGACGATAGGGATGAGCAGGACGAGCTCGGTGAGGGCGAGCGTCATGCTGTGGGTATGATCGGTGAAGACGCCAGGCAGCGGCCAGCCGAGCATGTGCCCCATGCCTATATAGAACAACGGGACAAGAAAGACGATTGAGACGATGAGTCGTGTGCGCATGGCGGAAGCGGCGGCCTCCAACTTTTTGGAGGGCGACTCCATATGGGCGGCGCCGGTCCTGGCTTGTGCGCTGCCGCTTGGGCCGGCGTCGGTGCCCGTGCTGACGGGCGAGGCCGAGTAGCCAGCGCGATCGACAGCGGTGCAGATGTCGTCGGGGGTGACCTGCGCGGGGTCATAGTCCACCAGCATGGAGCCGGCGAGCAGATTGACCGCGACGCTCTCGACGCCGTCGAGTTTGCTCACGGCGCGGTCCACGTGCGCCTGACAGGCGGCGCATGTCATACCACCCACATCGAATTTATCTTGAGCCATGGCTTCTCCTTTCTGTGGCTCGGTATTGGAATTGTTAACCTGCCGATACTATACACCCATACCCCCTGGGGGTGTCCAGTGGGGATGAAAATGTATGACATTTCGCTACAGATGCGGGTGGCTGCTCAATCGTTGGCAGCTCATGTCAAACATCTCGATCTGTAACATCTAGCGGGGAAAATGACCTCTAACTGTTACAGATTGAGATTTTGTTTTGCGAGGTTTGAGTTTGTCTCAATCTGTAACAGTTAGACCGGTTTTTGGGTTCTAGATGTTACAGATCGAGACAATCGGCCCAGGCCCGCCTCGTCCGCTCCGTCATCTGTGGTTTACGTGGGGGCATGCGAAGCACGGGTATACTAACCCGCGGCGAATCTGCTCCATCGCTTAGGGCCGCTGCGTCTGGACGGCGCGTGATAGGGCTGCCAAAGCGATCGCCAGCGTGCTGAGCAACGTCCTCTCTGTGCGCACCCGTTTTTGTATGTATTAGCGCACTACCAAGCACGCCCGCGCGGCCGCATGCCGTGCCCATTGCGCGTGCAGATAAGGAACAACAACATATGCGTAATTCTGTATCCGACGTCACCGACGCCGAGATCCTGGACGAGACCCGCGAGGCCATGACCCAGGCTGCCTTCGATGCCGCCGATGAGGCCAATGCTGCCCAGGCCGTCGAGTCCGCTACCGAGAGCCTGCCCGCCTTTGACGAGCTGGGCCTTTCCGACGAGATGCTTCGTGCCATCGAGAACCTGGGCTACACGGCGCCGACGCCCGTGCAGGCCGGCTCAATCCCCGTGGTGCTCGAGGGCCGCGACCTGCTTGCTGCCGCTCAGACTGGCACCGGCAAGACGGCCGCCTTTTTGCTGCCGACCATGAACAATCTGGAGCACATCGCTCCGCCCAAGCCTG
>UQNH01000128.1:0-3411 GCA_900542365.1 uncultured Collinsella sp. | reverse complement strand
GATGCTAGGCCGCCGCGCGTGGGGTCGCGGAAGCAGCGGGTGTCGGGGGCGGCGGCGAGCACGTCGGCAATCAGGTGATTGAGCGGCGCAGCGTCGCTTTCGATGTTGCTCGAAAACGCAAGGCCCTCGCGCTGGCTCATGATGGCGATGCCATGGTCGCCTAGCGTACCCGATACCAGGATGGCGTCGCCGGGCCGACAGTTTGCACCGCTGAGCGCTACGCCCGCGGGCACCTCGCCCACGCCGGCGGTATTGATGTAGACGCCGTCGGCACCGCCACGCTCGACCACCTTGGTGTCGCCGGTGATGATCGCCACGCCCGCCTCGCGTGCCGTTTCGGCCATGGTCTGGACGATCTGGCGCAGCTTGTCCATGGGATAGCCCTCTTCGAGGATAAAGCCGCATGAGAGGTAGCGCACGTTAGCGCCCGAGGTCGCGACGTCGTTGACGGTTCCACATACGGCGAGGCGGCCGATATTGCCGCCGGGGAAGAACTGCGGCGTTACCACAAAGCTGTCGGTCGACATGGCGATTCGCCCGCTTGCGGGCAGTGCGGCGACACCGGCATCGTTGCCTGCAAGCAGCTCGGGCGACCCAAAGGCATCCAGAAAGACCTCATCGATAATGCGTTTCATCATCTGGCCGCCGGAGCCGTGGCCCAGCAGGACGGTGCTATCGGTAACGCTATGGGACATATCGAAAACTCCAATCGTGGGTGGTGCCGGTACGCGGGGGCGTCCGGGCTAGTCGCGGTATCTAAAGTACGCCGCGCAGCTGCCTTCAGAGCTCACCATGCAGGGGCCGACGGGATACTCGGGTGTGCAAGCGTGGCCGAACAGCGGGCAGTCGCTCGGCGTGATGGCGCCGCGCAGCACGTCGCCGCAGCGGCACCCGCGTGGTTCGACCGTCGGTTCAATGGGTACGTCAAAGCGGGCGCCGGCATCAAAGCGCGCGAATTCGGGCCGGATGGAAAGACCCGAGTTGGCAATCGGTCCCAGTCCGCGCCACGTGGTGTCGCACGGCTCAAATACCTGCTCGACCAGCTGGCGCGCTACGGGGTTGCCGTCAGCGTTGACGCCACGGCGGTAGGCGTTGTCGATCGCCGGCCTTTTCTCGACAACCATCTGGACCAGCATGCAGATACCTTGCAGGATATCGACCGGCTCAAACCCGGTGACTACGCCGGGGGTCTCGAACTCATCGACCAAAAACCCAAAGGGTGCCAGGCCCGTGATGGTAGCGACGTGTCCCGGAAGGATAAAGCCGTCGATAGTGGTCTCGGGATCGTTGGCGATGGCGCGCAGCGCCGGCGGCGTGGTCTTGTGGGCGCAATAGACCGAGAAGTTCTGGAGTCCGCGTGCATCGGCCTCCAAAATGGCGGCGGCGATGGTGGGAGTGGTGGTCTCAAAGCCGACGCCCATAAAGATGACCGGGCGATCGGGGTTGTGTTCGGCGATATCGAGTGCATCGAGCGGGGAGTACACAATGCGAATATCGCGCCCCGCCGCCTTTTGCGCGGCGAGCGAGGTAGACGACCCGGGCACGCGCATCATGTCGCCAAAGGTGGTGATGATGGCGCCGTCCATCTTGGCGAGCGCGATTGCATGGTCGATATCGCGGTTGGCGGTAACACAGACGGGGCAACCCGGACCGCTCAGCAGTTTGAGCCCGGCAGGCATAATGGAGCGAAAGCCATAGCGACCGATGCTCACGGTATGCGTACCGCAGACTTCCATAAGGTTGATGCTGCGGTTGCCGACAAGCTCATGAATACGATCGATGAGCTCGCGAGCCAGCTTGGGGTCGCGAAATGCCGAAAAGTCGATACCGGAGCGAACCGGCTGCGCCGCCGCCACTAGTATGCCTCGGCCGGGTTAGTGGCGAGCTGGTCCTCTTCGGCCAGCTCGGTCATGGTATTGACGAGCTCGAGTGTCTCTTGGGCTTCCTGCTCGTCGACAATCTGAATGCCAAAGCCGGCGTGCACGAGAATATAGTCGCCTACCTGTGCCGTCGGCACGAGGCGCAGCGAAACGGGGCGCTCGATGCCCATCATGTCGACGGTCGCCTTAAGGTCGTCGTCGCGTTTGACCACTTTACCGGGAACGGCAAGGCACATAATGTTCCCCTTTTATACGTTTTGCGCTGGATAGGCGCCTAATTACCCATCAGTTGATGGTAGCGCTCGCAGGAGTCACGAGCAAACGCGTTACACCTGTGAGACGGCGGCGCGCAGGCTGGCAAAACAGCCTATCGCGATGCTGTCTGCGCGAGGCGAGCGCGAGCGATGACGGCCTGACCGTAGGCGATACAGCCGTCGTTGACGGGCACGGAGCGGGGAATCAAGACAGTGAGACCCATGCTTTTGAGCTCGCGGGTGAGGAGCTGAAGCAAAAGTCGGTTCATGAACACGCCGCCCGAGAGCGCGACGGTGTCGAGGCCTTCACGGACGCAGATTTCGCGTGCGATTCGTGCCGAGGAGCGCGCGATGGTGACGTGGAAGTCGAGCGCGAGCTTGCCGGCGGGCACGCCGGTCCTGATTCCCTCCAAAAGCGCCTCAAAAAGCGGTCTGGAGTTCAGAACATGGCAGTCGTCCGGACGGGATGATTCGGTTACGGAAAAGCTGACCATATTGCCGGTGGGGCAGGCACTTTCACTGCTGAACGCGCGCCAGGCGGCGGCTTCGAGTTCTATGGCGGGTTCGCCCTCGTAGGTTGCCTTGTCGCAGATGCCCAGAATTGCTGCCGCGGCATCAAAGAGACGTCCCATGCTGCTGGTACGCGGGCTGTTGATGCCGCGCTCGATCATGGTGGCTGTCACGCTACGCGTTTGCTCGTCGAGGGCGCCCAATAGCCCCGCGGCACCCGGGTGCTCGAGCAGGCCGAGCTCGCTCAGCAGGGCAAAGGCATTGCGGCGGGCGTCGCGTACGGAGGCCGCCCCGCCGGGGAGCGCCCAGGTGAGCAAATGCGCGGTGCGCTCAAAGCCGTCAAGGCTGGCAACAAGAAACTCGCCGCCCCAAATGGTCCCATCGGTGCCGGCGCCGGTGCCGTCGAAGGCGATGCCAAGGACACGCGTGTCGGTTGTAAGCTGGCCCGCGGCGATGGCCTCGGCCATTACGCTCGCGATATGCGCATGATGGTGCTGCACTTCGACGAGCGGCAGATTGCATTTTCGCGCCTGCTCGCGCGCCCACTGGTCCGATAGATAGCTGGGGTGTAAATCGCAGGCCAAGGCGGCGGGCGCCAAGTCAAAGAGATCTTCCAAGCGCGTGCGCGCGGCGTTCCAGGCATCGAAGGTCTCGCCGTTTTCGACATCGCCGATATGCTGCGACACAAAACAGGCCACATGGCCGTCGGCGTCCTCGCGCGTGAGCGCGATCGTAGCTTTTTGCTGCGGCCCGCAGGCGAGCACGCA
>UQNH01000127.1:0-3491 GCA_900542365.1 uncultured Collinsella sp. | reverse complement strand
CCCTGCCGCCGCTGAGCCCGAGACCGTGTCCGCAGCTACCGAAGCCGCACCAGAGCCCAGCGACCACCTGGCCGCCATGATGCGCCGCAGTGCCCGCCGTGAGGAAGCCTATGTGCCCACTTCGCAGCTCCGCCGCTTTACCCTGCCCGATTCTGCGCCCATCATGCGCCGCGTCATGGGCTTTCTGTCCGACCAGGCCCGCACGCTCATCCATGCCGGCGTGTCGCGCGACCGTATCTGCATCGATCCCGGCCCGGGCTTTGGCAAGACGGCCAACGAAGACATCGTCATCCAGCGCGAGACCGCCAAGATGGCGTCGCTGGGCTATCCGCTCATGTGCGCCGTGTCGCGCAAGCGCTTTGTGGGTGCCGTCTCGGGCGTGACCGAGGCCGCCGCACGCGATGCCGCCACGTTTGGTGTGTGCCTGGGCGCCATCCAGGCCGGTGCCAACATCGTGCGCGTGCACGATGTCGCTGGCTTTGCGCAGTTCCTGAACGGTTACTGGGCTGTCGCCGAGCCGCAGCCGCGCCGTGCGTTTGTGGCCGTGGGTTCCAACCTGGGGCATCGTTGCGACAACATCCGCGCCGCGCGCAACATGATTGCCGAGATTCCGCTCACCTGTGTGTCCAACTGCTCGCGCATCTACGAGAGCGAGCCGGCTTACGAGACACGCCAGGACACGTTTGCCAACGCCATCATCGAGATCAAGACCGAGCTGGCTCCGCTGGTGCTGCTTGACGAGCTCTTGAAGATTGAGGCCGAGCTGGGCCGTGACCGATCCAAAAAGGCCAAGGCAAACGGCCCGCGCACCATCGACTTGGACCTGCTGTGGATGGACGGCGAGACCCACGGCGGCAAGAAGCTGCGCCTGCCGCATCCGCTGATCGGCGAGCGAGACTTTGTGCTGGTGCCGCTCGAGGACCTGATGCACGACCCGGCGCGGTTCTTCCGCTACAACGGTGTCGAGGTCAAGGAGCCCGAGGATCGCGTGGGCCATATCGTGGGCGAATTGGGGCGTATGTAGATGATCGAGATGAATGCTGTTGCCGCCGGTACCGAGCTCGACGCGGCGCGTGATGCGGGCCGCGAGGGCATGTCCGTGGGCTGGTGCGCGTGGAGCGCGGGCGATGCATCGCTGACGTTTTCGCTGGTCGTGCGCCCCGATGTGAACATGCACGCCTTCCACGGCCTGCCGTTTGTGGCTGCGATGGGCATGATGGACGCGCTTGTGGGCACGGCGTCGACGCCGGGGTTGGGCCTTGCCGGTAAAGTGGGTATCCAGTGGCCGAGCGATATCGTGTGCGGTGCGCCTGCGTTTGAGACGTCGCTCGCGCGTGTTGCCGTGAACGGCGGTGCCGGTGCTGCGGGCATGTTTGCCGCGGTGACGGTTGATATTGAGCGTGCGGCGCTGGGTGAGCTTGGCGTGGATATGGCAGATGAGGCGCTGATCGAGGCATTGGCCGCCGCTGTGCTGACCCGCGTTGACGCCTGGGCGGTTGCCGCCAACACGCCGCAGGGCGCTGCCGGCCCGCTGGCTCCGGTGCTGGGTGAGTACTTCGATATGGTGCCGCTGCTGGGTCGTCAGGTTGCGGCGGTGTCGCCCAACGGTTTGCCGCTTGCGGTCGGTGTGTTTGCGGGCCTGGACATCTGGGGCCGCGCGACCATCAAGACCGATGCCGGCGAGCAGGAGTTTCCGCCTGAGGCTGTACGGATTCGCGGGCTGTAACGCGAGGCGCCCGCGCTCAAAGATAGCGATGACAACAAGACCCTCCTCGGCTGTGCCGGGGAGGGTCTTGTTGTCTGGGGAATGGGTTGTCAGCACCCTATTCCTCAAAACTGAAAATCTTTCGATTTTGAGGAATAGAATTAAGCCAGCTCGGCCTTTAACGAGGTATATTCGTTGCAGAGTCTATTCCTCAAAACTGAATAATTTTCGTTTTTGAGGAATAGCGATAGAAGACCGCAGGGAGGCACCAATGAAACTCATCAATAGAACGTCATATATGGACACGTTGACGAGCCTTATTGGCGTACCGGACATCAAGGTCATAACGGGCATTCGCCGTAGCGGTAAGTCAAAATTGCTCGAGGCCCTCCGCGATTACGTGGAGGCAAATCTGTCCAATTCGAATGTCATCCATATCAATTACAACCTCGACGAGTTCGAGGGCCTGCTCGAATATCATGCCCTGCTCGCCTATGTGAAAGAGCATCGAGTGTCCGACAAGCAAAACTTCCTGCTTATCGACGAGGTTCAGATGTGCGACGGCTTTGAACGCGCGATCAACAGCCTCCATGCATCCGAGCAGTACGACATCTTCATCACCGGATCGAACGCCTTTTTGCTGTCGAGCGATCTGTCGACGCTCTTTACGGGGCGTACGTTCGAGATCGAGGTTTTCCCATTCTCGTTTGAGGAGTATCGCCTCTATAGTGACGAGGGCGAGGTCGATCGCGACTTCGATGGGTACGCGAGAATCGGCGGTATGTCCGGCTCTTACCCTTATCCACTGCAGGAGCAGCGCTACCAATATCTCTCCAATGTCTTCAAAACGCTCATCGTGAGGGATATCGTGCAGCGGCATAACGTGAGAAACGAATCGGCACTGCTGCGCATTGCCGATTACATGATGGACAACGTCTCCAACATAACGTCGGCACGCAACATTACAGATGTTTTGAATGCGGATGGGCTAAAGATTACGAACAAGACGGTCGGCACGTACATGGGGTACCTGTGCGATGCGCTTGCCTTCTATAAAGTTCGTCGGTACGACATTCGCGGCAAAAAATACCTTAAGAGCGGCGAGAAGTATTACCTGGCAGACCACGCGTTCAAATACGCACTGCTTGGTACACGTGATATGGATTGGGGACGCGTATACGAGAACATGGTGGCCATCGAGCTGCTGCGCCGCGGATACGAGGTATACGTCGGTGTGCTCTATAAAAAGGAAATAGACTTTGTAGCAATCAAGCGAAGCGAGAAGCTCTACATTCAGGTGAGCGACGACATCAGCTCGGATAAGACGTTTGAACGCGAGATTTCGCCACTGCTGAGCATTGGCGATGCGTATCCCAAGATGATTCTTGCCCGCACGCATCACGAGGCCACGGATCGCGATGGGGTGCAGATCGTGGACCTGGCGAGGTGGTTGTGCGGCGAGGCTTAGCAAAAATCCTATTCCTCAAAACTGAAAAATTTTCGATTTTGAGGAATAGGATTGGCGGCTGGTTGCTGCGACCTGGCGTTTACTCTATCCCAGCTCCTGCATGCGGCGGTAGATTTCGCAGATGCCCTTGATGGTGAGTTGCCCGTCGACCACGTCGAAGGCATCGGTCGAATCGGCGACAATGCCGGCGAGACCGCCCGTGGCGATAACGGTGGCATCCTCGCGGCCCAGTTCGCGCTTCATGCGAGCGACCAGGCCCTCGGCCATGGCGGCGGCGCCCATCACGGCGCCGACCTTGATGCATTCCTCGGTGTCGCG
>UQNH01000126.1:0-3529 GCA_900542365.1 uncultured Collinsella sp. | reverse complement strand
GGCAAGGAGATCATGGGCATGGTTCGATTCCATGCCGCCCGGTTTCGTGTGGCGCACGGGCAAGGCGCCCCGCCGCGCGCCGGGTTTGGGCGACTTTGCCATCGCGGCGCAGGATGCTGTGATCGCCGCTCAAAACGCCGTGGTCGCCGCCGAGGCCTTGGGGCTGGGGAGCTGCTACATCGGTGATATCGTCGAGAATGCCGAGGAAGTTGCCGGGCTACTCGATCTGCCGCCCTATACCATGCCGCTATCGATGCTCATCATCGGCACGCCCCGCAAGGAGCGCCCGGCAATCGCGCATCCCGTGGTGAACCTGGTGCACGAGGAGCACTACCGCCGCGCCGACGCCGAGACGATGGATGCGCAGGTGGCCGAGATGGATGCGATGTTTCGCCCGCACGCCCGCGAGGTGGGCGAGCGCGTCATCGACATCTACACCCGTAAGCACACGAGCCCCTTTATGGCCGAGATGAGCCGCTCTATGGAGTGGTGGTTCAAAAACTGGCTCGGAAAATGACGAATGTGACAAAGGGGGCGTCCCTTTGTCACATTCCATATCGCCGCGGTGGCCTAAAGGCCGCATAAATGTTTATCTAGCTGGGAAAACGGTGCCATTAAAATATGGGCTGATTACATATAATCCCGTCGAACGTTAAAATTGGGAGGAAACCGGCTTATGGAACAAAAGGCAAAGGAAGTAGCCTCGCACGCTGCGATTCCTGTGAGCATCTCGGCGATGCTCGTCACGCTGGGCGTGGTGTATGGCGATATCGGCACCAGCCCCATGTATGTAACCAAGGCGCTCGTTGCCGGCAACGGCGGCATCGGAAGCGTCACGCAGGAGTTCGTGCTCGGCGCGCTCTCCCTTGTCGTGTGGACGGTCACGCTGCTGACGACCGTCAAGTACGTGCTGATCTCGCTGCGCGCCGACAACCACGGCGAGGGCGGCATCTTTGCCCTGTACAGCCTGGTCAAGCGCTGCGGCAAGTGGCTCATCATCCCCGCCATGCTGGGCGGCGCGGCGCTCCTCGCCGACGGCATCCTGACGCCTGCCGTTACCGTCACCACGGCCATCGAGGGCCTGCGCACCATCCCGGCGGTCCATGCCGTGCTCGGTGACGACCAGGGTCGTGTCGTCGCCATCACGCTTGCCATCATCATCGCGCTCTTCTTGGTGCAGCGCATCGGCACGGCCAAGATCGGTCACGCCTTCGGCCCCATCATGACGCTGTGGTTTTTGTTCCTGGGCGGCACGGGCCTGTTCTTTGTCTGCCAGTATCCCGCGGTGCTGCTGTGCCTCAACCCGTTGCGTGGCATCGCTTTTCTGCTGAGCCCCAACAACCATGCGGGCATCATGATTCTGGGCAGCTGCTTCCTTGCCACCACCGGTGCCGAGGCGCTCTACTCCGACATGGGCCATGTGGGCCGCGGCAACATCTACGCCACCTGGCCGTTCGTTAAGTGCTGCCTGCTGCTGTCCTACATGGGCCAGGGCGCGTGGCTTATCAACAACGCCGGCAACCCGGAGCTCATGGGTATCGCCGACCTCAACCCCTTCTACCAGATGCTCGCCCCGGGTCTGCGCCCCTTTGCCGTCGGCCTTTCCACCGTCGCGGCCATCATCGCCTCGCAGGCGCTCATCACCGGCGCATTCTCGCTGGTGTCCGAGGCCAGCCGCCTGGACCTCATGCCGCATATGCAGGTCTTCTATCCTGCCGAGACCAAGGGCCAGCTCTACATCCCCATGGTCAACAACGTCATGCTCGTGGGCTGCGTCGTCGTGGTGCTGCTGTTCCAGAACTCGGCGCACATGGAGGCCGCGTACGGCCTGGCCATTACCCTGACCATGATGTGCACGACAATGCTGCTCTTCTTCTATCTGCACGTGGAGCGCAATCTCAAGGTCGCGCCGTGGATCTTTGCTGCCTTCTTCCTTTTGCTCGAGGGTTTCTTCTTTGTGAGCTCGCTCACCAAGTTCTTCCACGGCGGCTACTTCACCATCCTTATGGCTGCACTCATCATGGGCATTATGGTGTGCTGGTACAACGGCACGGCGGTCGAGCAACGTCAGTTTACGCTGCTGCCGCTGCGCAGCTATCTGCCGCAGCTCAAACGCCTGCGCGACGACGATCGCTACGAGCTCATGAGCGACAACATCGTGTACCTGACCAAGGACACCAACACCGACTATATCGACCGCGATATCGTCTACTCGATTTTGGATAAGCACCCCAAGCGCGCTCGCGCCTGGTGGTTCGTGAATGTCGAGACCATGGAGGAGCCGCATACCTTTGCCTACTCGGTCGAGACGTTCGGCACCGACTACGTATTCCGCGTGCATCTGTACCTGGGCTATAAGATCAACCAGCGCGTCAATGCTTACCTGCGCCAGGTTGTTCAGGACCTGGCTGCCAGCGGCGAGCTGCCGGCGCAGACGCACGATTACTCGGTCTACAAGGATCCGGGCAACATCGGTACGTTTAAGTTCGTCATGATCCGCAAGCTGCTGGCGCCCGAAAGCGACGTGGAGCCCAGCGAGCGTACGGCCATCACGCTCAAGTACATCATCCGCCGCGCCGCCGGCACGCCTGCGCGCTGGTACGGCCTGGAGAACTCCAACGTGAGCTTTGAGTACGTGCCGCTGTTCACCAAGTTTAAGGCCGTGAGCAAGATGCAGCGCCTGGCTCCCGACGAGCGTCCGTAGTCGACGTCTGCTGTTTGTCTAGCGACCGCAGGCTGCAAAGGCTATACACTTGAAACCACCACAAGGAGGCCACCACCGCAAAGGTGCCAGTCCCCTTTGTGGTGGTTTTTGTTTTTGAGAGAGGGGCGGGGCGCTGATGGACGTCCGTGCGGACGGCGATATTGCCGAGAACTTTTGGTGGCGGCGTACAACGCTGACGCGTCGCAGCCCTCTGTATGACGCCTGCGTATCGGCGGGGCTGCTAGCCGCGGCGACGATTGTGGGCGCGCTGCTCGACCATCCGGGGCTCGCGCCGAGCATCATGATCGTCTATGTGTTCGCCGTGCAGCTGTGTGCTTTCTTTACCTGGAGCCGCCTGTACTGCCTGCTGAGCTCGGCTGCCGCCGTGGCGCTCTACAACTTCTTGTTTGTCGACCCGCGCTACGCACTGTCGTTTATCGACCGCGTCTATCCCGGCATGTTCTTTATCATGTTTGCGGTCTCGCTCGTATCGAGCTCGATCGCGCTGGCCCTGCGCCGCGCCTTGGCGCAGGCTGCCGCCAGCGACCGTCGCACGCAGATGGTGCTCGAGACCAACCGCATGCTGCAGCGGTGTGGCGATCAGCAACAGATTGTGCACGCTATGGCAACGCAGCTGGCGCGTCTTTCGGACTGTCCGGTCGTGTGGTATAGCGCCGATGCCGATAACGATGACCTGCTGCCGCGCACGACGTACACGGCCGTGGGCGATGCCGCGCCGGTACACCAGCTGGCGCCGCAGATGCCGCCGCGGCTCTCGGCGTCCGCCTATGTGGGAACGCCGCTCGATGCCACCTATGGCGCCTC
>UQNH01000125.1:0-3532 GCA_900542365.1 uncultured Collinsella sp. | reverse complement strand
ACCGTGACGCCACCTGAGGCGAAGCGTTCCGGATTGGCCCAGGCATCCGCGCCGAGCCCGTGCACGCCCACGGCCATGTCCTGCATCAGCCCCAGCGTCATGCCGTGGTCCAGCGCCTCCTGCTGCGCGGCGTTCACCTGCTCGGCAGCGATCCACTGCAGCCAGCGGTTGAACTCGAACAGGTCGTGGTGCTCCTCGACGAGCTGGCGCACGGCCGGGTCGTCGATGGTCTTCTCGAAGAACCAACGGTTCTCGCCCCACGGCGCGCCCCATACCTCGAAGCACAGGCACCATGTGGCGAAGGAATCGAGGTCCGGGCCGGCGGTGGTCTTGAAATGCTCGAATTCGAGCTCGCGCTTGTTGTTGCGGCCCGCTTCGAAGATCAGGCGCAGCGCCGGGCGCTTGGCCTCCCACGCCGCGTTGATGTCCATCGGGGTCGATTCGTCGTTGCGCGCGGCCACCGAATCATGCAGCGCATCCACCTGCGCGCGCACGTCGGCCGGCAGTGTGGCATATTCGGGGATATCCTGCGGCCGGATGTACGTCACGTTGAGGAATCGGCGCGATTCCGGTAGATACGGCGATGGCTCAAGCGGCGGAATCGGCGCGCCGGCGTGAATCGGATTGATGAGCATGAAGTCGGCCTTGGACTTCTCGGCGGCATCTGCCAAAAGACGCTTCAGATCGCCGTAATCGCCGATGCCCCACGATTCGCGGGACCGCACGGAATACATCTGCGTCATCCAGCCCCACCGCTGGTGCTCGGCGACCGCCTCCGGCACGGGAATGCGCGCGGGGGCGGCGATGATGGCCGCCTTGCCCTCGCGCCCGTCAACCGTGACGGTCAGCGTGTGGTAACCCATCGGCAGGTCGGGTGCGATGGTCAAGTCCGGCTTGCCGGAATTGAGGTTCGGCAGCAGGGCAAAGTGGCCAAACGCGGTGCCGTCCTCCAGTTCGATGGAGGCGGTGATGTCCGCGTCCGACGAGCAGTTCAGGGTGATGCCGGTCGGTTTGCCGGTGGTGGCGACGATGGTGGAGGGGAGCAAACGTTTGCTGTTTTCCACCTCAAGTTGGGTCATGGAGCGTACGATGGCCTCGTCGCTGGATGCGTCCACGTCGAGGGCCTTGAGTACGGCGACCAAGGCCGCGTCGCTGATTTCGGTGTAGGTGCCGAGCTGGTCGATGAATGAGGTGGCAAGTCCGCAGGCTTTGGCGAGCTTGATGAGCGGGCGGGCGAGTCGTTCCGTGCTTTCCGCGCGCTGCGGGGCACCGGAAGCGGCGTTGTTGGTGGTGTCTGCGATGGTGCCGGTGCTGGTTGCTGCGTCGTTGCCGTATGCGTCGGTCATGATGACTCCTTGCTTGCAAATCGGGTACTGCTAGTCGTTTGCATTGCTGTTCGAGGGCCGCTCTGCGTTGAGGTTCCGGCAACCTGACAGACCAATGTTCGAGCTGTTCTGCCTCTACCGTAACTCATATTGACAACGATTGCAATACATTCGGTGAGTTGGACGAGGCTAGAGGTGTTGGTGTTTGTCGTGATGGCCCGTTGACTATCCCCAGTCGACTTTGCCGACAGCCTCGCCGGCGGAGGTGAGGTCGAACGGGTTTAACCAAACACGACGAACGATTGCGGGGAGAGCGTCAGCTGCCCGCCGCTCACGGCCGGTTCACCAAGACTGAGCAGCACGTCGGCGTCGGAAGAGAGCTCGTCCGGCAGGTATTCCGTGAGGAATGAGGCGATTGAGGCACCTGAATCGGCGTTGAAATAACTGGAATCGCCTTCGTGCTCCATAGGCGTGTCGGTATTGCGCAGCTCGGTTGCGTGGCAAAAAGGTGGCTAGCGCCCAGAAAAGTCCACGCGTTTTTAGACTGGGACAAAGTACTACAACAGGTGAGATTCCGTCAAGAAAAACCGAAGAAAAAAGTGAGCCTCTGCCCGCCGTACCTGTAGCGGTCGTTTCCCCGAACGGGGCGGTGCTGTTGGGGACTGTCTCGATCTGTAACAGTTGGGGCTAGTTTTGGTCGATGGATGTTACAGATTGAGATTGTTGAGGATGGGTGGGGTAGCTAATTCGGACGGGGCTATTTTAAACATTGGGAAATCGAGCGTGGCAAGCGGAGGTCTTCGGGGTATAAGACGGCTAATTGTATGCCGCCCATGAAAGGAGCCCTCATGCCCAGCGTTGCCGTTCTCGCCGCCGATGGCTTTGAAACTATTGAATGCTTGACCATGGTCGATGTCATGCGTCGCGGCGGCGTGCGTGCCACGCTCGTCTCGATCATGCCCACGCGTGAGGTCGTAAGCTCGCTGCAGATCCCCGTGACCTGCGATGCGCTCTTTGATGAGATCAACTTTGACGAGTACGACTGCGTCGTGCTGCCCGGCGGCCTGCCCGGTGCCACCAACCTGCGCGCCGATCAGCGCGTCTGCGACGTGGTCTGCGAGTTCGCCGCGACCAAGCACGTTGCCGCCATCTGCGCCGCCCCGTTTATCCTGGGCGAGCTCGACCTACTCGAGGGGCGCCAGGCCACGTGCTTCCCTGGCTTTGAGAAAAGCTTCCCCGAAGGCGCCTATACCGGCGAGAAGGTTACGCAAGACGGCAACATCATCACCGCCAGCGGCATGGCCCAGTCGCTCCCCTTTGCGCTTGAGCTGCTGCGCACACTCGCCGGCGACAAGGCCGTCGAGAAGGTCGCCGAGGGCATTCAGCTATGATTTTGGCTTCGCAATCACCGCGCCGCATCGAGTTGATGCGCGAGGCGGGCTATGACATTCACGTGATTCCCGCAGATATCGACGAAACGCCTTTTGATGGCGAGGCCCCGCTTACGCTCGTTGAACGCTTAGCACGCGCCAAAGCCGCCTCCGTTGCCGCCGAGCATGCCGAGCCCAACGAACTGACCGTCGCGGCCGATACTATTGTCACCTTCGATGGCAAGATTCTGGGCAAGCCGGCAACCGAGGACGAGGCGCGCACCATGCTCCGCGAGCTTTCGGGCCGCACGCACCAGGTCGCAACCGGCGTCTGCATCGTTAAGGCAGGCGACACGGCCGCTCCGCATGCCGCCGAGAGCCTGTCGTTTGTCGATGTGACCGACGTGACGTTCTATGAGCTCACCGACGAGCAGATTGAGCGCTACGTCGCCTCGGGCGAGCCCATGGACAAAGCCGGCGCCTACGGCATCCAGGGCACAGGCGGGCGCATGCTCGTGCATGATATTTCGGGCGACTTCTACAACGTGGTGGGCCTGCCCATCGCTCGCGTCGCGCGTGCGATTCAAAAACTATCGTAATTGCATCTGGCGCTGGGTATCCCCCAGCGCCTACAATTTCGGCGTACCGTACGGATCCCGACCGGGCATAAGGCCCGGCGGAAAACCGATAGGAGTAAAACATGGATACACTGCTTGAGGCCATTGACGTTTGCGATGTCGATGGCTTTTGCTTTGGCAACTACACGGACGAGGAGGCCGGCACCGGTTGCACCGTAATCGTGGCACCCGAGGGCGCCACCGGCGGCGTTGACGTTCG
>UQNH01000124.1:0-3771 GCA_900542365.1 uncultured Collinsella sp. | reverse complement strand
GTGCCGACGCCGACGGCGTGCCGTGGGTCGAGGCCATCGACGGCGTGGATTACGGCTTCTCGCGCGTGGACAACGGGCACGGCAACAACGTCTACGAGATCGCGCCCGTCGTTTGGCAGGCGGTCGAGGTGCTGACGAACGGCAACCTGCTCGTCTCGTGGTCGGACACGCGCTTCACGGGCTCGCAGCCGAACCCCAAGGCGCTGCTGCCGGACGGCACGCTGCGCCCGTACATGCTGACGCCGACGTACCCGATGAGCATCGACGCCGACGGGCGTCCGCGCTCCGTCTCCGGCGCGAAGATCGCCAATCGAGTGACCTCGCACGACTCGCTCATCGACCTGTGCAAGACGGCGACCACTGGCTACTCGGGCATGTCGGCCTACGACCAGTGGTACGTCAACTTCCACCAGCTCACCAAGACGCTCTGCAAGTCCTCCCAGGTGGACTTCCCGGGCTGCACCGACTTCAACGTGCAGATTCACCCCGCGCTCGCCGAGACGGGCGTCACGCGCGTGGTCGTCACCGCCGAGCAGGCGGCGAAGATTCCCGTGGGTGCGTCGATGATGTACGGCACCGACACGGGCACCACGTGCCCAGACCGAGGCGCCGCGGCGGCCTACGACGTGTTCGACGGCGCTGTCGTCGGAGGCAAGGAGACACTCTCGGACGGCAACGTGGCGCTGCTCATGGACGTCGCCAAGGCGTTCAACACGACCGTGAACACGTGGCTGCAGAGCGCACCGTGGAGCACGGGCAACACCGATTCCCTCGTGGGCGACGGCCAGGTGGCGAAGGACGGCAAGCACCCGTTCAAGGTCGGCGGCGTCGAGCTGGCGCTGGGCGCGTGGGAGTTCATGGGCGATACGCTCTTCGTCTCCGACGGCACGGGCTTCGGAATCGCGGTCAACCCCGACACTCGCAATGAGAAGAAGAACGCCGTGGCGGACGGGGTGACCCCGACGGCGGCGTGCATGCCGACGGCGGATGGCTACATGCTCGACATCCAGTTCGTCAACGGCCTCATCTTGGGAAAGGGGCTCGGCGGCTCGGCGACGACCGGTGTCGGCGACTACTTCTACTTCGACACCTCCGGCGGAAAGGTAAAGGGCACAATCCGTCTGGTTCGGTTCCTCGGCAACCTGGGGAACGGCTCGGCGGCTGGTCTTCGTTGCGCGTACTCGAGGAACTGGTCTGGCGGGGCGGTCTGGAACTTCGTCTCCCGGCTTTCTGCTACGGGCCGTAGCCGGGGGTGAATCAGGGCGTAGCCCTGAGAGGGGGCTGGCCCCCTCCTAACCCCAAACAGGGATTCACGGTGAGGGCGGCGCTGGTTTCTGGTTCAGTTCCTCGGCAACCTGAGGAACGGCTCGGCGGCTGGTCTTCGTTACGCGAACTCGAGGAACAGGTCTGGCAGGGCGAACTGGAACTTCGTCTCCCGGCAATCTGTCTATAAATCTCTACTCGCACCGTGTCTACCGCGCCCGCCGCTTTCTGGCGGGACGCGGCTCAGCCTGACTCCTTTGAGTGAAATTTGTCCGCAAGGCTCACGGGCTGGTAGCCGCAAGGCGAACGCTCGTATGACAGACAGAAAGAGCTTTGATCTATGAAAACCTACTGCAAGGGCCTCGAGTTCACGCGCGGAAGCGTCGTCGAGGCCCTGCACCGATGGAAGAAAAGCGACTCCGGCAAGGAGAACGGCTGGCGCGTCGCCGACGAATACGGCACCGAGACGGCGTTCGTCGACCGCATCTGGCTAGAGCTCTCGACCGAGACGCTGACATTCGACCCCATCCGAACCTATCTGAAACACGACCCGAACAGCGGCAAGCTGCGCGAGATAAGCGTCGAGAGCATCAAGCGGCAGGTGTGCAACTACCTGTGCGTTGGGGCACTCGAGCCGCTCCTTGCCGCCAAGGTCGGCTTCTGGCAGGTGTCGAGTGGCGTCAAGGGCAAAGGCGCGGCGCTGGGGATGCGCAAGCTCAGGCGCGAGGTTCACCGCTTCGCCTACCACGTACACGTCGACATCCGCAACTGCTACGGCTCGATGCGGACGGAGATAGTGGAGGGTCTGGTGGCGCGCTACGTCAAGAACAGCCAGGTCCTCTACCTGCTCCATTCGCTGCTGTCGACGATGAACGGCGTCCTTATCCTCGGCAGCTACCTGTCGCTTCGGTTGGCGGCGTTCGTGATCTCGTTCGCGTACCACGCGGTCGAGGAGGCGGCGAAGGAACGGCGCGGCAAGCGCGTGAGGCTCGCGGGATGCCAGGTGTGGTACGCCGACGACGGCTATTTTCTCGGCAACTCAAAGCGCTCGCTTAGGAAGGCCGCTGCCATCGCCGCGCGCGTTTTGGGGCGGCTAGGATTGTCGCTGAAACCGTGGAAGGTGAGGCGCAACGGCGCCGAGCCCATCGACTTCGCGGGCTATCGCATCTGGTGCGCTCGCGGGCGCCGGGTCGACTTGCGAAAGAGGCTCTGGAAACGACTGCGACGCGCGTTCGCGCGCTACATGCGCAGGCGCACCGAGCGCTTGGCGAGGCGCGTGTGCTCTTACTGGGGCTGGTTGAAAACGGCCGTCATGGAGCACCAGATGAACGGTAAGCGGTGCATATTCAACGCGGCGAGGGCCGTGGGTTAGGAGGTAATTTATGGTTGTGAAGTCTGAGCGAACGGGAGAGAGGCCCGGGGCGGTCGAGATCGCGGGGACCGACGTCTGGTTGCGCCGCGGCATCGCCGAGGGCGAGCGCGAGGAGCAGGGCGGCGAGGGCGGTTCCGTCAAGGTGAAGGTGTTCACCTATGAGGAGCTGCACTTCACCGACCCGACTGGCGAGCTGACGGTCGAGGGCGCAAAGGCCGACTTTGACACCGTCTGGGCGGCACACGAGGCGGACGGTATGAGCATGGAGGAGCAGATCGCATCGCTCCAGCAGCAGGTCGCCGACTCGCAGGCGGCCCTTCTCGAGCTCGGCGACATCGTTGGAGGTGAGTAACTTGGCGAAGATCTACTACCGCGCCGTGAAGAGCGGCAAGCGCACGCTCGAGAGCGTTCCCGAGCGCTGGCGCGACGAGGTGCGCCAGATGCTAGAGGCGGACGGCGAGTAGGGAAGGGCCCCGGCTTCGGTCGGGGCCCTTTTCCGTTATGCGCGGGCGACCATGCGTGCCGACGATTGGAGGCGGCGCATGGCGAAGGATAGCGCTCACGAGTTCTCAGACGCCGAGATTCGGGCGTTCGAGCGCGAGGTGGCGGGAGTGTACGGCGAGGCGGGCAAGACGGCCTACGCCAACCTCAAGCGCTATCTGGCGCAGTTCGAGGCCGACGACGAGAAGATGCGCGAGCGGCTCGAGTCCGGCGAGATAACCAAGGCGCAGTACAGGTCTTGGCGAAGCGGGAAGATCGCGGCCGGCAGGCGCTACCGAATCGTGCTCAAGCAGTGCGCCGAGGCCATGACGCACGCGAACGTCGTCGCGGCCGCCGCCATCGAGGGCAGGCTGCCCGAGGTCTACGCCGAGAACTACAACTACGGCACGTGGCAGGTCGAGAGCGCCGTTGGCGTTGACACGGCCTACGCACTGCAGGACGCCTCGACCGTTCAGAGGCTGCTCACCGACCACGACAGCTACCTGCCCAAGCCGTCCGTCAACGTCGTCAAGGACGTGGCGTGGAACCGCCGGCTCATAGCCAACCAGATCACGCAGGGCGTGCTGCTCGGCGAGTCGATACCCAAGATTGCGAAGCGCATCCAGGACGTGGCGGGGTCCAACCGCGCGGCGGCG
>UQNH01000123.1:0-3815 GCA_900542365.1 uncultured Collinsella sp. | reverse complement strand
CGGCGTAGGCCTCACCGAACATGGCACCGGGCCCGCGCATGCCCACGACGCTCACGTTGCCCCAGGGGTCGACGTGCTCGATGCGGACGCGCCCCGTGCGCTTGTCGGCGACGAACCAGTTGCGCAGCGACAGAAGCACCTGCTCGAGCATCTCTGCGCCTATCGCTTATCGGTGATGACGGCGGCGAGCTCGGGGCTGAGGGTCTTGACGCCGCAGAGCATGTCGATGGAGACGGTATCGGTCTTGGTCTTCTGGTCGTAGCCCTGCACGACGCGCAGGCCGAAGCCGTCGTAGGAGGTGGAGAACGCCTTGGGGGCGCCGAGCGGCATCTCGAGCTGGCGGGTCACGAGCGCGAAGGCGTTCTTGTGGAACGCGATGGACGGCGTGTAGTTGGCAGTCTCCGCCGTGGTCTTCTGCACGTTCTGGTCGCAGTAGAAGTCGAGGCCGTACTTGCGGCCAAGCGATGCCTCCTTGAGGGCGGTGCCGTTGTCGCCGACGGCGGAGGCGTTGGTGAACGCCTCGGTGTTGAGCAGGTCGGCCTCGGCCTGGGAGCCGTAGACGAAGCGGCGCTCCGTGGAGGGCGCCTTGGCGTCCACGAGGAACTTGCGGGCGGCGATGATGTCCGCCACGGCGATGGCACCCTTGGCGTGGTCGACGCGGTTCGTGACGTCCTTCTCGAGCGCGAGCAGGTAGCCGTCGATCTTGTCGGCGAAGGCCTGCATGGCCGGGACGAGGAACTGCGCGGAGAAGTCGACGATGCCCATCGTCAGCTCCTTGGACGTGACGGCGAACGTCACGTCGAGCAGCTTGTCCATCTTGACGGGAACCTTGCCCTCCGTGGCGTCCTGCACCTCGACCTCGGTAGTAAACTCCTTGGCCTCGAAGGTGGCGGGCTTGCGAACGGTGATGGTGTCGCCCACGCCGGCGACGAACTCGGAGGAGTAGTCGCGGTGGACGAGGTTGGCCATGACGGCGTTGGTGCGCAGAACGTCCAACGCCTCGTTGGCGATGATGTTGGGTGTAAGGATGGTGTTCGACATAGAAACCCCTTAGCCTCTCTGCTCCGCCTTGTACTTCATGTACTCGGCGGTGCTCATTTCGTTGATGTCCTTGCCGCCCTCGCCCCTGGGGGCGTGGGCCACGTCGGCGCCCTTGACGGTTGTGGTTGCGATGAAGTCGGCCCAGTCGGCCTTGATGCCCTCGGTGAGCTTGTCCGCGCCCTCGATGGCGCCGTCCTTGACGGTCACGTTCTCGAGGTCGGAGACCTTGAGAACGGTCTCGATGCGCTTGGGGTCGACGCCCGCCGACTTGAGCAGCTCTCGGTACAGGCTGCGCTTCTCGGCTGCGGCCTTCTCGCCATCGACCTTGGCCTTGTAGTCGTCGAGCTCCTTGCACTTGGCCTTGTACTTTTCCTCGTACTCGCCCGCGCCCTCGCCCTTGGCCTTGAGCGCGTCCAGCTCCTTCTTGTAGCCGTCCGCCTTGCCCGCGGCCTCCTTGAGCTCGTCGCGCTGCGCCTTGAGCGCGTCCACGCTCTCGGCGTGCTCCTCGATGATCTGGTCGATCTTCTCGTCCTCGATGCCCATTGCCTTGAGCATCTTTCGCGTGAGTGCCAACAGAATCTCCCTTGCTTCGGAATGGGCGGGTCCCAGTCTGTTGCCTCGGCAGGGCCCGCGCCGCAATACCTCGCGGCAAGGGTGAGTATCCAAGCGGAGTAACGCGGCCCTACGCGCCGCCCCTCAGGTGCTTCTCGAGAATCGCCCGGTACGTGTCCCCGTGGCCCGTCGCCGCCTTGCGCAGGAAGTGCTTGCCCTTCATGCGGGAAGTCCCCTCCTCGACGTACGGCGCGTACTCGACGTTGGTGCCGATGAAGCAGTCGTAGCCTTTGAGTAGGTGCGTGACGGAGTTGCGCAACCTGCCCGTGTCGACCGGGCACGTCGCCTTGGCGTAGCCCTCCGCGACGAGGCCTATCTCCTCCAGGCCCGTCTTGTAGGCGCGCAGGAGGGCCTTCTCGACCTGCTCGATGTTGTTCTGCCGTATCTCGATGCACTCGGCGGTATCCAGCTTCGCGGCGTTTACGATCTCCTCGGTGATGAGGGTGCCGTGCCGCCCGTGGTCGCCGACGCCGCCGACGAGCCCGTAGGCCATCAGTCGAGCACCTCGCAGCCGTAGCCAACGCGGCCGTTGACGTCCGCCTCGATGGCCTCGATGGCCTGCACCGGCACGCCCTCGCACCCGAGCGTGCAGCCGTCGTTGGGCTCGACCTCGTCGCCGCGCTGCGTGCAGATGTAGGTATCCGGGAACGTGAAGCCGAAACCCAGCTTTACGGCGCAGTCGCCGCAGTTCGCACAAGTGAATAGCTCTTTCATGCCTGCCCCAATCTCTCTGCAGGCAGTGTCGCGGCACGGTCACGCGGCATGAAAAAAGCCCCGCCGTGGCGGGGCCTGTTGGCTAGTTATTTAGTTCGCTTTCGAATATCTCGACTATATCGGCCTCAAGAGCATCCTCGAACTTATCCGGGCCAAACAGCTCGTAGTACTCCCTGCGATTCTCGTCGTCGTATTTGGCCTCTTCAAGCCATAGCTCCTGAACGGCTTTAGGCTTGGAATCGAGAACGTGACCTATAGCGTCGACGTCGTCTCTTCCGTCGAGATAGCTAACGGCCTCGTTGAGTATGTCATTCATGATGCTCAATCTTGAAACCGAACCTCTCCTCAATCGCCCGAAACAGCCTGTCCTCGTTGCCGCCGTAAAGCCTTTGGATTCTAAGGTACTTCACCTCATCGACATTATAGGACGCATCCGGCTCGGAAACCTTCTCGAACGTATAGATACTTCCATCGTGAGCTGCGATTATCCCCATCTCGCAGCCCTTGCCGCCAACCGCCAAAAGGTCAGCCGCGCTCGGGATGCCAGAGGCCGGGTGGTTGTGGAGCAGCACTACGCGCCGACCGTCCCCGATTGCCGCCTCGACCTTCTTGCCGAACTTCGCCGGAGGGACCACGGTGCTGCCGACGGTCGAGTTAACGCAGCTCGTGATTGTCTTGCCCGTTGACAAGTCGATGGCGTAAAGGTCCTCGCCGTTCGTGCCCCCTCGGTGGCTGAGGATGCGTCTTATGCTCGCATGTACGCCGTCCGCGGCATCTTTGCCGACGGCTTTAGACACCTTTGCCCTGTAGTCCCTGCTCGCGATCTTCCCCATATCCACCGCGAACTCCATTGAGTGCTCTACCGGCTTAGCCCTCGATTTCCCGCCGCCCTCGTAGACCGTGCCGAGCGCCGAGTCCAGCACCTTCTGCTGGTCGCCCGCCGACATCTTCCTGAAGCCGCTCGACGGTATGCCGTAGTCCTCGAGCTGCCGCGAGAGCCGCTTTCGCGCCTCGGTCTTGGACACGCCTGCCGCATCCAGCTTGCGCTTGGTTCCGGGCATTTCCATGAACTCGGAGATGGTGCGGTTCGCGGGCTTGGTGCCGTTGACGGCGGGCTTGCCCGCCTTCCATTCCTCGTAGGTCATGCCCTCGGGCAGGCGGCTGAAACGCTCGCCGTCGAGCACGTCGAGTCCGTCACAGCACGCCACCAGCGTGCAGCGGCAGTTGCACGTCTCGGCATACGGCGCCTCCGGGTCGCCGGGATAGCGGCACCCGTTGCTGAACTTCTCGCCGACCTCGACCTTCTCGCGGTCAATCTTCCTGTGGCTCGAGCGCGTGCGCAGGTCAAGCGTCGCCACCCATTCCTGCTGCACATTGATGCCGAGCCCCTTGGCCCTCTTGTAGCTGTCGACGCGCCCGGCGTTCTCCGCCGCCGTCGTCGAGGTCCG
>UQNH01000122.1:0-3877 GCA_900542365.1 uncultured Collinsella sp. | reverse complement strand
GGCGTGGGCCGAGGAAGCGGCTCGTCGCGGCGCCGGCGAGATCTTGCTGACCAGTATGGATCGCGACGGCACCAAGGCCGGCTTTGACCTAGCGCTCACCCGTGCCGTGGCGCGTGCGGTGCCGATTCCCGTCATCGCGAGCGGCGGTGTGGGCACGCTCGAGCATTTTGCCGAGGGCGTGATTGAGGGCGAGGCCGATGCCGTGCTGGCGGCGAGCGTCTTTCACTTTGGAACCTTCAGCATTCGCCAGGTGAAGGAGTATATGGCCAGCCAAGGCATCCCTGTGAGGCTGGACTTCTAGTGCTGCGGCTTGCCCAGGCACCGCATCTTGCCGCTCAAACCGTCGCTCGCGTACCAAAGTACGCGTCGCTCCTCTTTCGCGGCAACCTGCGGCACCTGGACAACCCTCGCCGACCTGTGGGATTTCGTTTGTTACTTGGGAGAAATGATGACTGAGGTAATAAATGCTACCGAGCTTAAATACGACGCCCGCGGGCTGATTCCTTGCGTGGTTCAGCAGCATGACACCGGTGAGGTGCTTATGGTTGCTTGGATGAACGAGGAATCGGTGGGGCTGACGCTCAAGACCGGGACCACGTGGTTTTGGAGTCGCAGCCGTCAGGAGCTCTGGAACAAGGGCGCGACGAGTGGCAACATGCAGGAGGTCAAGGAGCTCTGGGCCGACTGCGATAGCGATACGCTGCTGGTCAAGGTGGACTCACCGGGCCCGGCCTGCCATACCGGCAACCGTACCTGCTTCTTTAAGCGCGTGGAAGGGGGAGTGCGATGAAAGTCGTGACGCCGTTCGAGGTCGCCGAATGCAACACCGAGCTCCTCCGCGCGGGCGTGCCATGCCGCGTGCACCTGACTGATGCCTGCGGGGCGCAGTCGCTTTGGCTCGAGGCCGAGAAGGAAAGGCTCGATGAGGCCCATGCCGTCATCGTCGAGTTCTTTGAGAAAAAGGGCGCAAAGCCTCGGTTCGATGAGGCCGGTACCTACTTTACGCTGCAGTAACGAGAGGAAATAACCATGGGAGTCAGAACAGCTAACGTGCAGCCGGGAAACATCGGTGAGACGCTGACGGGACTGGCCGAGGTGATTCACAGTCGTCGCGACGCATCGCCGCAGGAGAGCTATACCGCGCGTCTGCTGACCGACGTCGAGGACGAGCTGCTCAAGAAGCTTGCCGAGGAGGCGAGCGAGGTGATCATGGCCTGCAAGGATAACGACCACGATCACATCCGCTACGAGGCCGGCGACCTGATCTACCACCTGCTCGTGACGCTCGAGCGCTACGGCATCACCCTCGACGAACTGGCCGGCGAACTCAACGCCCGCCGCCACTAGTCATTGGGGACGTTCTTAAACGACTAGTTAGGCGAGGGGCGTGGATTCCCATTCGCCGGTGGGGTGGGGGATATCGAAGGCCCGGTAGCCGCAGTCGTAGGCGTGGGCCTGGGCCTCGCGGATGTTCCAGCAGATGTCGCAGGCGCGGTGCGCGTCCGAGCCAAAGGTGATGGGCACCTCGGCATGGGCGAAGCGGCGCAACAGCCCGGTCGCGGGGTAGTAATCGTCGAGCCCCTTGCGCGGTGCGGCGGTCGAGACCTCAACGCGGCGACCCGTATCGTGGGCGCATTCGGCCATCTGCTCCCAAAACGGCGCGGGGTCAAAGTCGGGTGCAAAGCCGTCCTTCGAAAAGCGCATGACCAGGTCGGGATGGGCCATCGCGTCAAAGTTGAGTGAGCTTTCGCAAGCACGGCACCAGTCGTCGACGTAGCACTCCCACACGCCGCGCACGCCTAAGTTTTCCCAAACATGCAAGTTGGTATCGTCGTCGATCCAACCGCAAAGGGAATCGGGTGTATCGGGGCGCGCGACGTCCTCTGTCCCTGCCGTGCCCGCGGCGCCTGCCGCAATATCGCCCGGGTTGCCAATCCAGTGCACGCTGCCCAGACGTACGACGGCGCCCTGGGACCAGTGCTCTACCAAGGGCTCGCAGCCCTCGTACCAATCGCATTCAAAACCGTAGATAAAGGTGAGCTCCGGCGCAATCTGCGCGGCGAGTTTGCGGGCGTCCTCAAAGGCCAAACGATGTGCCGGCAAGTCGCCCTCGACGACCTGCACCTCGCAGTTAGCATCCATACTGGCGGGCAGGGTAAGGTGGTCGGTCGAGACCATGACGCGGCAGCCGGCGGCAGCAGCGGCACGGACGTTGTCCTCGAACGAGGCGTGCCCGTCCGAGAACGAGGTATGAGTATGGCAATCGACCAGCGGGCAGGCGGGCATGGCGACTCCTTTGCATTTGGTGAATCCGCTCCATTGTAATGGTGCAGCTCTCAACACGCCGCGCACGCCGGGTGCCGAAATCGAGTGGAAAGGCGGGGCGGCGCGTGCCGGCGCCGGCGACTACTTGCTTCGTGCCGCCGCGCGTTTGGCCTGCACTGTTACCATCGCGTGTCTCACGGCGGTGATGGGGCGATAGCGGATCATACGCGGTCCCGACCAACGCATAACCTCGCGGATCTTCTCGCGCATGGCAGGCCGGTAACAATGCGAAGGACATGCCGAGCAAAATGTCTTGGTGCCCATGTGCGGGCAGTGCTCAATGCGCGCGATGGCGTATTTCTGCAGCTCGGCGCATTCGGGGCAGAGCGTAATGGTTCGAAGGCCGAGTTTCACGCGCACGGACTCATCGCCGCCAGCCTGTTCGACCACATGCCCGCCGCCATGATGCCCACGACACCACAGCGCAATCATCTGCGACACCATTTGGGCCTCACGCTCACGTTTGCGTGCTAGCTCCGGTGTGTCGACTGGGCGCGCCATTAGCTCAGCCTCCCGTGCTCGACCGAAAGCGAGAAATCGGCAAACGCGCAGGTGCTGGCACGGTGGCTCACGAGCACAATGGTCTTGCCGCGGCGCTTGAGCTCGTCGATTGCCTGCATCACGGACGCCTCGTTGAGAGCATCGAGCGCGCTGGTGGGTTCGTCGAGCAAGATGAAGGGTGCGTCGTTGAGGAAGATGCGCGCAAGGCCGATGCGCTGGCGCTCGCCGCCCGAAAGCGAGTCGCCCAGCTCGGCAACGGGCGTGTCGAGTCCCTGCGGCAGACGGTCGATGAGCGTGGTGAGTGAGGCGGAGCGGCAAGCGTCGAGCAGCTCGGCATCGGTGGCGTTGGCGTGCGCGACCAGCAGGTTCTCGCGTACGGTGCCGCAGAACAGATGCGTGTCCTGGGTCATATAGGCCTCGTGGCTGCGCAGGCTCGCCGTGTTGATGTGGCGGGCATCGACGCCGCTCACCGTGATGGTGCCGGCTGCGGGGTCCCAAAAGCGCATGAGCAGCTTAAGCAGCGTCGACTTGCCCGAACCCGAGCGCCCCATGATGCAGGTCATGGTACCGGGCGCAAAGGTGCAGGTCACGTCGTCGAGGATGAGACTCGCAGCGGTGTCGTTCGCGACCTGCTCTGTGGCGCCCGCACCGCCCGCGTCCACGCCGCCCACATAGCTAAAGCTCACATGCTCGGCTGCGGCGCCGGCAAACTCAACGTTCTGTCCATCGGCGACCTCGGCGCACTGGGGCTGCTCGTCGAGCAAATCGAGCACGCGTGCGCCCGAGGCGAGCGTCTCCTGCAGTGAGGCGCCCAGGCGGCTCACGGCCATCACCGAGCCAAACGACGACACAAAGGTAAAGACGGCGACAAACGCTGCGGCAAAGTCAATCGTTCCCGCAGCCACCAGCTGCAGCGCACGCCCGAGCATCACCAGATTAGCCACAAGAATAAGCGCATCGGCTACGGCCTCGCTGACCGCCTGGCGGCGCTTGAGGCGCGCGTCCACGGCGCCGACTTGCTCGGTCAGCTTGCCCAGGGCACGGCTGCGAT
>UQNH01000121.1:0-3917 GCA_900542365.1 uncultured Collinsella sp. | reverse complement strand
CCGCCGCAAGAGCCTGCTCGAGACGGCGTCCCTGCCCGGTAAGCTCGCCGACTGCTCGGTGCGCGATGCCGAGCTGACCGAGCTCTTCATCGTAGAGGGCGACTCGGCAGGCGGTTCGGCCAAGGACGGCCGTCGCCGAGACATCCAGGCGATTCTGCCCCTGCGCGGCAAGATTTTGAACGTCGAACGCGTTGGTGACCATCGCGCGTTCTCGAGTGACACCATCCAGTCGCTGATTACCGCGATCGGCTGTGGCGTCACGACGAGTGCCGGCGACGGCGGCGACTTCGATATCACCAAGGCTCGCTACCACAAGATCATCATCATGACCGATGCAGACGTCGACGGTGCACATATCCGCATCCTGCTGCTGACGTTCTTCTACAAGTACATGCGTCCGCTGATCGATGCCGGCTACGTCTATGTCGCCTGCCCGCCCATCTTTGGCATTAAGGTGCGCAACAAGATTCACTACGTGTATCCCAACGGCCGCCAGCCCGAAGACGAGATCCTGCGCGACACCATCCAGAGTCTGGGCCTGAACCCCGACGACAACGACGAGGACGGCAAGGCCAAGGATGGCAAGATCACCAAGAAGCGCAAGGGCTATACCGTCCAGCGCTACAAGGGCCTGGGCGAGATGGACCCCAAGCAGCTTGCCTCGACGACGATGGATCCCAAGACCCGCATCCTGCAGCGTGTGTCGATCGAGGACGCCGTGGTGGCGGACCGCGCCGTGCGCGAGCTGATGGGTTCCGAGGTCGGCTATCGCCGCGAATATATCGAGAAGCACGCCCACGACGCGCGTTTCCTTGACGCCTAGCTTTCCCAGGCACCCCATCTTGCCCTTCAGGATTTCGGGCGCCGCACGCAAGGCGTGCGCCCTCATCCTTCAGGGCAACCTGGGGCACCTGGAAAACCTAGGAGGGTTATCCGGCATTCCCGGTAATCCGTCTCCGTGGTAGGGAACTAATGGACCACGCAAACCATGAGGAGGTAACGTGGCAGACGATATCAACAATAACGAGGGTATGGACGAGGCCGGCGACGCCGGCATGCCCGATGATCTGAAGCGCCTGCTTGCCCGTGCTGAGCAGGGCGAGGACGGCGATCCGGACGCCTATAACCCCGATGCCGATGATGAGGAAGAGGACGACGACGCCGAGCTCGAGGAGAGCTTTGGCGAAGTCGACCGTGGCGCCTCGGCCGGCGAGGATATAAACGGCGGCCAGCTCCAGATTTCGGAGTTTGGCCGCGAGATGAAGCAGTCATTTATCGAGTATTCGATGTCGGTCATCACGGCGCGCGCCCTGCCGGACGTGCGCGACGGCTTAAAGCCAGTGCACCGCCGCATCCTGTACGCGATGAACGAGAGCGGCATCTACCCCAACCGCCCGCATAAGAAGTCGGCGTGGACGGTCGGCGAAGTTATCGGTAAGTACCACCCGCACGGCGATTTCGCGGTCTATGAGGCCATGGTCCGCCTGGCACAGTGGTTCTCCATGCGCACGCCGCTCATCGACGGTCACGGCAACTTCGGTAACATCGACGGCGACGGCGCGGCGGCCATGCGTTACACCGAGAGCCGCCTGGCCAAGCCCGCCATGGAACTGCTGCGTGACCTGCAGAAGGATACCGTCGACTGGCAGCCCAACTACGACGAATCGCTCGCCGAGCCTCAGGCGCTGCCTGCGCGCTTCCCCAACCTGCTGGTCAACGGCAGCCAGGGCATCGCCGTCGGCATGGCCACCAATATCGCCCCGCATAACCTCACCGAGGCGATCGAGGCAACCTGCTACCTGATCGATAATCCCGACGCCACTGTCGACGAGCTCATGCAGATCATGCCCGGTCCGGACTTCCCCACCGGCGCCATCATCATGGGCAGCGCCGGCATTAAGCAGAGCTACGAGACCGGCCGCGGCTCCATTACCGTGCGCGCCAAGGCCCACGTGGAATCCACCAAGACCGGCCGCAACCGCCTGGTCTTTACCGAGATTCCCTACATGGTCAACAAGGGCACCCTGCAGGAGAAGATCGCCCAGCTCGTCAACGACAAGCGCATCGAGGGCATCTCGGACATGCGCGATGAGTCCAACCAGAAGGGTATCCGTCTGGTCATCGAACTCAAGAAGGGCGTCATCCCGCAGGTCGTGCTCAACAACCTGTACAAGTACACCTCGCTGCAGACGACCTTTGGCGCCAACAACCTGGCGCTTGTCAACGGCGTTCCCAAATGCCTGAGCCTGCGCGAGATGCTGCAGCACTACATCGACCACCAGGTCGACGTCGTCACCCGCCGCACCCGCTTCGACCTTAAGAAGGCCCAGGCCCGCGCGCATATCCTTGAGGGCTACCTGATGGCCCTTGACCATATCGACGAGGTCATCAGCATCATCCGCTCCTCGCAGACTGATTCCGAGGCCAGCAGCCGCCTGATCGAGCGCTTTGGCTTTACGCCCGAGCAGACCACGGCCATCCTCGAGATGAAGCTGCGCCGCCTGACCGGCCTGGAGCGCGACAAGATTCAGGAAGAGCTGGACGGCTTGCGCCGCGCCATCGCCTACTACGAGGACCTGCTGGCGCACGAGGAGAAGATCCTGGGCGTCATTAAGGAAGAGATGCGCGAGATCTCCAAGAAGTTCGGCGATAAGCGCCGCACCGAGATCAGCCATGTCGAGAAGGACCTGGACGTCGAGGACCTCATTGCCGACGAGGACATGGTCGTGACCATCACCCACACCGGCTATGTCAAGCGCATCCCGGTGGCCGCATACCGCGCCCAGAAGCGCGGCGGCAAGGGCGTGTCGGGCGTCAACCTCAAAGAGGACGACGTTATCGACGAGATGTTCATCGCGTCCACGCACGAGTACGTGCTGTTCTTCTCGAGCAAGGGTAAGGTCTATCGCCTGAAGGTGCACGAGCTGCCGGTGGGTACGCGCCAGGCGCGCGGTACCGCGATCGTCAACCTGCTGCCCTTCGAGGAGGGCGAGAAGATCGCGAGCGTCATCAGCTGCCGCGAGTTCCCTGCCGACGAGTACCTGATGTTTGCCACCAAGAGCGGCATGGTCAAGAAGACCGTAATGAGCGCATATGACCGCAGCCGCCGCGACGGCCTGATCGCTATCAACCTGCGTGACGACGACGCGCTGCTGAACGTGCGCCGCGTGCGCGAGGGCGACAAGATTATCCTGGCCACCACCGCGGGCAAGGCGATCATGTTCTCCGAGGAGCAGGTGCGCGCCACCGGCCGCGATACTAGCGGCGTTCGCGGTATCGGTATGAAGGACGGCGTGAGCGTTCTGGGCATGGAAGTCACTAACGGCAACGGTGATTTATTCGTCATCACCGAGCGCGGCTACGGCAAGCGCACGCCGGTCGCGGACTACCCGGAGCAGAATCGCGGCGGCCAGGGCGTCTACACCATCCAAATGACCGAGCGTAAGGGCAACCTCGCGGCCATGAAGACGGTGGGCCCGCAGCACGAGCTGTTCATCGTGACGGAAGGCGCGACGGTCATTCGCGTCAAGACCGACGAGATCAGCCAGACCGGCCGCGCCACCCAGGGCGTCAAGATGATGACCGTCGACAACAACGACCGCATCTGCGCCGTAGCCCGCATGACGGCAGCCAAGGAAAAACCCGAAGGCGAAGGCGCCGAGGCCGCAGCCGATACCGAAGAGGCCCCAGTCGACCTAGGCGACGGCAACGACATGCCAGAGGATCTCCTCGACGAGTAAGTAGTCCTCTCCGGTCAAAAACATCAGACCCCATATATCGGCGGTCGGCGCACCTGCGCGCCGACCGCTTTTTTGAAAACCTAGGGACCCGCGTTCGCCCCGGTCGCCCGGCGGCATATGAAGTCGATCGCGAGTTCCGCACGAGCCGGAGAGCACTTAATGTGCTCTCCGTGCGAG
>UQNH01000120.1:0-3988 GCA_900542365.1 uncultured Collinsella sp. | reverse complement strand
GCCCCCGGTTCGGGCGCGGGCGCGCTCACCACGACGGGCTCGGGCTCGGCACCGGCAGGCACATCGGCAACACCGGCTGCGCGTAGCTCTTCCAAGCTCTCGAGCGTGCCCTCGATATCCTCGTGCGTCTCCTCAAATTCGGCGGCGACGCCCAGGAATTCCTGGATGTTCTCGGCGCGGCTCTCGGACTCCATGGTGCCCTCGGCGCGGAAAGCCTGCAGCAGGCCCGTCTTATCGACAATCATCTCGACGACGTCCTTGAGCTCGCCGTCCATGCGGCGGCCCTCGCGCACCAGCGACACAAAGCTCGACAGGCCATTGCGCACCTTGGCACTAAACATGCCCGTCTCGGCGCACGCGATCTCGCAGGCCTGAAAGAACGAGCAGCGGTTGTCGCGCGCCAGCTGCTCGATCTTTTGGATCGAGGTTGAGCCGATGCCGCGGCGCGGTGTGTTGATGACGCGCTTGACGCTCATCTCGTCGGCCGGGTTCACGATCATCTTAAGGTAGGCCATGACGTCACGAATCTCGGCACGGTCGAAGAATCGCGTGCCGCCCACGATCTTATAGGGCACGCCCGCACGCAGGAACATATCTTCGAGAATACGAGACTGGGCGTTGGTGCGGTAGAACACGGCGATGTCGTCGTAGCTCGTGCCCTTGGAGTGCAGCTTTTCGATCTCGCCGGCAATCCAGCGGCCCTCGTCGCGCTCATCGCTTGCCTGGAAGGCCTGGATCTTCTCGCCGTTGCCCTCGGCCGTAAACAGGCGCTTGTCCTTGCGCTGCGAGTTGTGGCGCACCACGGCATTAGCGGCGCTCAGGATGTGACCCGTGGAACGATAGTTCTGCTCCAGCTTGACGGTCTTGCAGTTTTTAAAGTCCTTCTCAAAGTCCAGGATGTTGGTGATGTCGGCGCCACGCCAGCTATAAATGGACTGGTCATCGTCGCCCACGACCATGAGGTTTTGGTACTTGGCGGCCAGCAGGTTGGCGATCTCGTACTGGACGTGGTTGGTGTCCTGATACTCGTCGACGCTAATGTAGCGGAAGCGCTCTTGGTACTTTTCGAGCACCTCGGAGCGGGTGCGCAGCAGCTCGAGCGCGCGCACGAGCAAGTCGTCGAAGTCCATCGCATTGGCGGCGCGCAGACGGCGCTCCAGCTCCAGGTAGACCTGCGCGGCCTTTTTGTCGTTGGGGCTATCGGCGCTCTTGAGCATGTCCTCGGGGCCGATCATGGCGTTTTTGGCCGAGCTGATCTTGCTGCGGATCATGTTGATGGGGAACTGCTTTTGCTCGATACCGAGCGTCTGCATAATGTCGCGCACCATGCGCTTTGAGTCGTCATCATCGTAGATGGTGAACTGACCGGTGTAGCCCAGCAGGTCAGCGTCCTCGCGCAGCATGCGCACGCACATGGCATGGAAGGTGCACACCCACATGCCGCGGGTGCCGCTGGGGATGAGCGCTGCCAGACGCTCGCGCATCTCGGCCGCAGCCTTGTTGGTAAACGTAATGGCCAGAACCTGCCAGGGCTTAACGCCCAGGTCGCCGAGCATATGCGCGATGCGGAAGGTCAGGACGCGGGTCTTGCCCGAGCCGGCGCCGGCAAGGACCAGCAGCGGGCCCTCGGTGCTCAGAACTGCCTCGCGCTGGGCGGGGTTCAGGCTATCGATATCGACGAGTGGCTTGGCGGGTTTGGGAGCCGGCGCGGGAGCGTCATAGATGTCGAGTGGGACGAGCTCGGGCTCCGGCGCAGCAGGAGCGGTGTATGCATCGAGCGGCACGGGTTCCGGCGCGGGCGGCACGGGTACCGCGGCGTTCTTTTCCCAGGGCAAGGGCTGGGTCATGGGCGACTCCTCATCTGACGGACGGCGCGCCTGCGGGCGGCGCCATAGTTTGAGCCGTACCAGTATACCGAGCCGCACGGACACCGACGCAAATCACACCACGACTCCGTGCGCCACCGTCAGGCCCGCCCCAGCGGATTTGGCGCAATGGGGTCAGGCCAGTCTGCACCAATCAATTGACAATCACGAAACCACCGATGTCATGGCAGCAGCAGCGAGCGGCGGCCGGGGCGAACAAATTGGCATGAAAAGGGGCGGCATAGACCTTCTGGTCATGCCGCCCCCTTTGAATGACAAGTTGTCGCCCCGGCCGCCGCGCAGCGTCGACTAAGTTAGAGGCCGAGCATCGGCTCCAGGACAAAGAAGTACGCGAGCACTACGATGCCCAGGATGATGCGGTAGGCGCCGAAGCACTTGAAGTCGTGACGGCGGACGAAGCCCATAAGCCACTTGATGGCAATGAGCGACACCACAAAGGCCACGATGCAGCCCACGCCCAAGATGGCGATCTCGCTGGTGCCGAAAGTACCGCCCTTAATAAAGTACTTGACCAGCTTGAGCGCACTTGCGCCAAACATAACGGGAATAGCCAGGAAGAACGTGAACTTAGACGCCACCGAGCGCGTGCAGCCCAGCAGCAGGCCGCCGATGATGGTGGAGCCGGAGCGCGATGTGCCCGGAATCAGCGAAAGCACCTGAAAGCAACCGATACCCAGCGCAGTCTTCCAGCTCAGGTCCTCGAGCGTAGTGATGGATCCAAAGTCCAGGTTATCGTCATCGTCTGCAGCGGCAGTCGCAGCGGGCGTGGCAAAATGCGCACCAGCGGGGCGTCCGCCCGCCACCACGGCACGCGAACCAAACGAATCGGCAAGAGCGGCCTGGTCGCGCTTGTTCGCACGCCAGTTCTCAATCACGATAAACAGCACGCCGTACACAATGAGCGCCAGCGCCACGACGGGAGCATTATAGAAATGCTCCTCCATCCAGTCGTTAAGCGGCAGACCGATCGCCGCGGCGGGAATGCAGCCGAGCACAATCTTGCCCCACAGCACCCAGGTGTCGCGACGGCCCTCCTTGCCTTTGCTGGGCGAAAACGGGTTGAGGTCGTAGAAGAACAGGACGCAGACGGCCAAAATGGCGCCAAGCTGAATCACGACCAGGAACATATTCCAGAACGTCTCGCTCACGTTCATCTTGACGAACTCGTCCACCAAGATCATGTGACCGGTCGACGAAACAGGCAGCCATTCGGTAATGCCCTCGACCAGGCCCATGAAGGCAGATTTTAGAAGCTCGATGATATCCAAAGGGACCCCCTCGTTAGACACCCGCCGATATTGTTCTGCGGACGGTGCGGGCGATGTCCCATTATCAACCGTTGGCAGTGCGACCGCGCCTACCCTTACCAAAAAACTCGCCCGTTCACAGAATTGCGAGCGGTCAAACCCAAATCCTTGGGTATAACTGCAACAAGATAAAGTGTCCGGCGGCCACGCATCCGCGTCCGCCCGATCCACGAGCCCCACGCCCGTGCGATAGACCAAGGAGGAAACCATGAACGAGGGCTACACCAAGGTATTTGTTTCACTCGACGGTACTGAGCAGCAGGATTTTGTGCTCGCACGCGCCATCAAGGTCGCCGCGAACAACGGCGCCAAGCTGATTATCGGCCACGTTATCGATTCCACGGCACTCGAGAGCGCCGGTTCATATCCAGTCGATCTGGTCAACGGCCTAGAGGAGGCATTTAAGAACTCCATCGCCAAGCAGCTCGAAGAGGCCAAAGCCAATCCCGACATTCCCGAGGTCGAGGTCATGATTCGCGCCGGCCGCATTCGCGAGACGCTCAAGGACGAGATGCTCGACGTGGTCAAGCCCGACCTGGTGCTCTGCGGCGCCCGCGGCCTGTCCTCGATCAAGTATGCGCTCCTGGGTTCGATTTCGACGTTCCTGCTGCGCAACACCGACTGCGACATCTTGGTCGTGAAGTAGGTTCCTTCCCGCCGGCGCAAGGCCGGGAGGGGTTATCACGCCGACGTCCTCGCCGCTTCGCGGCTGCGGGATGTCGGCTTTGATAACCCCTCCCGGCCTTGCGCCTTCGTCACCGTACTTCAGCGAGTTGTCTGATGGAAAAATGGCGT
>UQNH01000119.1:0-4006 GCA_900542365.1 uncultured Collinsella sp. | reverse complement strand
ACCACCTGAGCCTCGCTAATCTGCGCCAACGCACGTGCCTGCGCGACCTCATCGGAAATCGGCGCCGAGGAGTCAGCTGCAACGGTGAGCTTGGCGCGCGTCGTGCGCGTGGTACGGCGCTTTGGCTTGGTGACCTCCTCGCCGTCAGCGGCAGGCTTGGCCGTGCGGCGCGTGCGCTTGGGCTTTGCCGGAGCAGCCTCCTCACCAGTTGCAGGCACGGCCTTCTCAGCCGCTACAGGCATAGGCGTCGAAGCAGCCTTAGGCGTCTCAGGAGCCGAGGCTTGAGCGGGCGCCGCGACCTGGTCCGACGCAACCGGTGCAGCGGGAGCGGCCTGCGTCGTCGTTATTTCGTTTTCTTGCTGTTGATCAGACACAGTGTTTGCTCAACTTTCTTTTCAAGCCCTGTGATCACATGCTCCCTGCATAAACCTTCAGGGCGGCTAAACAGTCTAGTTCCGTTCAAAACGACGGACATCATTGATCTGTATCGAGATGATTGCGTCAACTACGCAGCGTTAGTGTAACACAACCGCCGCCACCTGCAACTTAGTCATTGGGGACGTTCTTAAACGACTAGTCAAAAGGGACACTCTTTGTTTGCCACCCACAAATCTGACTGCCTCCGCCAAAACTATGGCGGTTTACTACGATGAATCGCTCAACCGCGACCACTCCGAAACTTGTTGAACTAAAACCGCAGGTAGATGCCTTGCACTTTTTAGCAAAACGCCGGCGTGGTTAGAATTCCTCAATTCATCGTAGTAAACTGGCATAGTTTCGTATTTCCAGCAGTTCCAAATTCATCAATACGTCGGCGTTTGCGAAAAAAGCCCGACCTCCGTAGGAGATCGGGCTTATAGGGCTCAGTTAAACCAAACCTACACGGTCAAATGACCCGCAGATTACATCTGCTCGGGCGCGGAAACGCCAACGAGGGTAAGCACCAGGGCGAGCGTCACGCGGACAGCGTCGCAAGCTGCCAGACGGGCGCGCGAAAGCTCGGGGTCGACGGGACGGCCCTCGCTCGGCAGAACCTGGCAGGCAGCGTAGAAGCTGTGGAAGTCGCCGGCGAGCTCCTCGGCAAAGTGGGTCAGACGGAACGGAGCGCGATCGCGAGCACAGCTGGCGATCAGGTCGGTGAGCTCGTTGAGCTTGCGCGAAAGGGCGAGCTCGGTCGGGTCGGTCAGCAGCGAGTAATCGACGTTCTCACCGATGGCCTTGGCGGCAACGGCCTTCATGCCCATCTCGTCGGCCTGCTCGGCGGTAACGTCGGCGGCACGGCGCAGGATGGAGCACACGCGGGCGTGAGCATACTGCACGTAATAGACCGGGTTGGAGTTGTCGCGCTTCTTAACGGCCTCGATGTCGAAGTCGACCATCTGGTTGGAGCTCTTGGAGATGAGCGTGTAGCGAGCGGCATCGGAGCCGACCTCGTCGACGAGCTCCTGCAGGGTCACCATGGTGCCCTTGCGCTTGGACATACGGACGGGCTTGCCGTTACGCAGCAGGTTGACGAGCTGGCCCAGCAGAACCTCAAACTTGCCGGGGTAACCCAGAGCGTCGCAGACGCAGCGTACGCGCTCGATGTAACCGTGGTGGTCGGCGCCCCAGATGTCGATGACGTGATCGACGCGCTGGAACTTATCCCAGTGATAGGCGACGTCGGAGGCGAAGTAGGTGTACTCGCCGTCGGACTTGATCAGGACGCGGTCCTTGTCGTCGCCCAGATCGGTGGAGCGGAACCACAGGGCGCCGTCCTTGGTGTAGAGGTAGCCCATCTTGTCGAGCTTCTCAAAAGCGCGGTCGACGGCGGAGGTGCCGGCGGTCTCGCCCTCGGTGTCCTTCACATACAGCGAGCGCTCGGAGTACCAACGATCGAAGTCGCAGTTGACGGCGTGGCAGAGGTCGCGCATGTTATCGACCATCTTTACATAGCCGCGCTCGCGGAAGCTCTCCATGCGCTCCTGCGGATCGGCGTCGACCCACTTGTCGCCGTCGGTGCGCCAGAACTCGGCGGCCTCGTCGATGATGTAGTCGCCGCCGTAAGAGTCCTTGCCCAAGGTCTCGGCAAAGTTGTCCTGATACGGATGGGTCTCGGGGTGCTCGTCGTTCTCGTCGGCAACAAAGGCGTCACGGTCGGCGATCAGCAGCTTGTGAGCCTCGTCGATATCAACGCCCTGCTTGGCGATGATGTCGGCAAGCTGCATATAGCGCGTGCTGATGGAGTTGCCGAAGGTGTTCATCTGAGAGCCGTGGTCATTGATGTAGAACTCACGCTGGATCTCATAGCCGGCGTGGTCCATAACGCGGCAGAGCGAATCGCCCAGCGCGGCCCAGCGGCCGTGGCCGATGTGCATGGGGCCGACGGGGTTGGCGGAAACGAACTCGACCTGGGTCTTCAGGCCGCCGCCGACGTTGGACTTAGCAAAGTCCATACCCTTCTCGCGGGCCTCGCCAAAGATGGCATTCTTGACGGCAACGGAGAGGTAGAAGTTGATGAAGCCGGGGCCTGCGATCTCGACCTTCTCGATCGCGGGGTCCTCGGGCATATGGGCAACGATGGCCTCGGCGATCTTGCGCGGGGCGCAGTGGGCCAGCTTGGCGGACTTCAGGGCCATGGTAGAGGTCCACTCGCCATGAGAAGTGTCAGCCGGTCGCTCGATAGCGCAATCGTCAAGTTCAAATGCGGAAAGGTCGCCGGCCTCCTGGGCCGCAGCAAGCGCAGCGCGTACCAGCTCTTCAATCTTCTCGGGCATAGATCCTCCTTGTGTTAAAGCCCCCGAGCTCTTGGTCACTCGTAGGGCAAAAGCCAGAGTTTGTAGCACTCTATCACAAGCGACGGGCACTGTCGCAGGGTAAAGCTAATAGATATTGCATATGCACAAAAATGACTACAGCTTGCATGGAGTCACTCAAAGATGCCGGTCTGCCTGCAGATTATGCAGGCGTTGAAAATGCATAAAGGTGTGAATGAGCTGCGTCTGTTATCGAATACTCTTACCTATCAGAATTGTGTGCTTTTCCTGCATAAAGTAAGGGTTTGCGCACGTCAGCGTGTTATTCTAGACATACGTAAATTCGTATAAGTTGGAGGTAGCATGTTCTCAATCGGTCAACACGTCATTCATCCGGGTCAGGGAGTCTGCACCGTCGTCGGTTTTAGGGACGACACGCCGCAGCCCATGCTGTTGCTCGAGACCAAGCAGGGACATGCGCAGACGATCCTCATGTACCCCGTGGCGCAGGCCGATCGTTTGCATGCCGCCATCTCCCAGCAAGATGCCGAGCACCTGCTGAGCCACTATGACGAGCTGGAGTGCGACACCTTTACCGAGCGTAACAGCTCGCTTGAGGAGACGCACTTTAAGCAGCAGCTCAAGCTGGGCGCACCCGAGACGGTCCGCGTGGCAAAGACCATGATGCACCGCATTCGCCAGGCCGAGGAAGCTGATAAAAAGCCCAGCTCCTACTACATGCGCGTACTCAAGGAGGCCAAGCGTCGCTCCATCGAGGAGTTCGCCGTGGCCTTGGGCGTCACCGAGGAGGACGCCGAAGCTCGCCTAGCCCAAGCCGCCCTCAACTAACCCATCCGCACCAAAAACCACCACAAAGGGGACAGTGAACTGCCTCCCATTTCTTGGACATCGGGAAATGGGAGGTTTTCCATGAGTATAGACCTCAGGGTGAAGCACGACCTGGAGTCCAGGAGGCGGGCCGTCGAGCTCTTCGACGCCGGCGTCGGCTGCAAGCCGGCGGCCGAGGCCCTGTCCGTCCCCCGCGAGACCGTGAGAGAATGGCAGTGGGTATACCGGGCGTTCGGAAGCGAGGCGCTGCTGTCCATGGACGGGAAACAATCCAGTTACACATTCGAGCAGAGGGTCGCCGCGGCGTCGGCCGTGGTCGACGGCGGGATGGCGAAGACCGACGCCATGGCCGAGTTCGGGATCAGGTCGAAGTCCCCGCTGGAGCGCTGGTGCAGGCTCTACCGCGAGGGCGGCGCCGAGGC
>UQNH01000118.1:0-4024 GCA_900542365.1 uncultured Collinsella sp. | reverse complement strand
TCTCTGAAAAAAGCAGAAAGAATTTCCGAAAGTAATTCAGCTCTTTCTATACTATGACCACTTTCCTTTTTTAGAGAAGTTGCCGTTTCCGCAATATCTTCCCTAAATTCCATTCGGTTGACATTAATTCCAACACCAACAACAACATAAGCAATACTGTCAATTTCCATGTTCATTTCTGTGAGAATACCGCAGACTTTCTTCCGATTAAGAACAATATCATTCGGCCATTTAATCTGACACTCCTGTCCTGTAACCTTATCAACTGCTTCCGCCACAGCAGAAGCCGCTACTAAAGTAAGCATAGATACACTATTTAAAGGCAGATCTGGTCTCAGTAATATCGTGAAAAAAATATCCTCCCCAGATGGAGACAGCCATGTTCTTCCTCTTCGGCCTTTACCGTTAGTCTGATTGTCTGCCACATAGATACTTCCATCTGGCGCACCAGCTCCATATCGGACTTGGGACCGCCCGTACCCAGGCCGCCCATGCCGCCCAGACCCATAGCGTCCAGCCCAGGGATATTGGGCATGCGCATCTTTTTGCCCTTCTTGCCCTTTTTGCCCTTCTTGCCGCCGGCCTGTGCCTGATTGGCCATCGTGCGCATGCGGCCCATCATCTTATTCATCTCGCCCCACTGCTTCATAAGGCTGTTGACCTCGGTGGGGGTTACGCCGGCGCCCTTGGCAATACGCGCGCGACGCTGACCGTTGATGATGGAGGGACGCAGGCGCTCCTCCTTGGTCATCGACATGATGATGGCCTCGTTCTTATCGAAGATGCCCTCGTCCAGGTTGCCGCCCATCTGGTTGAGTGCACGCTGACCACCGGGGAGCATGCCCAGGATACCCTTCATGCCGCCCATCTTCTTGACGGCTTTCATCTGGTCGAGCATGTCGTTCATGGTGAAGCCCTCGCGCAGCATACGCTCGGCAGCCTCGAGCTGCTCTGCATCGGCTGCCTCCTGGGCCTTCTCGATGATGCCGACGACGTCGCCCATGCCCAAGATTCGCTTGGCCATGCGATCGGGATAGAACGGCTCAAGAGAATCGGGTTTCTCGCCCATGCTCACGAACTTGATGGGCTTGCCGGTCACCTGACGCACCGAAAGTGCGCCACCGCCACGGGCGTCACCGTCGAGCTTGGAGATGATCACGCCGTCAAAGTCGGTGCGATCGGCGAAGGTCGAGACGACGTTAACGATATCCTGGCCGGTCATGGCATCGACGACCATCAGCACCTGGTCGGGCTTGACGGCCTTCTTGATGTCGACGGCCTCCTGCATCATCTGCTCGTCGATCTGAAGACGACCGGCGGTATCGACAATGACCACGTCACGCAGGTGGTCGACGGCCTCCTGAATGGCACCCTTGGCGATGTCGACCGGGTGCGCGCCGTCGCCGCGGAAGACCGGAACGCCGATCTCTCCACCGAGCGTGGCCAGCTGGTCGGCAGCGGCGGGACGGTAGACGTCGCACGCGGCGAGCAACGGCGAGCGGCCCTGCTTCTTGAGCAGGTAGGCAAGCTTTACGGCAGCCGTGGTCTTACCGGAGCCCTGCAGGCCCACGAGCATGATGACATTGGGAATGCGGTTGCTAAAGACGAGCTTGCTCTCGGTTGAGCCGAGCATCTCGGTGAGCTCGTCGAGCACGATCTTGACGACGTTTTGCGCCGGCGACAACGACTCCATGACCTCGGCGGTCATGCAGCGCTCCTTGGTCTTGGCAACGAACTCCTTGACAACCTTAAAGTTAACGTCGGCCTCGAGCAGCGCCATGCGAATATCGCGCATGGCCGAAGTGATATCGGCCTCGGTCAGTTTACCCTTGCCGCGCAAGCGGTCAAATGTGTCGTTGAGGCGATCGCTCAGAGAATCAAACACTAGTCACTCCTTAATTGGACTCGCCCACCAGGGCGCGGCAGAAATCTTTGGCGTTAAACTCCTGCAGGTCATCGACCTGCTCGCCCACGCCGATGCGCAGGATCGGGAGCTTGAGCTTCTCGGCCACGGCCATGGCAATACCGCCCTTAGCCGTGCCGTCGAGCTTAGTCATGATAATACCGTCCAGGCCCAGCGCCTCGTTAAACTCAAGCGCCTGGTTCAGACCGTTCTGGCCAGTGGCGGCATCGATCACAAGCACGACCGAGACCGGCATGGGACCGGCGGCCATATTTGCGGCGCGCTTACGCGTCACGTTGGCCACCTTGGCGAGCTCGCGCATGAGTTCGGGGCTTGTGTGCAGACGACCGGCGGTGTCGATCAGCACCAGGTCGCTGCCGCGCTTATCGGCCTCATCGAGCACGTCGTAGCACACGCTCGCCGGGTCGGAACCGCGATCGCGCTTGATGACGGGGACGCCGGCGCGCTGACCCCACACATCGAGCTGCTCGATGGCGGCGGCGCGGAAGGTATCGGCAGAACCGATCACCACGTTCTTGCCGCGGGCAGCCATGGCGCTCGCAATCTTGCCGACCGTTGTGGTCTTGCCGGCGCCGTTGATGCCCACAAACAGCACGCAGCTCGGCGTATCGGAAAACGGATCACGCTCAACAGGCACAAAATGGCCCTCGAGCTGCTCGGCCAGAGCGCGGCGAAGCTGCGGGGCGGTCTTGAGGTTCTTCTTGGCAGCAGCATCGCGCAGGTCATCGGAGACCTGAATAGCGACCTCGGCACCCATGTCACCCATGACGAGGGTGTCCTCAAGGTCCTCCCAAAAGTCCTCGTCGACCTCGCCGCCAAAGTAGAAGACCTCGTTGAGGGCCTCGCGGCTGCGCTCAAGTCCGCGCGAGAGAGCGTCAAAGAATCCCATTATGCATTCACGACCTTTCCGGTTTCGCGATCGAGTTTTTGCGAGACGACGCGGCTGACGCCGTCGGCTTGCATCGAGACGCCATAGAGAACGTCAGCGTCCTCCATAGTACGGCGCTGATGCGAAATGACCAAGAGCTGTGTATCGGAACGCAGCACATCGAGGGCTCCGATGAGCTTGGACAGGTTGGCGTCATCAAGCGCCGCCTCGACCTCGTCCAGCACATAGAACGGCACCGTGCGCGTGCGGTACACGGCAAAGAGCAGGGCGAGCGCCGTCAGACTCTTCTCGCCACCCGACATGAGCATCATCTTAGTAATGCGCTTGCCGCGCGGCTGCGCCACAACCTCAATGCCCGTCTCGGCAGGATGCTCGGGATCGGTCATCTCAAGATGAGCCTGGCCACCCGGGAACAGCATGGCGAAGATCTCACGGAAGTTCGCATCGACCTTCTCGAAGGTCACCAAGAAGGCTTTACGCATCTTACGGTCGATGGCCACGGTAATCTTGGTGAGCGCCTTGCGCGCGCTCTCCAGATCGGCCAGCTGCTCCTCGATGTAATCGGCGCGGCGCTTGAGCTGCTCGTACTCCTCCATGGCAACCTGGTTCACAGGGCCCAGGTTGTTAATCTGGCGCACGAGCTGGTTGAGCTCGCGCTCGGCGGCGTCGCGGTCGGTGGGAGCAGGAAGCATGAGCGCTTCCTCGAGAACCGTAGTGCCATCGGCGGTAATGGCCTTGATGGCCGCCTCCACCTGCACCTCGAGCTTGCCGCGGGAAACCTTGAACTCGTTTTGCGTCGCCGTGGCGGCATCGACCCGCTCCTTGGCGCGGGAGACCTCGGCCTTGGCGTCTTCGATGGTCTTCTTGAGCGAGGCCGAGTCCGCCTCCTCGAGCGAAGCCTGATCACGCAGACGCGCGGCCCAATCCGATGCGCGATCCAGCAGGGCCGAATAGCGCTCGTGCATGGGGTCGACACGCAGGCGCAGCAGCTCGAGTGAGCGCGAGGCCTGGCGTGTTCCGCGGATACGGCGGTCGATGCCCTCGAGTCGATGCTCCAAGTCGGGCACACGGCCCTTCAGCGAACGCAGACGCTCGCTCGTCTGAGCCAGGCGGACCTTGGCATCGGCGAGCTTGCCGGCTGCCTCGGAATCGTCACGACGCACGCGATCGAGCTCGTCGTTGGCTTCGGCAATCTGGAGACCCAGGTCGCC
>UQNH01000117.1:0-4104 GCA_900542365.1 uncultured Collinsella sp. | reverse complement strand
AAGGGCGGAGGCGGGGCATGCCCCGCCTCTTACACCACATCTCTGTGCGCTACCATCCCACCATTCGATTGTCCGATTTTTGACCAATTTGTTTTCTAGATTAGTCCGAGTTTTGACTATCGTCAATAAGCTCGTTATATATGGACGGCTCTACATAGCATATCGACAAAAAAAGACCGCCGGCGCGGGGGCGGCGCCGGCGGTCACGCGAGAATAGCGATGTGTTTGCCCGTTAGGCAGCGACGGCCTCGTAGACCGTAGCGCCCGCAAAGCTGTCGTGCAGGCTCTTGCCGCAGATCCAGGGCAGCTCGACGACCTCGCAGACCGTGTTGACCAGCTCGGAGCAGTCAGTAAAGTGTCCCTTATCGTTGAGGGCCTCGCAATCCTGAACACGCCAGTACCCGTCGGTATGCGTGATGTAGTACTCGTGGTTGTCGATCGTCACAAAAGCGCGCGTCTTGGAACGCAGCAGCTTCAGAAATCCTTCGAAGTCGGTCTCGACGACATCTCCAGCCTGGAACATGATGTTACCTCCTGGCCCGGCGCCACCACGGCGCATTGATAAACGTTGGTACTCCTTTAGTAAAACCTTTATCAGAGGTTATGCGTTCGTCATTTAGGCAAGTGGTAAAAAACCGCAGGGTAGACGGGATAAAACGTTTAACCATCCCATTTGTTTGTCACATTCTGAAGGTACTTTTATGCAAACCTACTCTCCCAATTGGAATCTATCCTTTTGGCCGGGCAATTGACCGTCTATCGTTTGAGCCCGACGGGTATGAACGGGGCATCTGCAACGCCACTACAAGGAGGCACCATGGAGACTATCGAAGCGCTCATTCACCGCCGCAGCTGCCGCAACTACAGCGATCGTCCCGTCGAGGCCGAAAAGCTTGCACGTATTATCGAAGCCGGCCAATATGCACCGAGCGGCATGGGCCGCCAGCCGGTGACGTTTGTCGCCGTCACCGATCCCGCGACCGTCGAGCGTCTCTCGCAGCTTAACGCCCAAGTCATAGGTAGCAACGGCGACCCCTTCTATGGCGCCAAGACCGTTGTGGTGGTGCTGGTCGACCGCAGCGTGCCCACGCATCTGGAAGACGGCTCGCTCGCCATGGGCAACTTGCTCAACGCCGCCTATGCACTGGGTGTCGATTCGTGCTGGATTCACCGCGCGCATGAGGTCTTTGACTCGCCCGAGGGCCTGGAGCTGCTGGCCAGCTGGGGCCTGCCCGCCGACGGCAGCCTGCGCGGTGTCGGTCACTGCATCCTGGGCTATGCCGAAGACACGCTACCCGAGCCCAAACCCCGCCGCGACAACGTGGTGTATGTAAAGTAATTAGTTCCGCCGTTCTAACGAACGGCGGACCCGCTCGCAACTTATCTTGCCGATGGAGTTGTCGTCGTTTCGTTCGTGTGGGTCGTTTCGGCGCCGTCGCCCTGTTCGCCCTCGTCCTTTTGAGCGTCGGCGATGGTGGAGGCCGCCGCGACGATGCCGCGCTGGGGTGCGACGCCCGTCTGGGTCTGAGCGCCCTCGACAACTTCTGTGCCTGCATGCGCGAGCTCGGGCGATTTAAACACCGCGTCCAAGTTGGCGCCGCCGCCGGCGTAGCCAAGCGCAGCGAGTGCGATGACGATCACTGCAACGACGACCGCGATCGGCACATAACGATGCCAACCAGCAGGATTGAGCCCACTGCGGCGAGCCGCCCCGCGGCTGATGTAGCCGAGCGTGCCGTCGTGCTTGAGCTTTGAGCCCACCACGCGTTTGCGGCCCCACAGCGAGGACTCTGCCTGCATTGCCAAGCGGGCACCTGTCGAAGGATAGCCGTATTTAGTGCGCTTGAACGAGCCGTCAAACCCCGAGGCGTGTTTACCCCACGTCACCGATGTCGTGCGTCGGTTGACCGGTGCGGCGCTCCGCCTTCTGCGGCTCGGTTTTGTAGTCTCAGCCATACGCCCCCGCACGCCGTAACCAAATCGAAACAATAACGCTTTGGACTGTAGCACACGCGTCGCGCGCGGTCACGGGCGCCTCGCTCAACGGTCATCGTCCTTCAGCAAGCGCCACAGCGTTGTTCGGCTTATGCCCAGCACCTCCGCCGCACGGGTTCGGTTGCCGTGGAGATGATCTACAACCAGATGCGCGATATCTCGCTCGGTATCGGCCAGCGGTCGCAGGATATACAGGTCGCTTTCGAGTGTCGGGGCGCCAAAGGTTGCGGTCTTAATCACGTCTTCTTGGGCTAGTACTTCCTCCGCCACAGTGCGATCCACCGTGCCCGCCCCCACCAATATATACAGTCGTTCCGAGACCTCGCGGAGCTGCAGATAATTGCGCGGCCAGCGGTAAGCATCGAGCGCCTTCGTCGCCGCGGCAGACAGCGTAGGCGCTGCCGTCCCAAATGCACCAGCGAGATATTCCAAATAGCGCGCAATCTTTTGCGACATGGCTCCCTGCTCGACGATTGCCGGCGCCACGCTCACCGCACAGGCGAAGCGCTCGGTCACAAAGGCGGCTTGATCACTTTCGCTGCCGCCCGGCATGTCATTCGCCGTCAGCACCACATGGCAGCGCGTCGCCAACGCGGTGTCGGCCATCGTGGAAACGAGCTCGCGGAGACGCTGGGGGCCAACCGTGTTCCAGCCCTCAACGCAAAGTGTCAGCCCCGTTTGGAACAACGGCGATTCGGCGCTTTTGAGCAGATGGCGCCAGCCGCGATCCGTTAGCTCATCGAGCGCAACGGCAACAAAGGGCTGATCGACAAAAGGACCGTCCAGATAGAGGCGCATGGCAATCTCGACCTGACCCGTTCCCAAGTTGGTGGCACCGAGGACTTTGGCGTAGGACATGGCAACCGAGGGCTTTTCTGCTACAACTAGAATTGAAATAAGCGTTCCCTCCAATCTGTTTTCATTTGGATATGTACGGCGGCAAAATGCCGCCTTGAAATCAGATGGGTTCAGTGTCCTGCTCGTCCGGGGTTTCGTCCTCGTCCGGCACATCGGTAGGGATCTCAAAATCGCCCTTGTCCTCGGTGTAGTTTGCATCGGGGTCGAGGGCTTCTTTTTCGGCTTTTTTCTTCTGCATCTGCTGGTGATAGAAATAGAAGCCGCCACCTGCTGCCAGTGCAATCAGCACCACCACACCCAAAAAGCCGGATGCGATCTTTGTGACCTTGTTTTCCTTGGGCTGTTCCGTGCCGGATGCTGCCGCTTCTTCGGCGGCTTTTTTCGCTTCTTCCTCGGCTTTCAGCCTGTCCTGTTCCGCCTGCGCCGCTGCTTCTTTTTCAGCGGTATAAGCGTTCGCTTCTTCCTCCTCCATCAGGGAAAGAAGGTCGGCTTCGTCCACAAGGTTCATAAAGTGAACGGTCTGCTGCCCCTTGGCGTTGCGGTCAATCACCAGATAGAAAGTCGCACCCGACTTCGACACCAGCGTAATGAACTGCTGACCGCTGCCATCGGAATAGTCGGTGTGGTAATCGTCCACCAGCGTCAAGTTGCCCTCCGGGGTCAGGGCACCGGTCTCCTCATCGGTCACGGTGACTACATCTTCTTCATCGGTGGTAGAAGTCAGGACGGGCTGTTCCACTTCCTCCACAGGCTCACCGCCATAGGCAAAAGCGGGAGCCGCCATGCCAGCGCACAGTGCCACCGATACCAGCAGTGCGCCCAGTTTCTTAATCTTCATCTGCATCCTCCTTCTCGAAAGTTGCACCCACGGCAGACAGCGCAGCAGGGTTCGGGGTGGTGGTGGCAGACTGCCGCAGCAGGGCGGCGAGCTGTTCCGGCGTGACCTTTGCCGTCCGCACCATCTCGTTGACCTCGGCAGAATCTTCCTCCTGAATGCGCCGCTCCAGGATCTCGATGCGATTGTTCAGCTTGATGCGGCGTTCTTTCTCTTTTGCCAGCATCGCCCGCAGTTTATCCGATTTTTCGCTCATAGTAACTTCTCCAATCATTTTGAAAGCCGTCCGAACCCGGCGAGATGCTTCTCCCAGTAGGACGAGTGAATGTTTGCGTACTTGATGGGGTCTCCGGCACTGACCATCATGCCGTTGCCGAGATAGATTCCAGTATGGCTCATGCCGGGGGTGTCATAGG
>UQNH01000116.1:0-4263 GCA_900542365.1 uncultured Collinsella sp. | reverse complement strand
TCCTTGGCGGCGGGTGGCGTGTGACCGGGCGCGGTGGTTTTGAACACCAGGCCGTCCACATGCGCACCGGCGCGCTCCATGCGCGCGCGGATGATCTCGCGCAACAGCGTCATTTCCTGCGTCCACGAGGGCGAGTCGAGATACACCAGCAGCTCATTGGACTCGGGCAGGTAACGCAGTCCCGTCACATGCCGCCCCTCGCGCGTGCCCGAGCACACCGCGTTCCATGCGCGATAGACCGTGCGCGACTCCTCGGCGGCCTCCATCTGCGCACGGCGCTTAGGCGTTGCAGCCGCCAGGATGCGCTGGCGCTCTGCGTTCAAAAACCCGCTGAAGGCGACTGTCTCGCTCTCGCGCTCGTAATTAGCACGTCTCACCCATGCTCACCACCTTGGCTCGATCAAGCAGGTCATCGGTAAAGTACCCCAGGTTGGTCGTGGTTATGACCGTCTGGATATCATCGCCAATCAGCCGCAGGAAAGCGCCGCGACGCTCGCCGTCGAGCTCGCTCATCACGTCGTCCAGAAGCAGCAGTGGGGCGGTGCCCAGGACATCGCGAGCCACGGCAACCTCGGCCACCTTCCAGGACAGCACCAGCGTGCGCTGCTGTCCTTGGCTGGCAAATGAACGGGCGGAGCGACCAGCCACGGTGAACTCGATCTCGTCGCGATGCGGTCCCACCAACGTCACGCCGCGGCGAATTTCCTCGTCGGCATGCTCGTCAAGGGCAGCCAGCATGCGCTCGTACGCCCAACCCTTCAGCTCTTCGCGATCCTCGACCTGGGGTAAATCCCCCAGCGTGGACGCATAGGTCACGTTGGCAGCCTCGCCGGACGCCACTTGCCCGTAGGCAGTGTGCACATGGCCCGCCAGCCGGTCGAGTAGGGCCAACCGGTGCACGAGCAGGGCCGAGCCCGCGCGAGCAATCGAATCGTTCCACGCGCCGAGCATCTCGCGACAGCACCAGGTCTCCTTGAGCAGGGCGTTACGCTGGGTCACGCAGCGCCCATAGGTGCTCGCAAGATCGGCATAACGCACGCTCAGCTGCATGCCAAAGTCATCGAGGGCGGCGCGGCGCACACTGGCGCCTCGCTTAACCATGTCCAGATGGTCGGGGCAAAACAGCACGCTCGGCAGAATCCCGCGCACACCGGCGGCAGAGCATCTCTTGCCGTTGCGACTAAACGAGCGCTTACCGTCCTCCGCGCTCAATCCCATATCAAGCACGCGGCCGTCGCCCTCGAGCCTCAGCTCGATCTTGCACGAGCCCACGCCGTCATGGACGAGCTCGGCTGCGGTCGGATGCCTAAACGAGGCGCCGCTCGTCAGCAGCTGCAGCGCCTCTATGAGATTGGTCTTTCCCGCCGCGTTGGGTCCCGCAAGTATCGTCACGCCCTCGTCCAGGGCAAGGCGATAGCTATCGAAGCTGCGGTAGTGCGCGACGGAAAGATCGCGGGCGAACATGGTCATGGCGCAGCGCTAGATGCGGACCGGCATGACCAGGTACAGGTAGTTGATCTTGTCGTAGGACTTGAAGATGCCCGCCTGCGAGTAGCTCTTGAGCTCCAGCGTGATCTCCTTCTCCTTGGACAGGGCATTGAGGCAGCCGAAGATGTAGTGGTAGTTGAAGGCGATGGTACCCGACTCGCCCTCAGCCTCGACATCGATCGTCTCCTGCGCAAGGTCCTGGTCATTGGAAATGGAGGACAGGCCCATCTGCCCGTTCTCGACATCGATCTCGAACTTGACGGCGGGGTTGGCGCTCGCGATAACGGCCACGCGCTTGAGGGCGGCGTTAAAGGCGGCGACATCGATCTTGACGCTCGTCACGCACGAATCGGGGATGAGCTGCTTGTAGTTGGGGTACACGCCCTCGATGCGACGCGACACGTAGGTGGTGTTGCCGGCCTCGAAGACGACCTGGGTGTCGGTAGCCCCGATCATGATGGTCGCCTGGCTGGCCATGATGTTCAGCGCGTCGTTAAAGGCGTCAGCCGGAACGTTGAGCTCAAAGGAGCCCTCGAGGGTCGAGGTCTCGACCTGCGTATCGCACACGGCCAAGCGGAAGGAATCGGTCGCCACCAGGCGTACGGTGTTGTTCTCGACCTTCATGTGCACGCCGCCCAGGATGGGGCGAGCCTTGTCGGTCGAGGTGACGCGCCACACGCGGCCGACCATTTCGGACAAGACATCGGTCGGCAGCTCCACGGCACTCTCGATGGCATAGGCCGGAAACTCGGGGAAGTCATTGGCATCGAGCGTGTTCAGCCTAAAAGAGCTCTTCTCGCAACCAATCAGCACCTGGCGCTCGGACAGCTCAAAGGTGACCGGGGCATCGGGGAGGGTCTTGGTGATATTGGAGAGCATCTTACAGGGGATAACCATCTCGCCCTCTTCTTCGACATGCGCCGCGATGCGATGACGGATCGAGATAGTGTAGTTAGAGGTCTGGAATTCCAAGATGCCGTCTTGGGCCTTAACGAGCACGCCCGACAGGATGGGAAGGGTGGATGCCGAAGCGACACCCTTCATAACGACGCCGATGGCTTGTGTAAGCGAGCTCTGGCTGACGGTGAACTTCATCTTTTAATACCTTTCTATAGATATAAATATCTTAATAATAGTAATAGCACTGATGAAACTGTTGATTACTCCCAAAGACGCAGGTCAGACCAAGAAAGAGAATCGACAGCAACCTGTGTGCAACAGGGGTGGTTTTCCACGTTCAAAACCTGCGCAAAACTTTTCATCACCGCGGGTTGGGTTTTAGACACCTTATGCCCGTGGTTTCGACAAGTTTTCAACAGGTGTCTCTATTTCCCTACGAGCGCAGTGTAATTTTATCGCGCAGCGACTTGAGGTCTTCGGTGACGGTGCGGTCTTCCTGGATCATCTTCTGGACCTTTTTGTAACTCGTGCTGACGGTCGAGTGGTTGCGGTTGCCAAATTCGGCGCCCACCGCCGTGGTCGTCATCTCGCACATCTCGATGGCCAGGTAGATAGCGATATGGCGTGCTTTGGCGATATTGGCGTTGCGACGCGGGCCGATGAGCTCCTCGTGCGTCACGCCGTACTGCTCTTCGATGACGGACTGAACCGTCTGGACGTTGATCTTTTTGGCCGATGTGTCAAAGTACTGGCTGGCGATGGCGTCGATATCGTCAAAGGTGAGCTCCCCGCCCTCGCGCTCGCGGTCGCCCGCCTCGCCGGCGCAGCGCTCGCAAAAGCTCTCGAGTTCGCGGATGTTGGTGCCCGAGACCTCGGCCATGTGTTTAAAGTGCTCGTCGGTTAGGTGCCCGCCGTCGCCGCCATAGGCCGCCAGCAGCGAGTCGTCGCCTGCCTCGGGAGCGGCGACGATGGTGTTCTCGTAATAGCGCTGCAAGATCTTGTATTTCATTTCGTAGCTGGGCTCTGCGACCAGGCAGAGCATGCCGGCGTTGAAGCGGCTGGTTAGACGCTCGTCCATGCTCAGGTCCTTGGGGGCGCGGTCTGCCGCGATGACGACCTTCTTGTTGTTGCGGATGAACTCGTCCATGAGCTGGAAAAAGTAGTCCACGCTCGCGCGCTTGCCGATGATGTTTTGGATGTCGTCGATGATGAGCACGTCCACGCCGTGGTACGCCTGCATGATGGGGGCGTTGCTCTTCTTTTGGCGGTCGAACTCGGTCATCAGGTCGTCCAGATATGCCTGGGAGTTGGCATACTTGACCTTGATCTCGGGCGACTTTTCGGCGAGCTCGTTTTTGATGGCAAGCAGCAGGTGCGTCTTGCCCAGGCCCGATTTGCCGTAGATGAACAGTGATGTGCACGTGCCCCGCTCGTCCGCGAGGGCGGCAAACTTGAGTGCCGAGCGATAGGCATGGCTGTTCTCGGGGCCGTAGACAAAGTTCTCAAAGGTAAATTTTGAGTTCGCGGCGAGCGGGGCTCCATCCGTATTCTGTTCGGCCGGCGCGGTCGGTGCTGGCATGGGTGAAGCGGGGGTCGCAGCTTGCGTGGATTTAGTTGGCGCTCCGCCCTTCATCTGGTTCATCATGCGACGAAAATCATCGGCCGAGAGCGTGTTCTTGATTGCAATGCCCGAATCCGCGCCCGTCGTTGCGTCGTGAGCGATGGGCATGTGCGTGACGGGTGCGTTCGTTGACGTCGCCGCCGCGGTCGGCAACGGTGCCATGGTTTCACGGGAAACATCGCTGTGCTGGTGCCCGATTGTCGGCACGTCGCCTGCGGAGGCCGGCGCCGCCGGGGAAGCAGCGAGGGCCGTGG
>UQNH01000115.1:0-4477 GCA_900542365.1 uncultured Collinsella sp. | reverse complement strand
GGTCGAGGGCCAGGGCGAAGACGCGCGCCTGCTGCTCTGTCGTCGCAGCCCGCTCAAACGCCTGTGGGGCGGGGTGCTGGCCGATGGCTGTGCCGGCCATCCGCTCCCCGGGGAAGACGTCGCGGCCGCCACGGCACGTCGCATCAACGAAGAGCTTGGCATCACGCGCGAGCCCGATCAGCTCAAGCACCTCGGACACGTGGTGTACCGCGAGGACCACGGCGACGGCCGCTGCGAGTGCGAATGGTGCGAGGTGTTCGTAGCCCATGTTGAGCCGGGCGAGCTGCATATCAACCAAGAGGAGATCTCGGAGGTGCGCCGCGTGGCGCCCTCCGAGCTCAAAGGCTATCTGCAGGGTCACCCCGAGCAGCTGGCCCCCTGGCTCCGCGAGGCTCTGGAGGTCCCCTCCATCCGCACAGCCCTTGCTATGTGAAAAAAGACAGTCCCGTTGCCACATCCAAACCGTCGCAACATTCGACGAAAATCTCGAAAACGAGGAAAAGCGTCGAATGTTGTGATGGTTTTTGTCCAGGGGATCGCTTCTCATCCAAAAAAATCCGCTTGACTGTATTGCCACAACACAGCGCAACGTAAGGGGTGTCCGATAACGGGCGCCCCTTTTTAAGTGGCAACGTGGCCGCGAATCCGGAGCGCCCCCAACAAGAAAGGTGGGGAGATGGAAGCGGAAAAGAAGGCGTTCAAGATCACCAAGCGCGAAATTGGCTTTGTGCTGGGTATCGTTGTCTTTTTGCTGGTGAAGTTTCTTCCTTTGGTGGAGCTGAGCTCGACGGTCGAGCTTACGGCCGGCGGTCAGACCTGTCTGGCGTTGACGCTTGCCACGGTGGTGTTCTGGGCGTGTGGCGTGGCACAGCCGGGCTTTGTGGGCCTGCTCTATTGCGCGCTGCTCGTTCTGTTCAAGGTGTGCGTGGACGACACGGGTGCCGCGAGCATCTCGGCGACGGTCGCCTCCACGTTTAGCTCGTGGACCAAAGCCACCATGTGGCTCGTCATCGGCGCCTACCTCATCGCCAGCGCGGTCAAGGAGTCGGGCCTGGGCGAGCGCATCACCTATGCGTTTATGCTCAAGTTCGTGCGCGATGCCAAGTCGCTCATCATCTCAATCTTCGCGCTCACCTTTGTGCTGTCGCTGCTGATCCCGCATCCGTTCCCCCGCGCCTTCCTCATCCTCGCCGTCGTCTCGGTCATTGCCGAGTCCGCCGGCTACGGTGACGACGACCGCGGCAAGCTCGGCTTCCTCGTGTTTGCCGCTGCTGCCCCGGGCTCCATGTTCTTCCTGACGGGCGACTCCACGCTCAACCCGCTCGTCGCGCAGTACAGCGCCGAGGCCGGCGGCATGAGCCCGTCCTTTGTCGACTGGTTCCTGTACATGAGCGTGCCTATGCTGGTCGCGCTGCTGTGCACCCTGTTCCTGGGTCTCTTCCTCTTTAAGCCCAGCAAGGAGCTCGTCTACGATCGCGAGCAGATCGTGGCCAAGCAGGCCGCGCTCGGCAAGCTCTCCGTCAAGGAGATCCGCACCATCGTGTGGCTTGTCATCGCCATCGCGCTGTGGCTTACCGTCTCGGGCGATTACATCGGCTGGGTGACACTTGCCATCGGTGTCGCGCTCGCCATGCCCATCATCGGCGAGGTTCTCACTCCTGCCAGCTGGAACGCTGTCGACATCAAGTCCCTCATGTTCCTGACGGCCGCCATGGCCGTGGGTTCCGTGGGCGGTGCCACCGGCATGAACGCCTGGATCGCCGATGTCGTGCTTCCCAGCTCCGTGCCCGAGAACATCTTCCTGTTCGCCCTGCTCGTCGCCGCGCTTTCCATGATCATCCACATGTTCATGGGCTCGGTCATGGCCGTGCTCGGCGTGTGCGTGCCGGCGTTCATCAGCTTTGCGGCCGGCTCCAGCGTGAGCCCGCTCGCCGTGGCGCTCATCGTCTTTACGTCCATCAACATCCACTACATCCTGCCGTTCCATAACCTGCCGATCCTTATCGGCGAGGGCAAGGACGCTGGCGGCTACACCTCCAAAGAGGCTATGCGCATGGGCATTCCCCTCACTGCGGTCGTCTTTATCGTCGTGCTGGTCGAGGCCGCCTGGTTCCACCTCTTTGGCCTGATGTAAGCAGTCGAGTGCTTGGCTGTAATTAGCCGAGTGCTTGAACTGCGAGTGCCCGAGCGCCCCATCTATGAGCGCTGCGGCCCCATTACGTTACCAAGCCGGCGGCACTCCCGCCGCCGGACACTCTCCCGAAAGGAGCACGCTATGTCCACTACCGATGCTTCCCAGATCCACGACCTGCGCTCCGCGCTCGACTTTTTGCGCGAGATGCCGGGCCAGCTGCTCGAGACCGACACTCAGGTCGACCCGGACGCCGAGGTCTCGGGCGTCTACCGTCACGTCGGCGCCGGCGGCACCGTTATGCGCCCGACCAAAGAGGGTTCGGCGATGGTCTTCAACAACGTCAAGGGCTTTGACGATGCCAAGGTCTGCATCGGCATGCTTGCCAGCCGCAAGCGCGTTGCCGCCCTGCTCGACCTGGACGAGGAGCACCTGGGCCTCGAGATCGGCAAGCGCTTCGAGAACCTGATCGCGCCCGAGCAGATCGCCGAGGGTGCGCACGTCGACTGCCAAGAGGTCGTGTACAAGGCGACCGACGAGGGCTTTGACCTGCGCAAGATCGTTCCCGCTCCTACCAACACGCCCGTCGACGGCGGCCCCTACATCACCATGGGCCTCGCCTACGGCACGAGCCCCGACGGCTCCCAGTCCGACGTGACCATCCACCGCTTCTCCTGCGTCGACAAGGATAAGCTTGCCATGTGGATTACCCCCGGCAGCCGTCACCTGGGCGCGTTCTTTGACGAGTACTGCCAGCGCGGCGAAGACATGCCCATCTCCATCTCCATCGGTTTGGACCCCGCCGTGTACATGTGCTGCGGTTTTGAGGCTCCCACCACACCGCTCGGCTTCAACGAGCTGCAAATTGCCGGTGCCCTGCGCGGCCACGCTGTCGAGCTTGCCGACTGCGTCACCGTTCCGCAGAAGTGCATCGCCAATGCCGAGTACGTGCTCGAGGGCTACCTCATGCACGACGAGACCATCAACGAGGACGTCAACGGCCACGGCTACGCCATGCCCGAGTTCCCCGGCTACACCGGCGGCGCCAGGGTCTGCCCGGTGATCAAGATCACCGCCGTCACCACGCGTGTCAACCCCATTATGGAGAGCTGCATCGGCCCTTCGCACGAGCACGTGTCCATGGCCGGTATCCCCACCGAGGCTTCCATCTACAAGATGGTCGAGACCGCTATCCCGGGTCGCCTGCTCAACGTCCACGCTGCACCCTGCGGCGGCGGCAAGTTCGTTGCCATCATGCAGTTTAAGAAGTCGAGCAAAAATGACGAGGGCCGTCAGCGCAACGCCGCCATGCTCGCCTTCTCGGCATTCTCCGAGCTCAAGCATGTGATCTTGGTTGACGAGGATGTCGACATCTTTGATATGAGCGACGTGATGTGGGCCATGACCACGCGCTTCCAGGCCGACGTCGACCTCATCACCATCCCCGGCTGCCACTGCCACGTGCTCGACCCGTCCAACGACCCCGCGTTCGACCCCACGATTCGCGAGCACGGCATCGCCTGCAAGGCCATCTTCGACTGCACGGTTCCGTTCGACCTCAAGAAGAATTTCATTCGCTCGCAGTTCATGGAGATCGACAAGGACAAGTGGGCCAAGGAGATTGCTTTCTAGTAAGTAGCCCTACCAAGTAGTTAAGGAGTTGTCATGCCTGAGTCTTCTGTCCGTCCCCGTCGCATTGTCGTTGGCGTGTCTGGCGCCAGCGGTGCCGCGCTGGGCCTTGAGTGCCTCAAATGCCTGCGTCAGGCCGGTGCCGAGTCGGCGCTTGTCGTCACGCGCGGGGGAGAGATTACCATCGAGCAGGAGCTCGGCATGACGCTCGACGAGTTTGCGTGCCATGCCGATGTGGTCTACGACAACAAGAACATCGGCGCCGCCATCGCAAGCGGCACCTATCCGGTCGACGGCATGATCGTGGCGCCCTGCTCCATGAAGACGCTCGCCGGCATCGCGAGTGGCTACAGCGAAAACCTGTTGCTGCGCGCGGCCGATGTTCAGATGAAAGAGCAGCGCCGCCTGGTGCTCATGGTGCGCGAGACGCCCTTCAGCGCCATTCACATCGACAACATGGCGCGCCTGGCGCGCGTGCCGGGCGTCATGCTCATGCCGCCCATGCTTACGTTTTACAACGGCCCCGCCACGCTCGATGACGCGGTGCATCACATCGCCGCCAAGGCGCTCGAGGCCGTCGGCGTGTCATGTGCAAACTATAAGCGCTGGTCATAGGCGTCTTTAGGGTAGGATACGAGTAGTGTTTAAGCCCGCTGCCCCTGTGAACTGCCTCCCATTTCTTGGACATGAGAAATGGGAGGCTTTCTTTATGCGCGT
>UQNH01000114.1:0-4512 GCA_900542365.1 uncultured Collinsella sp. | reverse complement strand
GATGATGAGGCCCAGGTCGCCAAGCGGGCAAAAGAGCGCCGAACGTGCGCCGACGACCACGCGGGCCGCACCGCTGGCAACCATATCCCACTGGTCCAGGCGCTCGCCGGCCGAAAGCCGCGAATGGAACACGGCGACCGTCTCGCCAAAGCGCGAACGGAAGCGGCCGACGGTCTGGGCCGTCAGCGAAATCTCGGGCACCAGCACGCAGGCAGAGCGACCGGCTGCGAGTACGCGCTCGATGGCGGAGAGGTAGACCTCGGTTTTGCCGGAGCCGGTGACGCCGTCGACCAGCACCACGTCGCCATGAGCGTCAAGGCGGGCGCGCTCAATCTGCGCGAGTGCCTGTTGCTGGCCGTTGGTAAGGGAGACCGGGGCCTTGCCGTTTGCCGAGGACAGCGTGGTCTGCTCGCTGCAGCCACGCCACGCACGGCGCTCCTCAACCACCACGACGCCGCGCTTTTCGAGCGCCTTGATGGTCGCCGACATACTGTTATAGAGAAGGTTGAGGTCGCGCGTCGTGACAGGACCACACTGGAGCGCCTCGATGAGTTGGCGCTGGCGGACCGCGGTCTTGGGCGGCGTATAGTCGAAGCCCTCGGGCGTAAGCATGACCCAACGGTTTTGGATGGGCTTGACGGCGGGACGTTCAACCGTCCACACGCCGTCGTCGCCCTTGACCACGCGCGGGCTGCCACCCGGGGGCAAAAACAGACGCAGACATTCGGAAAGCGTCGCGACATACTCGCGGCTCATCCAACGCGCAATGCGGGCGGCCTCGGCGCCAAAGAGCGGTTTGCTGAGGATGGCCTCGATAGGCTTGATGCGCGCGGGATCGAGAGCGTCGTTACCTTGCAGGTCGCCCAGCTCGGGTGCAATATCAACGATGTAGCCTGCGGCGGCACGATTGCCAAAATGAACTAGAACGGTGGAGCCGATCTGGGCATCGTTGGCGAGTGACTGCGGAATGCCATAGGCAAACGGTTCGGACAGCGCACGGGTCGGGATGTCGAGAACCACGCTCGAGTAGGCGGCGATGGGTTCGGGTGCGAAATCGGGCTGCGCCGGGGCGGCGGCAGGGGCCGCAGACTTCGGAGCTTCCTCCGGTTCAGGCGAACCAAACAGTGACAGTTGCTCGGCCATGGTCTCTGTACCTCCCATCCCATACGTCTTTAGAAACAAGAGCCCCACTCGTGGTGAGCGGGGCTCGGATACATGCGTTTACGCAGCTGTTACAGCGCCATCGTGCGGGCGCGGTCGATGCGTGCCAGGCAGTCGTCGCGGCCGACGAGCGCCATGGTCTCGCCCAGCGGGGGGCTCACCATGTTGCCGCAGACGGCGACGCGCACGGCCTGGAACACCACGCGCTTCTTAAGGTCCATCTGCTCGGGCAGCGGCTCAAGCGCGGCGTCGATGGCCACGGCAGTCCACTTGTCCACGCCCTCGAGCGCGGCCTTGGCGGCATCCAGAATGACGCCCATGCCTTCCTTAGCCAGGCCCTTGTTAACGGATTTCTCGTCATACTCGAGCGTCTCGACCGTAGCGAAGATGGGAGCGGCGACGGTCACGGCGTCGGCCGGCATCTTGGTGCGCGGCTTGACGATTGCGGCAAGCGCGTCGATCCAGTCCTCGCCGTACTCGACGTTGCCCTCGATGAGACCCGCCTCGTGCAGCTCGGGGACCATGATCTCGTCGGCAAACTGGGCATCGGACATGCCGTTGATGTACTCGGCGTTGACCCAGTCGAGTTTCTTTGGGTCGAAGGTCGCCGGGTTCTTGGAGATGCGGTCGAGCGAGAACTTGCTGGCCAGGACATCGCGCGGGATGATTGTGGTCTCGCCGTCGAGCGACCAGCCGAGCAGCGCCAGGTAGTTGACGAAGGCGTCGGAAAGGTAGCCGGCGTCGCGGTACTCCTCCACCGAGGTGGCGCCATGGCGCTTGGAGAGCTTCTTGCCGTCGGCGCCCAGGATCATGGAGATGTGGGCGAACGTGGGCACGGGCGCGCCGAGGGCCTCGTAGACCATGACCTGACGCGGGGTGTTGGACAGGTGGTCGTCGCCGCGGATGACATGGGTGATCTTCATCATGGCGTCGTCGACGACGGTCGCAAAGTTGTACGTGGGCGTGCCATCGGAGCGGAAGATCACAAAGTCGTCGAGCTCCTTGGCGTCGAAGGTCACCTCGCCGTGGACGGCATCGTGGATGACGACGTCGCCGCGGTCCTCGGGCACCTTGATGCGTAGGACGTAGGACTCGCCGGCCTCGATGCGACGGCGGGCCTCCTCGGGATCAAGATCGCGGCAACGGCGCTGATAGCCCTGGAAGGGATCCTTGCGCTCCTGCGCGGCCTTGCGATCGGCGTCGAGCTGCTCCTTGGTGCAGAAGCAGGGATAGGCCTTACCCTCGTCCCAAAGCTTCTGGGCAGCCTGCTTGTACAGGTCCAGGCGCTCGGTCTGGGCATAGGGGCCAAAGTCTCCGCCCACCTCGGGACCCTCGTCCCAGTCCAGGCCCAGCCAACGCATGGCGCGCAGGATGATCTGCGTGTTCTCGTCGGTGGAACGGGTGGGATCGGTGTCGTCGATGCGCAGGATGAACGTGCCGCCGTTAGCACGGGCGAAAGCCCAGTTATAGATAGCGGTGCGGGCGCCGCCGATGTGCAGCTTGCCCGTCGGTGAGGGTGCAAAGCGGACGCGAACGTCTGATGCCATGGAAATCTCCTCGATTGCAGGATGGATGTCTAACCGCACCAGTATAAAGCAACAATGCCCACCTCCGCACAAAGGGCACCGACCCAGTCATTGGGGACAGACTTAAATGACCAATCTTTGGGCAACCTGTCGGCACTTAGGCAAGGCTGCTCATTTAAGTCTGTCCCCAATGAGTAGGTGCGGAAAGGGTGTGAATGTTTGATTTACGCGCTATGATGTGCCCTTGCATAGAGAGCCCGGCGGAATGGTAACGGTCGCCGGGACACGTTTTTGAAAGGACAATCATGTCAGAAGAACTTCGTTCCATTCCACCCCAACACGGGTCCTTTGTTTTTACGTCGGAGTCGGTGACCGAAGGTCATCCCGATAAGATCGCTGACCAGATCAGTGACGCCGTCCTCGACGCAATCCTCGCCAAAGAAATAGAGCTCCAGGAGCAGGGCTACATCGCCCCCAACGGCGTGCCTGCCAACGTGGAGAACGTCCGCTGCGCCTGCGAGACCCTCGTGACCACCGGCACCGTCATCGTCGCCGGCGAGATTCGCACCCAGGCCTACGTCGACGTACAGGAAATCGCCCGCGGCGTCATCCGCCGCATTGGCTACAACCGCGCCAAGTTCGGTTTTGACTGCGACACCTGCGGCGTTATGAGCCTCATCCACGAGCAGTCGCCCGATATCGCCCAGGGCGTTGACGAGTCCTTCGAGACCCAGACCGGCGCTACCACCGACCCGATCGACCTGATCGGCGCCGGCGACCAGGGCATGATGTTCGGTTATGCCTCCAACGAGACCAAGACCCTCATGCCCATGCCGCACTACCTGGCAAGCCGCCTGGCCGAGCGCCTGGCTGCCGTGCGCCATGACGGAACCCTGCCCTACCTGCGCCCCGACGGCAAGACCCAGGTCACGGTGCGCTACGAGGAAGGTAAGCCCGTGGAGGTCACGACCATCGTCATCTCCACGCAGCACGCCGCCGAGATTGAGGACATGGGCAAGATCAAGGCCGACCTCATCGAACACGTCATCACCCCGGTCATGGCCGCCGAGAACATGCCGTGGGACAACGCGGACATCTACGTGAACCCCACCGGTCGCTTTGTCGTGGGCGGCCCCATGGGCGACACGGGCCTCACCGGCCGCAAGATCATCGTCGACACCTACGGCGGCTACGGCCGTCACGGCGGCGGCGCCTTTAGCGGCAAGGACTGCACCAAGGTTGACCGCTCCGCCGCGTATGCCGCGCGCTGGGTCGCTAAGAACGTGGTCGCCGCCGGTCTGGCCGACCGCTGTGAAGTCGAGCTCGCCTACGCCATCGGCGTTTCCAAGCCCCTCTCAATCATGGTCGACACCTTCGGTACCGCGCATGTTGCCGAGGACAAGATCGTCGAGGCCGTAGAGAAGACCTTCGACCTGCGCCCGGGCGCAATCATCCGCGACCTTGACCTGCGTCGCCCCATCTACGAAAAGACGGCAGCCTACGGTCACTTCGGCCGAGAAGACGCCGACTTCACCTGGGAGAAAACCGATCGAGTCGAAGAACTCAAAGCAGCCTGCGGCCTGTAAGCCAACGGCAAAAGCTGCAACCACATAACGATGCACCAAAAGAAGTACCGGCCCCAACCGGTACTTCTTTTTTATTAATCCGGTGGTGAAGATATTTCGATATGGGCATACGCAACGTCAGCAGCCAATGAATTTTGGAGCACATGCGCCTCTACCATGTATCCTTAGTCCCGAGGGGCGGGGCATAAGGTCGATCGCGAGTTCCGCACGAGCCGGAGAGCACTTAATGTGCTCTCCGT
>UQNH01000113.1:0-4595 GCA_900542365.1 uncultured Collinsella sp. | reverse complement strand
GCGCGCGACGAACCGCGCGGCCAGACGCATCCATGGGGCACGGCGCGAGCGGCTCGCCGCGGAGCGAACGACCGACATTTTGCGCATAGTGGTCACAAAACGCCGAGAGCGCCGCCTCGACCGCCGCCGGCTCGGGACGATCTTTTTGATGGCTGGACAGACAGGCCATCACCACGTCGAACAGCTGGGCATCGACAAACGCCAGCGCATCGCGTAGCTCCTCGGAATCCGGCTCAAGCCCCAGCTGCTGGGCCTGCTCGGCCGCGGCGAGCGCCACATCGGGCTCACGACGAAGCAGCTGAGTCAAATCGCAACCGGGCGCATGGGCACCAATGGGATAGTCGGGCCGCGTGTCCATCTTGAGACGGTAGGGGCTGGCGATGTCGCGCGTCTTTTTGCGCGAACCCGAGGTGCCCGAAGCGCTCGGCGCGGCTTCGTATGGCGCGACGCCGGCAATGAGCTCGTAAACCGTGCTTGCCGCGGCATAGACGTCGATCGCCGGCGACATACGCAAAGCGCGCAGGTCGGGAATATCGTCGGTGAGCATCTCGGGCGGGGCGTAGGCAACCGTCGCGCGACGCAGCGTGGCATAGCGCTCCGTAAACGACGCCTTGCCGCCGGTACCGGCCACGGCCGACGCAGGCTCAAGCGCCAGCGACGAGCCAAAGTCGATCAGGCACAGGTCAAAGGTGCCCTCGGCAAGCTGCCGGTCAAGCGGTAGACGCGCCGTACGCACCATAATATTAGCGGGCGAGATATCGCGATGGACAAAGCCCTCGCCCACCAGGCTCATACGGCAGAGCAGATCGAACAGGTCGCGACCCAGACGCGCCGCCACAAGCGGCGACAGGCGTCCGGCATCATCCACGGCAAGTCGCGAACGCAAGCGGGCAAGCGTCTCGCCCTCGACCCATTCCATGACAATTGCAGGCACACCGTCGACCTCGCCCCAGCCATAGAGACGGGGAAAGCCCTTAAGGCCCGAAAGGGCGCGATGGCATTCATATTCCTCGCGAAATGCCGCTTTGAACTTGGCGACCAGCGCCTCATGGGCGGCATCGTCGTCAAACTCATCGCGCGTCGGCAAGATGAGCTGTTTGAGTGCTACGGCCTCGCCTTGGGCGTTGACGGCACGCGTCACGCGGCCGATACCGCCACGGCGCATGGTGGCATCGTCGGCAAACAGCATCGTAAAACGACGCAGATAGGCAGGCAGTTCGTCCTGACCGAGCGCAATGGCCGGCTCAAACCCGTCGACACGCGCCAGGCGCAAGCCGACCATGGGATCGCGACCGAGCGATTGTGGTGTGGTGGATGCAAGATCGGTCATCATAGGGCAAGCGCCGCCACGTTATTGTTGAAGTTACCGAGCGCGACGTCATCATCGCCGTAATGGCCGACCCATTGACATAGGTTGGTGTAACAGCCCCACAGATTGGCATACTGCTGATACCACTTTGACCGGGGCGAGAATGTCTGACGACCAAACTCGGCTCGAATGACAAACATCTCCCCGACCAGGCTGTCGCACGGCCTGGGATCTCCCGTAGAGTTATAGGTCGAAACCACGTCATTGGCGCGAGAAACATAGCCGTCGAGCATGTTGTACTTGGTTACAAGCCAACTGTGAATGCTCTCTTCCTCAGCAGCGGAAAGGCCACCGGAGTTTGCATCGTTGTCAGTGTTGCCGCCCGTCGAGCCGCCGTTTCCAGACCCTCCGGCAGAGGAACCCGACCCAGAGCCGCCGCCCGAACTCGACGAATCCGAGCCGGAGCCAGAAGTATCCGAGCTACCGGGCTTTCCGGACTGCTGGGCGTCCTGCTCCTTCTGCTGCTCGACCTTATTCACCGTTGCCGCCACGCTATTGTTGGACAACCGATCGATGATCTTGGTGTTGGTGAGCACGATGGTTTTGCCATTGGCAAGCGTGACTTCGTTGTCCGGGGCCTCGGCGCCGTCCGCGTCGCCGGTGCCAAACACAATATGCGCGACCACACTTGCCCAAGCATATCCAGTCGTGGTCCCCAGGTCACTTTTGACCTCATGCCCCACGCGCGGTTCGCGTGCGGCATGTGCCTGCATCATGGACGGCACGGTCATGCCATAGGCAGAAACGCCAGCTATGACCAGCACCAGCGAGCAAGACAGCAGTGCGTACGCCCGCGGCGCCAAGCCCAGTCGGCGTCGCATGCGCACCGCGGCGCCGCGCTTTGTCTGAGTGCCACCGGGCCGCATGCGTTCTCCTCCAACAAAAACACGCCGCTCGGGAGCGGCGCATTCATTCGAATCCATATTTGAGTGTATCAGCGAACCCAAAAGGTTGCGCAACGAATGGGCAAATTAAGGATGCGAGTGGAAGCATCCATGCGATAAGCGGATACAAAGCATCTTTGTTGCACAACAAACTTACAGTCGCACGGGGAAATTATGGCTACCCCGTGCGTCGCGATGAAGACATACGGCAGGAGCAGGCTCGCCACCTAAATCGTGCGACGGGCCTCGATGGCGCGCCCAAGCGTAAGCTCGTCGGCATACTCCAGGTCGCCGCCCACGGGAAGGCCGCTCGCCAGACGCGATACCTCAACGCCCAGCGGCTTGATAGTGCGGGCCAGGTAGCTCGCCGTGGTCTCGCCCTCGATATTGGGGTTGGTGGCGATGATGACCTCGTGGATGTCCTCGTGGCCCAAGCGTGCCAGCAGCTCACGAATGTGCAACTGCTCGGGACCAATCTTGTCCATGGGACTGATCACGCCGCCCAATACGTGGTAGAGACCGTGGTAGCTGCCCGTGCGCTCAATCGCCTGGACATCGCGCGGCTCGCCCACCACGCAAATGCGAGTGGTATCGCGCATCGAATCCTGGCAGATGGAGCACTCGTCGGCCGTGGCGTAGTTAAAGCAGCGGCTGCAAAAGTGAACCTCCTGCTTAACCTCCAGGATAGCCTCGGCCAGGCGGCGCGCCTCCTCGGCATCGGCCTCGAGCAGGTAATAGGCGATGCGCTGGGCCGACTTGGGACCAATGCCCGGCAGACGGCCCAGCTCATCGAGCAATTTTTGCAGACTATGGTTGACACTCATATATATGCGTGTCTTAGAACGGCATGCCCGGGATGTTGAGGCCGCCGGTGATGGCGCCCATCTGCTTGTTGGCGAGCTCGTTGACACCGCGGACGGCCTCGTTGACGGCAGCCATGATCATGTCCTGCAGCATATCGACGTCCTCGGGATCGAGGGCATCGGGGTCGATGGTGAGGTTGACGAGCTCCATCTCGCCGTTAACGGTCACCTTGACCATGCCGCCGCCGGCAGAGGCGTCGACGGTCTGGGACTTAAGGTTTTCCTGCGCGGCGGCAAGCTGCTCCTGCATCTTGCGAGCCTGCTTCATCATTTGCTGCATGTTCATACCGGCCATGATGGCTCCTTTACGTGCGGCCGCGCGACAAGCTGCAAGGGCAGCCGGAGCGCGACGGGACTTTCAAACTCAAAAATCGTACCACGGCGCGGGGCAAGCAAGCGGGGCGGACACGCTACCTCAGTCGATATACATGTCCTTGAGCGTGACGCACGCCCAAGATTATGCAAGGTCGAATTATGCAAGGTTGCATAATTATCTCAAGCTACATCTAGCAGAGCTGGAACCAGGCAGTTTATGCGTAGGGCTACAAGGCTACATGGCAAAATGCCGAGCCGCTGCTCGAGGCGGCACGCATGGCGGCTGGGTATAATTTGATTGTCATAGATGACGATTTGGAGGTGCCCTCGTGAATGTCCCAGCCGTACTCCAAAACATCCGCTCAAAACACCCCGTTGCATATGTGGTTCTCTATCTCTTTGTCGTCTGGGTATTACTGGTTATCATCACCCATGCCATAGCTTTTGGAGCAGAACTGCTGATAGCCAGCTCGGACCAGCCCGTCGTCAAATGGGAGACGACCGATGAATGCACCGACGGAACCCGAACCATTTACTACAACAGCCCGTCCCTCTACCAAGAGTTCAAGGTCAAGATAAAGGACTCCAAGATTGTCGATGCCGAACTGGGCTCTTTATTTACAATCGGAGCAACCGTCAACGCCGAGCAAGTCGAGTACACGGACAGCCATGCGACGTATCGTATCGACCTCAGCATCCTAGGCCGACCGTCACGCGCCTGTCTGCTCGAATGCGATATACGCGGCACCACGTTGCACATGTCCGAAATACAGATGCGCCCGGGCAAGGGGTTCTCTTCTTGAGCAGTATACCCGCCTGCGCAGCTACTCCACCGGCTTGAAGATGGTGGACTGGCCGAAGACGCTGCGGATGAGGGCTTTGGCCTCGTCCTCGGTCTGCGGGATGCTCGGGGCTGCACCCTGATGGCCGAAGGGGCCGCCCGCACCGGAGTTGGACTCCCAGGGAGCTGCAGGAGCGTCCTCCTCTTTGGGGGCAGTTGCAGCGGACTTGGGCGCGGACGCCGCACCCGGCACGTCGAACGGAGGCAGATCGTCCCCACCAGCATCGGCAACAAAACCGCCAACCATGGCATCGTCGTAGGGAACCTGCTCGGATTCCCATGGCGCAGACGGCGCGGCGGCCCCGTCGGTGCGGTAATTGTCA
>UQNH01000112.1:0-4606 GCA_900542365.1 uncultured Collinsella sp. | reverse complement strand
CCGCAGCGCCCTGCGCGCCCCGGCCACACGTCTGCGCGTGCCCACCGTCGACGACCTCGCAGACGACGTGATCGAATTTGTGGATCGCACGTACGGCGCCCAATGCGAGGCGCTCGCCACCGAGTGCGGCGACTTTTTGGTCCGTCGCAGCGACGGCGTATTTGCCTATCAGCTAGCCGTGGTGGTCGACGACGCCGCCATGGGCGTCACCGAGGTCGTGCGCGGATGCGACCTGCTGGGGTCCACGCCGCGCCAGATCTATCTGCAGCACCTGTTGGGACTGCCCACGCCGCACTACGCACATATTCCGCTGCTCATGGCACCGGACGGCCGCCGCCTTTCCAAACGAGACCGCGATCTGGACCTGGGCGAACTCCGCGCCCGCTTTGGCACGCCCGAAGCGCTGCTGGGCTGGCTCGCCGGACAAACGGGCATCGCGCCGGACACCACGCCGCGCTCTGCCGAGCAGCTGGTCGAGCACTTTAGCTGGGATGTTATCCGCACGCACCGGGAGAACATCGTTATGGATGAAAGGACAGGCATGCAACAGACGGCAGCCCACCCTGACGAGCACCTCGATAGCGACATTGCCAAAGTATCAACAACCCATCTCTCGCCAGAGGGGTTCGACGCGTTTTGCGAAATACTTGACTCCCCTATACCTGAAGCCACGAACACGCTACTCAAGCGCAAGTCAGCTTGGGAGTAAATCCCTTAGCAAGCCAGCCTTGCTTCATCACGAAGCTCATGCGTACTCGCCCCTACGCAACGTCCCAGGGTTGGAGTTCGTCGCCCAGGCGAACGATGCAGTCGTAGAGCACGGTGTGGCGCTCGGCCGGGTTGGCATCCCGATGAAAATGCCCGTAGTACCAGCGCTTGTAATCCAGGCGGTCCTCAAGCTCATCGAAAAATACCGTGAGCCGATCGACTTCGGGGTAGTTCCAGCCAGGTGCCGGATAGAGCGTGGGCGAGAGCATGCGCGTGGAGCAGGTGTGGGTGATTACGTAGTCGACCTTCCAACCCACGCTGTCGAGCTTTGCCCGCGCTTCCTCAAAGTTGCTCTCACCCGGCAGCTCCTGCGGCCACCAGCTGGAATACGGGATGCGGTATTCCTTGTCCACGCTCGTGGCGCCGCCCATGGTAAAGATTGTTGAGCCGTCGAGCTCAAAGACCTCGCCGCGCGTCAGGCGCCGTATGGGCGAGGTATCCGATAGGCGCTGTGTCAGTCCACCGTGCCACAACTCCATAGGGCGCTCCGCCCAATGATCGAAGCGCTCGTGGTTGCCGTCGACGAAGAGCGCCGTATAGGGGCGCGACTCGAGCCATGCGATATCGGCGCATTCCTCGGCAGAATAATCCCACGGAAAGCCAAAGTCGCCCGCGATGATGAGATAGTCGTTGCTCGTCAGACTATCCCCAAGTTCCCAGTCGCGCAGCTTTTGCATGTCGATGCCACCGTGTACATCGCCCGTCACATAGACCGTCATCGGATCACCACTTCCCTCTTATAGGCTTCGAGATCGCGCTCGACCTGCTCGTCGCCCGTGGCGTTAACCCACCACGGCCATTTAACGCAACACACTGGCTCGTCGACCTGCGCAAACCACGATTTGAGCTCCTCCAGGCTCACCGGGGTGTAGCCGTTGGCGTCCACGCCCACGTCATAGCGCAGCAGCCCCTGCCTGCGGTTGAACTCGTTATACGCGCAACCGCCGCTGTGGATATGCCCGTGCAGATGCCAACTGCCGTGCGACATGCCCTGCCAGTCGGCCATGGGATAGTGGCTCAGCACGATTTTTTGGCGGTCGATCTTGAGCACGCAAATGGGTGGCTCGACGATAAAAGCGCCCGCTACCGCAGGCTGCGTCCAATCTTTGTCGTGGTTGCCGGGCAGCAGATGGACGCGCTTGCATGCAATGCTTTTGCGCAGCTCGTAAGCCTCTTGGACCGTCATCTTAAAGCTAAAGTCACCCAAAATGTAAAGCTCGTCGTCCACAGCGACTTTACTATTAATGCTCGCGACCATGGCGTTGTTCATCTGCGCAACAGTCGACCAAGGCCTGTCGGCGAGCCGCAGCATGTTCTCGTGTCCAAAGTGTGTATCGCTGGTAAACCAGATCATGGAGCCTCCTAACGATCTTGCTCAGAATTTCCACTCGTCGCCCCACCCTACCCATCGGTACGTCGCGCCTCGATTGGCACGATATCTTGGTAGATAAGGCGATGCTTTTCATCGCGCCATTCATCGTCATGGTAATGGCCAAAGAACCAGGTGCGGTAGTCGAGTCGCCCGTCGAGCTCGCCCAAAAAGGCCTGCAGCGAATCGTCGTAGAACTCGCGATTGCACTCCATGCACAGCTCGTCTGCCAAATCGACCGGCGCCTCGTGAGTCACAACATAGTCGACCTTCCAGCCCACACGATCGAGCGAGGCGCGACAGTATTCCACCTCGCTCTCACTCGGCATTTCCTCGGGCCACCACGTCTTTCCCTCCCGGCGCCACTGTTTGTCATGGCTCGCGGCGCCACCCATGGCGAGCACCGTGTTCCCCGCGATGTCGAACACCTCGCCGCGCATCAGGTGCAGCACATGTGGGCGAGCCTCGTGAACGAGGCCCCCGTTCCACTCTCGGATCGGCAGCCCCGCCAGCAAATGGTGATTCTCGTGATTACCGTCGACAAAGCACGTGGTCCAGGGCTTGGACTCAAACCAGTCGAGCCAGTATTTGTCGGTGTTCGAGCCGCTCCATATAAAGCCAAAGTCGCCGGCAACGATCACCACGTCATCGCGCGCCAGCGTTCGACCCAATGGCCAAACGCGCGACGAGAAGCGGCTCGCCCCGTACTCGGCAACACCGTGAACGTCTCCGGTAACGAAAATGGACATCAAGCAACACCTCCGTGCTGTGCGACTCTGGACAAATCGATGGCAGAAATTGCAGGCCGGGCCGGCATCTGCATCCCTTAGGGCTTACCCTTCGTTCTTCCATCCAAACGGATCAAACACCCAAAAAACTAGATCGAGCACACTGTTGGCGGGCAGCATGTTGGGCAGGGCATCTTGCCTCGTTTGAGCGCGGTCGCCAATGGCACGCTTGTTTTAATGGCGTTTTGAGGAAGGCTTTTGCATCCCGTAGAACGGTGGTAAATCTTGCCGTTCTTGGTAACGATTACCTTGATTTTTGAGGTATCCACACTGCGGGGCTCGATGGGCGCGGTCGCTTCTCGATGAGCCGACGCTGTTTTCCAAGGCTTGCCTCTCGAAAAACCAGAATCGCAGAACCGATTGATATAGCTGTCGAAACATCCATCGAACAGCAGCCCCGTTGCCAGGCCCGCCATGAATCCACAGACGATCGCGGCCTCTCCCCTAATTTGCATATGTCCCTCCTTAATCGCTCTTAAAGAACAATGCGGCGCGCGCCGCATGGAGCCTCATCACCCCCCCCCCCCCGGTACGCGCCGAAAATGGCCCGCAGTCCCTTCTGTCCCTAACGAATCAGCTGGCGGCGTTTATCGGACAGGAAGACACCGGCGGCTACCAGGACCGTGCCGCCGATAACGAAGGTCTCGCCCAGCAGGTCGAACGCATCGCCCGTGGCAGGCATCGCCGTCTGCTGCGTCGCAATCTCGGTTGTTGCCACCGCATGTTTGGCCTGGTACGTCACCTGCGTAGCGGTCTGAGCCTGCTCGCCATTCCCGCGTTCGGCGGCCTCTTGGCGAGCAATCTCGGCGTTGAGCTCGGCAATAGCTTGGTCGAGCTCGGCCTTGGCGGCGGTGTAGTTTGCAAGCGCCTCCAAGTATGCCGGCGCCACGGCATCCGTCGCAGCCACGGCGGCATCGAGCTCGGCCTTGGCGGTCGCGGCACGCTCGGCGGCATCGTGGGCCGCAGCGATCTTGGCGTTAAGTACCTCGTCCGCATCGTCAGTGCTGCCGTTGACAATGGCTTCGGCAATATTGATTCTGCGCAGGCGGGCAACCGCGGCGGCAGAGGCGTCGCGCGCGACAGTCGCATCCACCACGGCATCGTCAGCCTCCACCACGTCATACTCGGCATCGCTCACGGCCATCGCCGCTGCATCGAGCGCGGCATCGGCAGTCGCTTTGTCCCCAGTGGCCTTGGCAAGTGCTGCGGCGGCATTCTTAAGCTGAGAGGCGCGGGCGGCAGCTGCATCAGATTTTGCCTGAGCCGTTGCCACGACGGCGTCGGCATCGCTTGCAGCCCGCTGCGCCATATCGAGCTCCACCTGAGTGGCAGCAGCATCGATGCCTGCCTGATCGGCATCGCCTTGGGTGGCAAGAAGTTCGGCCTCCGCCTCGCGCTGATTGGTACGCGCGCTTTCGAGTGCAGACGACGCCGCATCAAACGCACGCTGAGCAGCGGCGATATCGGCTGAGTACGCCGCTAGCTCATCCTGGGCCGCGGCAAGTGCATCCCGTTTGTCGCCAACACCGGCACGAGCGGCGTCCAGTGCGCGCTTGGCAGCAGCCACCTTGCCCTTGGCAATGTCGAACTCGCCAGACTTGGCGGCCACGGCGTCCTGCGCTGCCGCAACAGCGGCGTTGGCAGCGCTCAAATCGGCGCGGGCATCGCTGACGGCACGCGC
>UQNH01000111.1:0-4617 GCA_900542365.1 uncultured Collinsella sp. | reverse complement strand
CGGCCCGCAGCTCACGCAGCCGTCGTGGGCGCGCATCTGGCCGGTGACCTCGTCCATCGCGAGCGGCGCCACCTTCTCGAGCTTAAAGCCCTTGCCGGCGCGCATGTTCTCCTTGGCCACACTGATCATGAGCTTAATACGGTTGAGCTGGTTGACCTCGGACGCACCGGGGTCGTAGTCCACCGCGACAATGTTGCTCTCGGGATGCTGGCGGCGCAGCTCCTTGATCACGGCCTTGCCCACCACGTGGTTGGGCAGGCACGCGAAGGGCTGCGTGCAGATGATGTTGGGCGCACCATGGTCGATCAGGTCGAGCATCTCGGCCGTGAGCAACCAGCCCTCGCCCATGTTGTTGCACACCGAAAGTACCGTACGGGCCTTGTCGGCCATGGTGCCGATGCGCTCGGGCGCCTCAAAGCGGCGGGACTTCTCGAGCATCTCCTCCACCGGCGTGCGCATCCAGTCCACAAGCTTGATGAGCGCTTGCATGCCCGCGCGCGTAGTGGCAGAACTTCCCAACTCGTCCTTCTGCAGCTCGGCGTTGCTCATGGAGTACAGGAAGAAGTCGAGCAGGCCCGGTACCACGGCCTCGCAGCCCTCGCGCTCGATGACATCGACCACGTGGTTGTTGGCTGTGGGGTGGAACTTGACCAAGATCTCGCCGACCACGCCCACGCGCGGCTTAGTACCCTCGCCCACAAGCGGCATGGTGTCGAACGCGCGGATGGCCTCGCGGCACAGCTTGGTGTAGTTATGCCTGTTGAACTTGGGTGCCAGCTTGCGAGCGCGCGCCATGTACTCCTCGTAGAGCGCGTTGGCGGCACCAGGCGTGGCCTCGTACGGGCGGCAGCGGTAGAGCATCTGCATCATCACGTCGCCAAAGAGCACCGCGTAGACTGCCTGCTTAAGCAGCGCCGGCGTCAGCTTAAAGCCGGGGTTGTCCTCGCCCAGCGCCACGGCCGAAAGCGAGATCACGGGGATCTCGGGGTGGCCGCTCTCGCGCAGGGCCTTGCGGATGAGCGCGATGTAGTTGGTGGCACGGCAGCCGCCGCCGGTCTGGCTGATGACCACGGCGGTCTTGGACAGGTCGTACCGACCGCTCTCGATGGCCTCCATAATCTGGCCCGTCACCAGAATCGACGGGTAGCAAATGTCATTGTTCACATAGCGCAGGCCAGCCTCGACGGCATCGTGGTCGGTCGAGGGCAGCAGCTCCAAGTTGTAGCCGGCACCGCGGAACACCTCTTTGACCAGGTCAAAGTGGATCGGCGCCATCTGCGGGCACAGGATGGTATAGCCCTCGTCGCGCATCTGCTCGGTAAAGGGCACCTTGGGCCATGCGGTCGAGGCGCTCTCACGCTGTGCCTCGAACGTGTACTTGCGGCTCGCGAACGCGGGGGCATCCGTGGAGGGCGCCACCGGCGCAGCGTCGCCCTGCTCAAAGACCTTGCCCGCAGCCGTGGCCTCGGCCAAGCGCTCGGCCTCCTGGTCCTTGAGTGCCGCCATGAGCGAGCGGATGCGAATGCGCGCGGCGCCCAGGTTGGACACCTCGTCGATCTTGAGCACGGTGTAGATCTTGCCACTGGCCTCCAGGATCTCCTGCACCTGATCGGTGGTCAAGGCATCGAGGCCGCAGCCGAAGGAATTGAGCTGGATCAGGTCCAGGTCGTTGCGCATCGTCACAAAACGGGCGACGGCGTACAGGCGACTGTGGTACATCCACTGGTCGACGACGCGAATCGGACGCTCGGGCTTTACCAGATGCGCGAGCGAATCCTCGGTAAAGACCGCAAAGCCAAAGCTCGAGATAAGCTCGGGCAGGGCGTGGTTGATCTCGGGGTCGTTATGGTAGGGACGACCGGCGAGCACGATGCCGTGACCGCCGTGGTCCTCGACCCACTTAAGAGCCTCCTCGCCCATGGTCTGGATGTCCTCGTGGAAACGCGCATCGGCCTCAAAGGCGGCGTTGACAGCGGCATCGACCTCGGAGCGCGTGATCTTGGGCCCACGCACGCGACCGCGACCGACTTGCGCATCGGCCACACGGTCGACGGCGAGCACCTGGTACAGACGGCGCTTGAGCTCGGTCTTATCGTGATAGGGCACAAACGGGTACAGGAACTCGATGTTCTGCTCGCGGATCTCGTCGATGTTGAGTGCCAACGCCGTGGGGTAGCTCATGACGATGGGGCAGTTGTAGCAGTTACCGGCCGTCGGGTCCTCTTTGCGCTCCCAGCGCACGCACGGCATCCAGATAAAGTCGACGTCACGGTCGATGAGGTTCATCACATGGCCGTGGCTCATCTTGGCCGGATAGCACACGCTCTCGGACGGCATGGACTCGATACCCGCCTGGTAGGTCTTCTTGCTCGACTGGTCGGACAGCTGCACGCTAAAGCCCAGGCGCGTAAAGAACGCGTGCCAGAAGGGGTAGTTCTCGTACATGTTGAGCGCGCGCGGAATGCCCACGGTGCCGCGCGGGGCCTCGTCGGGGCTCAGCACCTCGCGGTTAAACAGCAACTCGTTTTTCTTTTTGAAGAGGTTGGGGGCCTCGGTCTTCTGCTTTTTGTGGCCGGCACCCTTCTCGCAGCGGTTACCGGTAATGAAGCGCCTGCCGCCGCCAAAGTCGTTGACGGTGAGCTGGCAGTTGTTGGAACAGCGACCGCAGCGGACATGCTTTTGCGTCACGGTGAGGTGCGCGATATCCTCAGCCGAAAGGATGGTCGAGGTGCCGTCGGCGCCGGCGCGATCGCGGGCGAGCAGGGCCGCACCGTAGGCGCCCATGCAGCCGGCGATGTCGGGGCGCACGGCATGCACGCCGGTGAGCTGCTCAAACGCGCGCAGCGTGGCATCGGACATAAAGGTGCCACCCTGGACGATCACCTGACTGCCGATCTCCTTGGGGTCGCGCAGCTTAATGACCTTGAACAGGGCATTCTTGATGACAGAATAGGACAGGCCGGCCGCGATGTCGCCCACCGTCGCGCCTTCCTTTTGCGCCTGCTTGACGCGCGAGTTCATAAAGACCGTGCAGCGGCTGCCCAAATCGACCGGGGCCTTGGCATGGATGGCGGCGTCGGCGAACGCGCGCACGTCCATATTCATAGAGACGGCGAAGCTCTCGATAAAGCTACCGCAACCCGACGAGCAGGCCTCGTTGAGCATGATGTGCTCAATCACGCCGTCCTTGACGCGCAGGCACTTCATGTCCTGGCCGCCAATGTCCAGAATGAACTCGACGCCGGGCAGGAACGCCTTGGCGCCGCGCAGGTGCGCGACGGTCTCGATCTCGCCGGAATCGGCCTTGAGAGCCTCGATGAGCAGCGCCTCGCCGTAGCCCGTGGTGGTCACGTGGCCGATGGTGCAGCCCGCGGGAATGTGGTTGTAGAAATCGGCCATGATGACCTTGGCCGTGCCCAGGATGTCGCCGTTGTTGTTGCCGTACCAGGTGTGCAACAGCTGGCCGTCCTCGCCCACGAGTGCAGCCTTCATGGTGGTGGAGCCGGCGTCGATGCCGATGAACACGCGGCCGGTGTAGCCGTCGAGCTTGCCCTTGGGGACGACCTCGGTGTCGTGGCGACCCCTGAACTCGGCAAAGTCCTCGTCGGTGGCAAAGAGCGGATCCAGACGCTCGACCTCGGCACCCTGTGTGTCACCCAGGGCATCGATGGCATCGATGAGCTGCGGGAACGCGCTGAGCTTGTTGGACTCGTGCGCCATGGCGGCGCCGCTCGCTACAAACAGGTGGGCGTTTTGGGGCACGATACGGTGCTCCTCGTCCAGGTTGAGCGTGAGGTAGAAGCGATGGCGCAGCTCGGAGAGGTACTGCAGCGGGCCGCCCAGGAAGGCAACGTTGCCACGGATGGGGCGACCGCACGCCAGGCCCGAGATGGTCTGGGTCACAACGGCCTGGAAGATGGAAGCGGCCACGTCCTCGGGGCGGGCGCCCTCGTTGAGCAGCGGCTGGACGTCGGTCTTGGCAAAGACGCCGCAGCGGCTGGCGATGGGATAGATGGTGGTGGCGTTGGCCGCGAGCTCGTTGAGGCCGCTGGCATCGGTGTGGAGCAGGGTGGCCATCTGGTCGATGAAGGCGCCCGTACCGCCGGCGCAGGTGCCGTTCATGCGCTGCTCGATACCGTTGTCGAAGTAGATGATCTTGGCGTCTTCGCCGCCTAGCTCGATGGCGACGTCGGTGGCCGGGATGATGGTCTCGACGGCACGCTTGCTGGCGATGACCTCCTGGACAAACTCCAGGTCGAGCCACTGGGACAGCAGCAGGCCGCCCGAACCGGTGATGGCGCAGGTCATTTGGGCAGCCGGCAGCACGGTCGCAGCACCCTCGAACAAGTCGCGGGCGCAGGCGCGGACGTCGGTGTGGTGGCGCTGGTACTTGGCGTAGACGATCTGGTTGTCGTCGTTGAGCACAGCGAGCTTAACGGTGGTGGAGCCCACGTCGATGCCGATATGCAGGTTGTTGTTCTCTTCCATAGCTCCCTTGCCTTACAGCTTGATCGATTCGCCCGGTTTGATGAAGAACAGCCTCATGGCGATGAGGGCCATCTCCTCCGAGCTTTCCTGCATGCCCGTTTCGATCCAGCGCGTGAAGACGCCGAGGTA
>UQNH01000110.1:0-4719 GCA_900542365.1 uncultured Collinsella sp. | reverse complement strand
GGCGACGGCATCAACGACTCCCCCGCCCTGGCGCGCGCCGACGTGGGCCTTGCTATCGGCACCGGCGCCGACATCGCCAAGGAGGGCGCCGACGTGGTACTCATGCGCAGCGACCTCATGGACGTCGCCCGAGCCATCGAGCTTTCACGCGCCACGATCCGCAACATCAAGCAGGACCTGTTCTGGGCACTGTTCTACAACGGCATCGGCATTCCGCTGGCGGCGGGCGTGTTCTTCCCGCTCACCGGATGGCAGCTCTCGCCGATGTTTGGCGCCGCGGCCATGAGCCTGTCGAGCGTGTGCGTCGTAAGCAATGCATTGCGCCTACGAACCTTTAAGCCCAAAACGGCACGCTGAGGCACCCGACCTTGCCCCTCAAACCGTCGCTCGCGTACCCAAGTACGCTTCACTCCTCTTTCGGGGCAATCTCGGGCACCTCAGCGCACCTTTAAGATGACTCTGTTCACGACTAAACTGTCAGATAATCTCAATCGATAAGGAGTACACCCATGAACTACACGATCAAAACCTCGGGCCTTATGTGCGGCCACTGCGACGCCACCGTCGAGACGGCGTTGCTCAACGTTGCCGGCGTGACCGACGCCGATGCCGATCACGAGACTCAGACCGTCCAGGTGGAGTGCGCCGACACCGTGACCGCCGAGCAGCTCGCCGCCGCTGTCGAGGCCGCGGGTGAGAAGTTCCACGCCCTTTCGGTGACCGCCGCGTAACGACCCGCACGTACCCCCCCCCCGACCAGAAACGAGGACCCGCCATGATGGCAGACCACAAATCGGTAACCCGCATGCTCAAGACGGCACGCGGCCAGATCGACGGCATCTTGCGGATGGTCGATGAGGACCGTTACTGCGTCGATATTTCCACGCAGCTCATGGCAACGCAGGCGCTCATTGCGCGCATCAACGCCGACGTGCTCAAGGCGCATATCGAGGGCTGCGTGACTTCGGCAATCGAATCGGGCGACGAAGACCTCAAGGCCGCCAAGCTCGCCGAGATCGAACGCGTCGTCGACAAGCTCTCCAAGTAATTGGGGCATTGGGGACGGACTGCTTTGCACCTTCTTGGTGCATCGGGGACAGGTATGTTTGCACCACCTTGGTGCAGATTGACCTGTCCCCCTTGCTCTAAATCGGGTATAAAGGCGTGCAGCATATCGAACGAAAGGCAATTTGCATGAATGACTTTATGAAGGGCCGCAATGGCGCCGATGAGCTCACCATCGTTATGGGCTTTGTCGGCATCGTCATCGCGATGATCGGATCGATAGCCCATATCCAGTGGCTCAGCTGGATTGCCATCGCCGTAATCGTGATTGGCGTGCTGCGCGGCCTGTCCAAAAACATCGACGCACGTCGCAAGGAAAACGCGGCCTTTGTCGCCGCGACCGCTAACGTCCCCGGCCTGGGCAAGTTCGTCGCGAGCTTGGGTAGCGGCGCCGCGGCTGCCAACGCCTCGCGCACGGCCGGTACCAGCAAGGAAGACTTTGAGCGTGCCAAGCGCACGGCCAAGAAGATGTGGAAGGGTCGCAAGACCACAGCATACCTCAAGTGCCCCAACTGCGGCCAGATGCTCTCCGTCCCCAAGGGCAAAGGCAAGATCCGCGTCACCTGCCCCAAGTGCCACGCCAAGATGGAAACCCGCTCCTAACGCCCGCACGCGGGACAAATTAATCAGGTTTGTTTGTCCCAAATCTTAAGTATTTGTTCGATAAAAAAGCCGAGGCCTCGTGTTGAGACCTCAGCTTTTTGCATGCGGCAACGGAGCTGCCCCTTTGTCACATCTACGCCACACCGTCGCGGGCCAGCTCCTCAGCCAGCGCTTCGGCAGGCATGGCCATAATCGCGTCGAGCTCGGCGTCCACCTCGGGAATACGCTTCACCTTGAGCTTGCGTACCAAATCACCGCGACACATCACATGCGTCGGCTCACGCAGAGCGCACAGGTCATCGAGCGGATTCTTGCGCGTCACCAGGATATCGGCGGCCTTGCCGCACTCGATCGTACCGGTCTCGCCGCCCAGCCCCAGCAGCTCGGCGTTGACTTGCGTAGCCGTATGCAGCGCGAAGGCGTTGCTCACACCGACATACTTGGCAAAATAGGCCGCCTCACGCCACATGTCGTACTGCGTCACGAACGGGCAGCTTGAGTCCGTGCCCAGGCCCACCTTAATGCCAGCTTCCAGCGCGGCACGGGCGCTCTCGATGATGCCCGAGCACACGATGTCGCCGTTCTTCTTTTGTGTATCGGTCGAATGGGTCTTTTCCGGGTCGAGCAATACAAACGGCAGCGCCGGGCTGATCGTGCAGGTCACGCTCGGCGCGCGTCCCTCGAGCTGTGTGCCCGCGGCGCCGCGATACAGCTCCAGGATCTCGGGCGTCATCGGGGCACCGTGCTCGATCGTGTCGACCCCGGCCTCAAGCGCGGCCTTCACGCCCTCGGTGCTCTCGACATGAGCCATAACCGGCAGGCCCACCTCGTGCGCCGCCTTGCACGCCGCCGCGACAACATCGATCGGCATGCGCAGCACGCCCGGCTCGCCAACTTCGGTCGCGTCGAACACGCCACCCGTCACGAACAACTTGATGACGTCGGCACCACGAGCGTACAAGTCGCGCACCTGTTCGGCCGCCTCGTCGGGCGTATTGGCGACCTGGGCGAACAAGCCCGCACCATGGCCGCCCGGCACCGTGACGCCCGTTCCCGGCGCTACCAGACGCGGACCCTGATACTTACCGGCGTCGATAGCGTCGCGCACGGCAATGTCGGCAAACAGCGGGTCGCCCGCGCCGCGCACCGTGGTCACGCCGCTTGCCAGCTGCTGCTGGGCACTGCCCTTGAGGATGCGGCGGACGATGGCACGCCCCACGGGATTATCGAGCTTCTTCATCAGCGCTCCCGCATCGCCGGCCGAGACAGGCTTGCCCGAGCCGCACAGGTGCGCGTGCATATTGATGAGACCGGGCATGAGATACGCACCGCCCAGGTCGATAACCTCGGCACCCGCGGGCGCCTGCGCCACAGCACTCGGCCCCATCCAGGTGATGACGCCGCGCTCAACAGTCACGGCCATATCGGGTTGCGGCTCCATATGCTCCGAACCATCCAGAATGGTCGCATTGATAAACAACGTGGAACGATCGGCAGTCGCCATATCGAGCTCCTCCCTCACGATTAACTTGAACATTTGTCCATTATCACCCAATGCAGCGACCTAAAGTCGAGCATATCGGTTAACGGAGGGACGAGAGAGATGTGAGGGCAAACGGAGACAGCGTGGCGATACTTCGGCCGTGCTGACGAAACATCTCAATCTGTAACAGTTAGGCCGCCCCCAGGCCGTTAAACGTTACACATCGAGACAAAAGGGCAGAAGGCAAGGCAGGCGACAACCGCCCATCCTCTACCCCCACTCCTGCTCGTAGATGTTGAGCGACTTTACGTACCGCCCCTGGGCGCCCATGATGTCGCGGACCAGACGCAAGAAGAAGCTGATGCACGAGGTGTCAAAGCCGTCCTGCAGGTCCTCCGGATGCACCGCACCCGGCCCATCGACCGCCGTATCGCTCAGCCGCGCGATGTCATACAGGTAGAGCTGTCCCGCCGTAAGCCAGACATCGTCGACGCAGGCGAGGCGCACCGCAATCGCGCCGTCACTCCAGTGCTCCTTCTGCACGATATGCGGATCGTAGACATCAAAGCGATGATCGGTGCGCGTGTCCTTCAGCACGACCATGCCGGACGCAGGATTCTTGTCCAAAATGCCAAAGCGCGAGAAATACTGCGTGTCGCGTACCTGCTCGAGCCGCTTGAGCGAGGCAGGCGAAAGCGATGCCGGCGGCTCGTCAACATACAGCTCGAGCAGCGTTTTGCCATGGCGATAGGGGCGCTCAAACAGCAGCCAATCGGTAAACGCCATGTTGTAGGCCATGATTTCGTTTTGCGAAGGCTCAGTGCAATAGCTGAGCCACGGGTCGACAATGATCTCGAACTGTTCGCGCGCCGGCTCCAGGAATTGAAACTTCCGCAGCATCCAAAAGTGAGCCATGTCGGCAATATCGTTGCCGACGGCTTCGGCTAGCTCTGCTCGGTCAAAAGCGTGGTCAGTCATGGCATCCTCCTCAAACTGATGGACCTCAATTTGAGCTTACGAGGAAGGTGGGCAGCCACGACCAGCGCGGGCAAAATAGGCCTCCGACTGCAAACCAGATACTGACCAAACACTTGACGAAAAGCTTGATCGAAAATGCGCACCGCAACAAAACCGCAGGTAGACATAGACGGCCAACCCGCCCTTTTGAGCCAGATGCCCGCAGCCACCACAGAAACAACAGGTGACCACAGCCCGAGAAGTCGACAAATGAACATCCGTACGTCGACAAACGAGCAAACTGCTCGCAAATCCGCAAGGAGTGTCCCCGAGTGCCGACAGAAAAGGAACGTCCCTAACTGCCGGCACTTAGGGACGTTCCTTTTGTGCCGGCAGTTAGGGACAGCCCTTTCCGATTCGATTGTTGAGTATCTCCGTGACTACTTTACAGTTCCAGCGCGTCGGCGACTTCGGCTGCGCAGGCCAGGGCATCGGCCATGGCGTTCACCACGAGCGAGCTGCCGTTGCGGGCATCACCCGCCACATACACCGGCACGGCATCCGCAGCAACACCATCCACGCGGGCCGCAAGGTGCGAGCCCTCGGAAGCC
>UQNH01000109.1:0-4746 GCA_900542365.1 uncultured Collinsella sp. | reverse complement strand
TGCGCGGCGTCCACCACGGCGGGCGCGGCCTCGCGTGCGGCAGCGACCATGCGGTCCCTAATGCCCTCGACGAGTTTGCTCATTGTCTCTCCTCTTAGTTGTTGGACTCGACGGTTGCGGCGGTGTCGACCGCGTCCTCGAGCTGCAAGTTCAATAGCTTCATGCCGTATTCCGGCACGTTGATATCGATGGGTTGGCCATACAGGTCGCCGGGGCGCACAAAAGCGAGCACCGTCATAATGCGCGCCATGGCCTCGGGCGATTCGGTGAGTCCACGCTCAAACCAGCGCTGAATCATGCCGACCTCGGCACTCACGACGTAGGTAACGTAGTAGTCAAAGAACGTGCCCAGCGCCAGACCCAATATGCCCGTCTGCGCACGCGGCACCACAGCCTCACGCGCGGTGTCGATAATCCTTTTAATGAAGGCCTGGTCGCCGCCCGGACCCAGCAGCGCACCGATTAAGTCGCGGTTGGCCGCAAGATAGCGCAGCAGCTCAACCGAACCGGGCGCCGGCTCGAGCTCATCGATATTGTGATAGAGATCAGGCAGCTGAGCTGCGGTGATGAGCTCAATGCGCTCACGGATCTCGGCCAGCAAGCCGTCCTCGATTTGATTGATAAAGTCGGGGATATCGCGGTAGTGCGAATAGAACGTGCGGCGCGTAAGGCCGGCACGCTCGGTGAGCGACGCGACGTTAATGCGCGAAAGGTCGCCGCTTTCGGCAAGCTCGCTGGCAAGTGCCTGGCGAAGGGCACGCTGCGAGCGAAGGGACCGGCGATCACATTTCTCGAGCTGGGACAAGCGTCCTCCTTGTTACTCAGTCTGTGCGCTATTGCACAGTGCGAGTATTATTGCACACCGTGTGTATCAACACGTAAAGGCAATATTTGGGATGTGACGAGGGGGCAGTCCCTTTGTCACAACCCGCCTGGCTTTTGGAGCGGCATTACCGATTGTCCAAAATGTCATTCGTGGGTAGAATAGTGTCGACGGCAGCCCAAGTTGTAGCTGGCTGGGCAGCGCCGTTGTTTGCATTAGGGGGTCAACGCCTTAGCGGCGGCGACCCCTTCTGTTGCGCTTCGAACGCTGCTTGAGTGCCTCGGAAAGGCCGACAAGCGCCGTGAAGAACGAGACCAAAGCGGTCAGAAGTCTCACGAAATCAATCAAATCGGTCATGGGCATCACCTCCCATCAAATGGAGGGCGCTGCCCGGCACATGGAACTGCCGTCAACGACACCGATTCTATCAAAGCGCAGTTAGATATGCGAATGTTTGTTCGCATTTCAGAAGATCGGAGCTCGGGTATGTCGAAGGAACAGTTCCTTTGCCATACCCGAGCTTGTCGCCGAACTGCCACCTACATTTTTCGAGTTATTCGGCCACGCTACTGGTTCTGTATAAATGCACCGCCGGGATTATCTGAGGGTTTTTGTCCTCATTTGAGCGTATACATGCCCATTTGCGCACTTACGTCACCGAATCAAACACCATTAGAGGCATGAATGTTCCCGAGAGGGCGTCTTTAGCCATTTAACGACCTCCGAAAGGCCGAATAACTCGAAATATGTTGGTGGCGAAAGCGTAACAGTCCTATACGCCAAAAGCCGGTATCTCCCATGTGACAAAGGGACAATCCCTTTGTCACATTATTCGATGACGGTGCGGGAGTTTTGCTTGCGCATGGTGGCGAGCATGTGTTTGGGGACGGCGTGGACCATGCAACTGCCGATAGTTGCGCTCGCGGCGGCCTTAGCTGCATTGCTGCCGTTTTTGGTCGCGTAGCTGTGGCGGAAACGCCTCAGCATAGCAATGTCGTTGCCGCCGTCGCCGTAGACAGCGACCTCGTCCTCGGCAATACCGTAGTAGCCCGCCAGCCAGGCCACACCCTCGCCCTTGTTGCACGCCACGTCCGTGATCTCGAACATCACCGGATCGAACGGCGCGTTGACCACGCGGTCCGATCGCTCGGCAAGATACGCCTTAAGGTCGCGCTCCAACTCGGGCGAGATCACGCGGCAGTTGATCTTGCATACATCGTGACGCAAGATATCGCCGATCGACTGGTCGAAATACTGTTCCTCGTGGTACCCGCCACGCGCACGCATACCGCGCATCACGATGCGCTTGATGGGGCTGTCCTTTTTAAAGCCCGCCTGATGCATCTCGAACGATCCACTCGAAAACATGCCATCGGGCGTGGAGCAATCAAAGCAAATGTCCGGGAACGCCTTGAGCAGCTCCTCGGTAACCTGCGGGTCGATGGTCCAGGTTTTGAGCACCTCGCCATGACTGTCTCGCACGATGGATCCATTGGAGCAGCAGGCGTCAAGCGCCAGGCCCGTAAAGCCGTGCTCGCCGATCGGCAACGTCGAGCGTCCAGTCGCGGGAACCACGTGCAGGCCAGCCTCAGTCAGCTCGCGAATGGCACGGCGGATGGTCCCATCCGCCTCGTGCAGGGCGTTAAGCAGCGTTCCGTCTAGGTCACTCGCGAACATCTTGATCATGGGCATGCCTCTCCTTCGTCTGCACGATATTGTAGACGAGAACGGGCGCGCCCCAAGAGAGGCACGCCCGTCGGGCGAAAGATTGTCCTACACCGCGGCAGGGCCATGTTCGCCGGTACGGATGCGGATAACTTCCTCGACCGGCTCGACCCAAATCTTGCCGTCTCCGACGGCACCGGTGCGAGCAGCGTTGCAGATGATCTCGACAATGCCGTCGACATGTTCATCGGCGCAGATGAGGATGAACTGCACCTTAGGGATTGTGTTGACAAGCAACTCGTTGCCGCGCACGTATTCCTTCCAGCCATGTTGCGCGCCGCAGCCCTGCACCTGGTTGATAGTCATACCGCGAACATCAGCAGCAAACAGCGCATCTTTAAGAACCTCAAGCTTCTCGGCACGAACAATCGCCGTAATCTTCTTCATAGTGAATTCCTCTCTTCAATAAAGAAATGAACCGCCCATTCATGTGGCACGGGTTTTCCAGGTGCCCGAGATTGCCCCGAAAGAGGAGCGCCGCGTACTTCGGTACGCAAGCGACGGTTTGAGGGGCAAGGTCGGGTGCCCGGGAAAGCCGTGCCGCTAATCGAGTCCCGAGAAAGAAGGATATGCGCTCTCGCCGTGCTGACTCGCATCCAAGCCCAGCGCCTCGTCGGCCTCGTCCACGCGCAGGCTGCCGTGGAACAGCGCCTTGACCACCGCGGCGATCACCAAGTCGAGCACCAACACAATGGCGACCGTCACCACAATGCCCAAAATCTGCGAGATGAGCAGCGACACGTCGCCCGTGTAGAACAGGCCGCCCTTATCGGTCCACGAAAGCTCCGGCACGCAGAACAGACCCGTGAGCACGCCGCCCAAGATGCCGCCGATACCGTGGCAACCGAACGCGTCGAGCGCATCGTCGTAGCCAAACTTGGTCTTAAGATGGCTGATAGCCAGGTAGCAGACAGGCGATACGATCAAGCCCATGACCAGCGCCGCCCACGGCTCGACAAAGCCTGCGCCGGGCGTAACCACCACCAGGCCCGCAACCAGACCGGTGCTGGCACCCACCAGCGTGGGGCGACCGGTGTGCACGCGCTCGACGGCAAGCCACGAGACCATGCCCGCCGCGCTGGCCGTCACGGTGTTGAGGATGGCGAGCGCCGCCACGGCGTCGGCCTTAAACTCGCTGCCGCCGTTAAAGCCAAACCAGCCAAACCAAAGCAGGCCGGCGCCCAGCGCCACAAACGGCACGTTATGCGGACGATAGCTCACCATGCCAAAGCCGCGACGACGGCCGAGCATTAAGCAGAGGATCAGGCCGGTAAGACCAGACGAAATGTGCACCACGTCGCCGCCAGCAAAGTCGAGTGCGCCGATGATGTCGCCGATAAAGGAGCCATCGCCGCCCCAAACCATGTGGGCGAGCGGCGCATAGACCACGAGTAGCCAAATGCCCAGGAAGGCCGTCATGGCACCGAACTTAACGCGACCGGCCAGGCTGCCCGTGACGATAGCGGCCGTGATCATGGCAAACGCCATCTGGAAGGCGATGTTGATGATCTGAGGGTAGACGGCACCGTCCGCGGCATTGCCCTCGGCCGCCTGCAGCACCTGGTGGAGCACCGGCAGGCACAGCAGCTGGTCAAGGCCTCCAATAAACGGACTGGAGCCGTCGCCGCCGTAGGCCAGCGACCAGCCAGCAACAATCCACAGCACACCAACCAGGCCAATGGCGCCAAAGCACATAAGCATGGTGTTGATGACATTTTTGCGCCTGGACAGGCCGCCATAGAAAAACGCCAGGCCCGGTGTCATTAAAAACACGAGCATGGTGCAGATGAGCATAAACGTTGTCGATCCCGTATCGTACATTCGCTCCCCCTTGGTCGCATGGACGTTGTCGGCGCCCATAATGCGGCCGAGGGGCAACTGGTGTAGACCAGATACGGCGTTGTTAAACGCTGCGTTGTCGAATGGAAACGGTGCCGCAATCTTGGAAACGGCGCGGCAACGGGCGCGAAACGAACGGGAAACGGGCGAACGAGAAGGGCGCGCTTGGCCCCGTCCCGGCTAGCGCCGGAACAGCTCGCGGGCTCGGTCGCGGAGGTCGGTAGCTCGGATGACGCCCTCGTAGCGATTGATGTGCAGACGCGGGAAGGCGTTAAAGAAGCGTAGGTCGCGGCGGCTGAGCGACACGCTCGGCACCGGACGGCTCATGCGCTTGCCGGCAAGGCGACGACTGAGCGACG
>UQNH01000108.1:0-4781 GCA_900542365.1 uncultured Collinsella sp. | reverse complement strand
GGCACGTGGGATGCGCAAGGCAAGGCCACCGTCACCACGGGCGAGGACGGCCGCGTGACCGTCTCGGGCGTGGACTCGGGCAAGCTGGAGGTCCGCGAGCTCAAGGCGCCCAAGGGCTACACTGCCTTTGAGGGCACGCGCTCCGTGACGGTCAAGGCCGAGGGCCTGGACGTCGACCAGGTGGCCGCCGCCAAGCCTAAGGTGACCGTATCGGCCGAAAGCCCTCTGCGAGTTGATGCCGCCGATGCCGGGAAGGGTTTAGTCGAGTTGTCGGTGCTTAACACCCCAAGTAACGAAGTGAGTCGAGGCTTTATGCCCTCGACGGGAGATAGAATGTTGGTGTTGGTAACGGCTTTGGCCGTCATCGGAGTAGTGGCTATTGTCGTCGCGCTCGTCATCAAGCGGGGAGGAGGTCGCCATGATAAATAATTGTCCCCCCCCCCTGCTCAATGGCGTACTGCCTCCGTAGCGATTAGAGCGCAGGGAAATGAGCCTGCTGACTTTTGGTGATGACGAGAATTAAAGCAACCTCCAAGAAAGAGGTCCCAACATGAAAACAACCAAGAACATCGCACGCCTGGCAGTAACCGCCGGCCTCACCGCAGCCCTGAGCTTCGGCGGCGTTATGGCCCCGGTGACCATGGCGTTTGCCGAGGGAACGGGGTCGACCGTCACGTTCGAGGACGCCGATTACGCTGCGTCCACGACCTATAAGGGTATCCAGATCTTCAAGGCAAAGGTCACGACGACCGGTGGGAATACGACGGTGAGTAGCATCGAATGGGCCAGCTCCGAAGCCCAAACTGCTGTCGTAAACGCCATCAAGACAAAGGATGCATCCTACGATAGCAAGAACGCACAGGATGCTGCCGATTGGCTTAGCACCAAATCTGAAGTTACCGGGACCGATTCGAAGGTTGCTAGCGACAACGTTCTCAGTCTAATCGCCGATGGCCTGAAGAGCAGCACCGCCTGGGAGGTGACGAGCGAGGGCAGTGCATCCCTTTCCGGACTCGGCGCCGGCTACTGGCTCTTCCTCACCGCTACTCCCGGTAAGCCTGCTGACAAGTCGACCGATGTGTTCACCTCTCCCGTCTACGCCGTGATCGACGGCGTAGACGCGACGACCGTTACGCCAAAGAAGGGCGTGCCCACTGTCGAGAAGAAGGTCCTCGACGATGCCGACGCCGCCGATGCCACCGACATCAAGGGCTCCAACAAATGGAATGATGTCGCCGATTCCCAGATCGGCCAGGAAGTTAACTACAAGCTGACCGGCACGATCGCCAGCAACTACGCTACCTTTGGCACGTATGCTTACAAGTTCACCGACGGGCTTTCCAATGGCCTTGACTATGTCAAAGGCTCGGTTAAGGTGTACGCGCTGAACGGCGAGACTTACAGCGAGATTGAGTCGAACAATTATACCGTGACGGATGCTGATGCTAGCAACAACAACACGCTGACGGTCGAGTTCAAGACCGGAGACGGCAAGAAGGGCCTCAAGGACGTCGCGAGCGTGACCGCCGACACCAAGATCGTTGTCTTCTACAAGGCAAAGCTCAACGGCAACGCCGTGATCGGCAACGCAGCCGACGGCAACAAGCGCGGCAACCCCAACACCGTCAAGCTCGAGTACTCCAACAACCCGTATGCCGAGGACACGGGCGAGACGATCGAGGATACCGTCGCCGACTTCGCTTTCAGGCTCAACCTCAACAAGGTCGACCAGGGCACCGAGAAGGGCCTTGCGGGCGCCGTCTTCACCATCCAGTCCGCTGATGCGAACACTCAAGACCAGTATATCGCCTCGAAGGACGACCCCACCGCGGGCGTCGTCGCGGGCCAGCTCGTGACCGTTGCCGGCACCACCAGCCTTCCCGGTTACGTGAAGTTCACGTCTGGCGATAATGGCCAGATTGCCGTGAAAGGTCTCGATGAAGGCTCCTACAAGGTGACCGAGGTCCAGGCTCCCAATGAGAATTACACCAAGGCCAACCCCTTCACTTTCACCATCACCGCGACGTATGATGACGCGAGCATGAAGGTGACGGGCCTCACGGCGGCGGTTTCCAAGGCCGACGAGGGCCGCACCGACATCGCCTTCGGTAAGCTCGACGGCAATGACGGAGACAATAAGCTGACCGGTACGGATGGCACCGGCACCAACGCCGCCACCGGTGAGATCACCATCAACGTCGGCAACACCAAGTCCGTCGGCCTCCCGCTGACCGGTCTCAACGGCGTGACCTTCACTTGGATCGCTGGTGGCGCGGTGCTGTGCATCGGCGTGGCGCACCTCATCCGCAGCCGTAAGCAGGCTGAGGAGTCCGAGCAGGAGTAACGCTCACTCACCCATCCCTTTGGCAGGTGGGATGTGATGGCCATGAGACTTGCGGACACTTTTCTCGTCCATCTACGTTCTTGCTTTGCCATTCTCTTTTCGGGGCAGACTCCGCACTGGAGTCTGCCCCGTTCTTTTTGGACAACGCAGCCGGGGCGCCGTTGCTCGCAGGATCGGGCGTATGGTTAGCGAACAGATGTTTGCAAATATTGCGTTTACCAGCTGTAAGTGTGAGTGCTCGCAGTAAAATACCCTTGCGACGCATCCCGTGCGCGGGCGGCCGACGACTCGATCGGAGGTTCCCAAATGCTGAAATTCCTTAACGCGCTCGCCGCCCTCGCGGCGGTTGGCACGTTCGTCATCGCGTTTCTTGACTCGTATGAGGTTCGGTTTAAGGTCCGTAGGCGCACGCGCGGTGCGGACGGTAGAAGGCATTTGCGCCGCAACAAGCGCAAATAAGAATGCCCGGGGTTAGAGGCCCGGGCATTTAACAAAACCAGAAAACTAGGCCGCCCGCGCTCCCAAACATTTACGCGGGGTACGTCGTTTTCTATTGACATTGTATCCCGAATCGCCCCGCCGATTCGGGATATTTTGAAAACGCAAATGCAGACCCATGCTCGCGCCGCGCAATGCTGTTTAGCTGCGTTGTCTGGCGCATGAGTTCGCTAATCGGCTATTATTTGTTTAGACAACTTGAGTTGTAGAGGAGTGACCGGCGATGGTGCAGGGCGCTAAACATATGAAGAGCAATAACGCCGCGGACAACGGCGGCTCAAACCCTCAGCCCAAACCTCAACCAAAGCCCAAGCGCCGTCGCAAGCGGCTGCCGCGCTGGGCCGACCGGCTCATCACCATCGTCATCATCCTTATTGGCGTGGGCCTTATGACCTGGCCGTGGATCTTGGACCGGCTTGAGGCCTCGGGCGTGTTCAACCAGATCAGCACCGTGTCCAGCACCGTGGACGCGCTGTCTGCCGAGGAGCGCGAGCGCATCCTGCTCCAGGCGCGCTCCTTTAACGAGCAGCTGGCGGGCGAGGCCACCGAGCTTCCCGCCGACCAGATCGAGCCCTACGCCCAGCAGCTCATCTTTGACCGCGACCCCATGATGAGCTGGGTCGAGATCCCCTCCATCGACGTGAGCATGCCCATCTACCACGGCACGAGCGAAGAAGTCCTTATGGCAGGCGTCGGCCACCTGGAGGGCACGAGCCTGCCGGTGGGCGGCACCTCGACGCATTGCGTGCTCACCGCGCACTCGGGCATGCGCAACCTGAGCATGTTCGACGACATCCACTCGCTGGAGCCCGGCGACCTGGTGCTGCTGCACACCATGAACAAGACGCTCGCCTACAAGATGGTGGACTCCGAGGTCGTGCTGCCCGAGGAGATGGAGTCGCTAACCATCGAGCCCGGCGCCGACAAGGTGACGCTTGTCACCTGCACGCCCTACGGCGTGAACGACCATCGCCTGCTGGTGCATTGCGTGCGCACCAAGTACAACAAGAAGGACGTCGACAAGCAAAAGTCGCTGGCCGGTCGCCACTGGGGCAAGCGCGAGTTTGCCGTGCTCATCGTGGTCGTGGCCATTGTGCTGTTGCTGCTGGACATCGTGATCCACACGATCCGTAAGCGCCGCAAGGCCAAGGCCTCGGCATAGGACATTCTTCAGAACCACCACAAAGGGGACAGGCACCTTTGTGGTGGTCGGGGCTTCCAAACCATCGCAACATTCGATGAAAATCGCGATTTTGACGAAAAGCGTCGAATGTTGTGATGGTTTTCATTATGGACGGCGCGGTTTTCATTGTGGGCGGGACGGTTTTCGCTGTGGGCGGTGCGGTTTCGCTGCAGAACCGCCAGCCTGCCGCCTGCCAACCGCCGCCCTCGTTACGTTTTCGCTGCATTTAGGTAAAGCACCTGCTCCAAGCGGCGTTGCCTTGTATACTAGAGCGGTTTATCTGTTATGCGGAAGGGAGCGCCTATGGCACTCAGCGAGAAAGACGTGCGCGGCATCGCCGAGTACGCAAAGATCGCACTGACCGATGACGAGCTCACCCAGATGACGTCCTACCTGAACGACGCCGTCCAGATGCTCGAGCCCGTCTTGCAATATGACTTGCCCGACGTGGAGCCCACGTTCCATCCCATCGGAAGCCTGTCCAACGTGATGGGCGACGACCTGCGCGAGCCCGAGCGCGACCTGCCGCTCGACGTTGCGCTCGAAAACGCCGGCAGCGCGCGCGACCGCTACTTCCGCGTGCCGTCCATTTTGGGAGAGGGGGAGAGCGAGTAATGGCGCTAAGCTTCGATTCCCTTACCGCCGCCCAGATCGCCGCGGGCGTTGCCGCCGGCGACTTTACCGCTACCGAGGTGGCCCAGGCCTCCCTTGCCGCCATCGAGGCGCGCGAGGGCGGGGTCCAGGCATTCCTGCAGG
>UQNH01000107.1:0-4823 GCA_900542365.1 uncultured Collinsella sp. | reverse complement strand
GAGTTCCGCACGAGCCGGAGAGCACTTAATGTGCTCTCCGTGCGAGCAGGACTGTAGAGCAGGAAACCTTGTATACGCCCGCTCGCTCCCGAGGGGCATCTCTCATGCAAAAACTTTTGTTGGGTAAAGTCCGAGGTCAGTGGCGTTTTATACCGAGAATTTCAAAAAAAGTTGAAAATTCATTACAAATTTGCGTTGACTTTAGGTAACTAAAGTTACATACTCCTTTTCAACCACTGGGGGATGTGAACCGCACGGATCGTTCGCATCATGATTGAAGAGGATTTTTTAGACATGTTCACGCATCAGCTAAACATTATCAGCGTAGTAATTATCTGATGCGGGTTAGCACATACAGCTAGCCCGTACGATAACGGGCGGCTGATGAAGATGAGGGCCGTCGAGCGCAACCGACGGCCCTCATTTTTTATGTCTAGGAAGTTCTTTTTAGAGGAGGAAATGTAATGAACGGAGTTTTGCTCATGGTTGTGGCCGCGGCGGTGCTCGCCTGCGGCTATCTGGGCTACGGCCGCTGGCTGGCCAACAAGTGGGGCGTTGACAAAGAGGCCCTCACGCCGGCCAAGCGCATGAAGGACGGCAAGAGCTTCTCGCCCGTCTCCGCCTTTACCGCGTTCTCGCACCAGTTCAGCTCGATCTGCGGTGCTGGCCCTGTCACGGGTACGATCGTCGCCATGGCCTTTGGCTGGCTGCCCGTCGTGCTCTGGGTCCTCGTCGGCGGCATCTTCTTTGGCGCCGTCCACGACTTTGGTGCTCTGTACGCTTCGATGAAGAACAACGGCAAGTCGCTCGCTCAGCTCATCGAGAAGTACATCGGCAAGACCGGCCGTCGCCTGTTCCTGCTGTTCTGCTGGCTGTTCTGCATCATCGTCATCGCCGCCTTCACCGACATGGTCTGCAAGACGTTCATGTTCACCCCGGCCGTTGACGCTTCTGGTGCTGCTACCGGTGCCATCGACTTCACCAAGTCCTATGCCGCCGGCTGCGCTGGTACCATCTCCATCCTGTTCACCTTCGTCGCTATCGCCTTTGGTTGGGCCCAGAAGAAGTTCAACCTCACCGGTGCTACCGAGTTCGTCACCGGCGTGGTCCTCATGGTTCTCATGTTCGCCGTCGGTATGCAGTTCCCGGTCTACCTGGATAAGTTCCAGTGGTTCGCCGTCGTCATGGTCTACCTGGTCTTTGCTGGCGCCATGCCCATCCAGATGCTCAAGACCCCTCGCGACTACCTCACTTCCATCATGATGATCGTCATGATCGCCTGCGCTGTCCTCGGTATCGTCGTCCTGGGTGTTAACGGCCAGGCCACCATCACCGCTCCGGCCTTTACCGGCTTCTCCAGCGCTTCTGGCATGATGTTCCCGGTCCTGTTTGTTTCCGTTGCCTGCGGTGCCCTCTCCGGCTTTCACAGCCTCGTTTCTTCTGGTACCTCCTCCAAGCAGGTCGAGAAGGAGCAGGACGCCGTCAAGGTCGGTTATGGCGCCATGATCGTCGAGTCCTTCGTCGGCATCCTTGCCATCATCGTCGCCGGCATCATGTTCTCCGATATGAACACCGCCGGCACTGGTGCCCTCAACGCCGGCGTCGCTTCCACCCCGTTCCAGATCTTCGCCGCTGGTATCTCCCGCGGTATGCAGGCCTTCGGTGTTGACGGCACGCTCGCTACCGTCTTCATGACCATGAACGTCTCCGCTCTGGCCCTGACCTCGCTCGATGCCGTCGCCCGCATCGCCCGCACCTCGTTCTCCGAGTTCTTTGCCCAGACCAACGACGCCCTGGCCATCGAGTCCAAGGCCGGCTACATGAAGGTTCTCGGCAACCCCTGGTTCGCCACGGTCGTCACCCTGCTTCCCGGTCTCGCCCTCGCCTTTGGCGGCTATGCCAACATCTGGCCGCTCTTTGGTGCTTCCAACCAGCTGCTCGGCGGCATGACCATGATCACCCTCGCCGTGTTCTGCAAGTGCACCGGCCGCAAGGGCTGGATGCTCTACGTGCCCGTCGCCTTCCTGCTCTGCTGCACCTTCACCTCGCTGGTCCAGAGCGCCATGGGCTGCATGACCGCTGTCCAGGCTTACGGCTTCTTCGGCACCATCCCGGCTACCGCCACCACGGCCGCCGTCTCCGTCGCCGCCACCAAGGGCCTGCAGCTCGTTTTCGCCGTCCTGCTGATGGTCCTGGGCCTCATCGTTGCCGTCAACTGTCTCAAGGAGTTCTTCGGCAAGGAGGCCGGCTCCATGCCCGACGAGGAGCCCGAGTGGTCCGAGATGGGCAAGGCCGAGTACGGTCGCACCGCTGCCGCTGAGGCTCCTGCCGACGCCGAGGCCGCTAAGGCCTAGTCGGTCGGACGGGTTGAATCTCCCATCTATTTGACTCGGAAAGACCGGGTCCGCAATCAAGCGGACCCGGTCTTTTTTCTTGTGATAACAGGTGGTGCAAGGGCGTTCTCGCAGATGTTTTGCGTGGATAGGCTCGTGCGTTGTACCATATGGACGTATATGTGTGCATATGAAAGGGGCCCCGTGGCCAAGACGGTATATTCCGATAATCAAAACAATGTCGATGCTCTGGCTGAGCGTCTGAGCAGCCAGACGTCGCTTTCTGCCGAGCGCGCCAAGCTGGTTGCCTACGACCTGCTCTGCCGCAAGGCGCTCAAGATTAAGTCGAGCGCGCTGGCGCAGATTTTCCGCTCCGTCGATAAGGAATGCGATACCAAGGCGATGCGCGATGAGCTTATCGCGGCAAATATCGTGACCAAGATCGAGGGCAGCGGCATTAACGGGCGCCCGGCGTTCTATACCATCAATGTCGAGATCCGCGATGCCCAGGAGCAGCCTGCCGAGTCCGTCGAAGATTTTGTCGTCGAGGATTCCGCTGACGTGCCTGCTGTGGAAGAAGTTGCTCCGCGTGAGCATGTTGATACCGATGAGTTGCTCGATGAGAACGTCGTGCGTGCCTTTACGGCCAAGGCAGGGCGCGGCGGTTTTGGCGGGGGTGGCAAGCGCGATGCGCAGCGTCGCGCCCAGCAGGAGCGCTTCCGTCGCGCCGTTGCTCGAAAGGGTGAGACGGATGCCGAGGCTGTTGAGAACGAGGTTGCTGCCGATTCGCAGAGGCCCGCGAAGGAGCAAAAGCCCGTGGAGGCCCAGGAGCCCCAGCGTCGCCGTGGTGCCCACTTTAAGGCTGCGCAGCAGGATGTCGCGCATGAGGTTGAAGAGCCTTCCGAGGCTGCAGACGATGTTGAGGAGTCTGCCAAGAAGGCTCCGGGTTCATGCCGTCCCGGGCGTGGTTTTGCGAGGCGCGCGTATCCCGTAAGGCGTCAGGAGAAGGGCGAGCCGGCTTCGACCGCTCAGGCCGAGAAGGCCGAACAAACCGAGAAAACCGTTGAGCCGGCGGCTCGCGAGCAGCAACCTTCCGAGTCGCAGCCTGCGGCTGACACTGAGGTCAAAGCTCAACAGACCGCTGATAAGCAGGCTGGGGAGAGCGCCTCAGGCAAGCCCCGCCGTCGTCGTCACCGCGGCGGTCGTGGCTCAAATGCCGAGGCCGCGGCCGAGAAGACAGCGACACAAAACGGAGATGAGAAGGCCGAGACTCCGGTGGATCAGGTCAAGCGCCAGCCGGCGAAGGAGGCCAAGTCCGATCGTCCGCAAAAGCGCTCGTCTGCGCCCAAGCAGGAACGTAATACCCGGGCAGATTCCAAGCGTAAGCCTCATGCACAGGCTGAGCCTGCCGCGGCTGATAGTGCTACCCAGCAGCCCGAGTCGGCCGTCCACGGCGAGGTATCGGCGTTTGCCCTTGCCCGCGTTTTGGGCAGGCAGCTGCTCAAAGTTGTCCCTACGCCTACGGCGCTCTCTAAGATCAAGGAGCAGCAGACTCAAATTGTTAAGGTCGAGGGCAAGGACGGCAAAAAGGCGCCGCAGCGCACTCAGCACAACGAGATGTCCAACCGCAAGATTGCCGAGGAAATCGCAATCATCCAGGCTTGGATCGAGCAAAACCGAGGTGCCGATACGCCGGTTGCCTCGCGCCGCCAGCGTGCCTACCAGATTTTTAACGATGAGAAGGCCTTTGACGGCAAGCACGGCGAGCGCCTAATTCGGCGTATGACCGAAAAGGGCATCAGCATGCAGGCGATTAAGGTCGCCCCCAACCGCCCCGTTCACTTTACGGGTTTCTTTACGCTGGGCGCCGATAAGCCGTTCATTATGGTCGAGAACCTGGACACCTACGACGAGATCGTCAGGCTGCTGCGTGGCCGCAAGCACGCCAAGCTCTTTGGCATCAAGGTGGGCGGCGTGATTTTTGGCGGCGGATGCAAGGCGAGCGTCTCGCATGCCCTGGACGATTATCTGGCTGAGATCGGCTATCGCTTTAACTACGTCTACTACGTGGGCGATATCGACCGCGAGGGCGCGCGCATCGTCGAGCAGGCTCGCAATGCCAATGTGGTTGAGATTCGCCTGCATGCCGGCATGTACCGCGCCATGCTCGCCGAGCATAAGCGTCGCGTGAAGGCCGGCGGCGAGTGCGAGCCCGCGGCTGCCAACCAGGGCGTGCCGCAGAACTTGGCGGCGACGATCAAGGATCTGCCCATGGTCACGCGCGTGCAGTTCCGCAATGTGCTGCGCGAGGGCGGGCGCATTCCGCAGGAGATTCTGATGACCGCCGACTATCGGGATGGCGACTCGGGAAGCTTCGACCGCATGCTTAACAACTAAATTCCGCCGGCCCCGGGAGAGCGGGGACACCGGCTTAGGTTTCCTGCTCTACAGTCCTGCTCACGACGGAGGCCACATTAAGTGGCCTCCTGT
>UQNH01000106.1:0-4832 GCA_900542365.1 uncultured Collinsella sp. | reverse complement strand
ACGTTCGCGGCGGTGCCCCGGCATCGCGCGAAACCGACCTGCTGCGTCCCGAGAACACCGTCGACAAGGTCCACGCCGTCTGCCTTTCGGGCGGATCGGCCTTTGGCCTGGAGGCCGCAAGCGGCGTCGCTCGCGAGCTTGAGAGCCGCGGCATCGGCCTTCCCGTCGGCCCCACGCAGGTGCCTATCGTGTGCTCCAGCTGCATCTTCCAGGCGGATGAGGAAACCTTTGAAATCTATACCACGCCGGACGATTTTTCCGCCGTGCGCGAGGCGCTCGACAACACCCCCACCACGCTCGAGCAGGGCAATGTAGGTGCCGGCACCGGTGCCACCGTGGGCAAGCTCATGGGCCCCGCCACCTGCATGAAGGCCGGCCTAGGCGCTGCCGCCGTGGCACTCGGCCCTGTTAAGGTGGGTGCCGTGGTCTCGGTCAACGCCTGCGGCAATGTCGTCGACCCCTTCACCGGCGAATGGGTCGCTGGTATGCGCGCCGCAGCAGATAGCGACCAGATCGTCGACATGGAGCTCGCAGCCTTTGCCGCCGCCGGATCCATGCAGATGCCGCTCGACCGCACCAACACCACCATCAGCTGCATCGTCACCAACGTGGAACTCACTAAGGCACAAGCCACCAAGGTCTCCCAGATGGCCGCAGACGCCTACGCACACGCCATCCGTCCCACGCACACCACCAACGACGGCGACACCATCTACACCCTCGCCAGCGGCAAACTGGGCGCCCAGGCAAGCGCCGCCGTTCCCCTAGACCTGCTGGGCATGCTCGCCGTAAGGGCCCTACAGACCGCCATCGTAAACGGAGCCAAAAACGCCAAAACCTCCCACGGCATACCCGGCGCCGCAAAGTAAACTAGCTCGTCCGGTTGCCCGGTGGGGTTTGGTTATGTTTGCTGCTCTACAGTCCTGGCTCGCACGAAGAGCACATTAAGTGCTCTTCGGCTCGTGCGGAACTCGCGACAAACATAACCAAACCCCACCGGGCAACCTACCAACCAAATTCTTTTCAGCCCAGGCCCCTTTGTACCACGCGTCGAAGATCTTCAAATTCAACTTCCTGACAATCGATTCTTATAGCAGAGGCCCCTTGGCCTTTAGTTTGATACAAGTTCCGCACGAGCCGGAAAGCACTTAATGTGCTTTCCGTGCGAGCAGGACTGTTCGCAGTAGCAAACTAAAGGCCAAGGGGCCCAGTCAACCTATCAGCAGCGATTACTCAGCAGCTAGTTGAATTTGAAGATCTTTGAGGCAAGATGGTATAGGCCGAGTGTGGTTTTGTCTCCGGCCCGTCCATGCAGGTTGGTAAAGAATCCGACCACGCCGTAGCGAGCGCGACGATACATGCGCTCGTCGTACTCCTTCAGGTCCTTCCACAGCGTCTTCAGGCGCTCATCGGCACAATCTTCCTCGGAAAGCTTGGTGAGCACCGAGCAAATAGCCATCATCATGGTGAAGTAGCCCATCATGTACGAACGCAGACGCGAGGACTCAACGTCCTGGTACAGGTGGAACGATTCCATCATGATGCGCGTTATGCGGAACTGCTGACCCAGGCGCTTGACCATCGTAGCCTCGTTGACGCTCTGGCCCTCGCGACCGATAAAGTAGCGATAGAGGTCGATGTCGGCGTAGTACATGGTCTTGCAGCGCGGCAGCGGCACGTATGCGTAGATATTATCCACGTAGAACGTGTGTGCCGGCATAGGCAGATTGGACTCGCGCAGTACGTCGGTGCGATAGCACAGGCTGTGCATGAGCAGGTTCTGATCGGGACGGAAGTGTCCGATCTGGTCCCAAGAGAAAATCTTTTTGCGCGGCAGGGCAAACTTGTAGCCAATAGCGGTATGCGTGCCCTCGTAAACCTTCTCGTACACGTAGTTCGAGATAAACAGGTCGACGCGCTGGTCGCGCTCCTCAAAGCCACGCAGAATCGACAGCATGGTCGAAAGCGCCGCACCGTCGAGCCAGTCGTCCGAGTCAACGACCTTATAGTACGTACCATGCGCCTCACGCAGGCCCGAGAGGACGGCGATACCGTGGCCGCCATTCTCCTGGTGCACCGCGCGGATGATTCCAGGATAACGGGCCTCCCACTCGTCGGCCTTGGCGGCCGTCTCGTCCTTGGAGCCGTCGTCCACCACGATAATCTCGATATCGGTGGCGTAATTGCTCCCCTCCAAGATGGAGGTGATGCAATGGTCCATATCCTTGGCGGCGTTATACGAGGGAATACCGAATGTTATGACTTTATGCATGGCAGGCGATAATCTCATCCGAAAGATCGAGGGCAGAATTGGTCACGGCGTCCATATCGTAGTAACGATACTCGGCCAGACGACCCACTGGGTGGAAGTTCGTCAGGTTCTGGACGCGCTCAAGGTAGCGCTCGTAGAGCTCACGGTTCTCGGGCTCCAGAATAGCGTAGTACGGCGTCTCGCCCGAGCCGGGCGTATATGCCTTGGAATACTCCTTCATGATGGTGGTCTTGCCGGGCAAAACCTGACCGGTCATGTTCTTGAACTCGGTGATGCGCGTATAGTCCTCGCTCGTGGTGTAGTTGACGGTGCCCACGGGCTGGAACTGGTCCATATCGAGCGTCTCGAACTTCATATCGAGCGTGCGGTACGGCAGCGCGCCCAGGTCGAGGTTAAACAGCTCGTCGAGCGGACCGGTGTAGACGATCTCGCCACCATAGACCTTGCCATCGATCTTGACGGTGGTCTCGTCGATTTCAAAGAGGTCACGGGCGTCTACGTCACAGAATACGTCGATCAGATCGTGATCGAGCATATGCTCGAACAGCGCGGTATAGCCGTCCTGCGGCATGCCCTGGAAAGGAGCCTGCGGGAAGTAGCGATCGTCATCGCCCACAAAGACGGGAACGCGGCCGGTGATCGAGGGGTCGATCTGGTCGGGCGTCTGGCCCCACTGCTTCATGGTGTAATGCAAAAAGACGTTCTCATAGACATAATCGGCGACCTCGGCAAGATCCGGGTCGTTCTTCTTGCGCAGCTCCATAATGGGCACCTTGACGTCCTTGCCAAAGGTCTCCACGAGCTTCTGATACAGCTCCTCGCCGCGCTCATCGCCAAAGGCGAGCTTGAGGCTCGCATGGTTAAAGGGTACGGGCATGAGGGTGCCGTTGATGTTGGCGAGCACCTTGTGCTGGTAGTCCGTCCACTTGGTAAAGCGCGACAGGAAGTTATGGACGCGCTCGTTAAAAGTGTGATAGATGTGCGGACCGTACTCGTGGACCAGGATTCCGGCCTCGTCAGTGCAGTCGTAGGCATTACCCGCGATGTGGCCGCGACGCTCCAAAACGGCAACACGATAGCCGATAGTTTCGGCAAGACGGCGGGCGCAAACGGCACCGGCATAACCGGCGCCGACAACGATCATGTCGTACGCACCGGCATTAAAGCCTTCAGGCAGGCCTGAGGTAATCTGCATCGATACTCCTTGTCAAAAGCCACACGCTTTTTAACTGGGCTTTTTCTCGAACATACGTCGAGACATATTTATCAGAGCGATTATAGCGCTAATGCGTCCTATAATGAGCTTGCCACACAAGGAAAGCTCAAGCACCGCGGCGTACATAATTGAAAGGTAAACCCGCTAGCAGCGGGTTTATTCGTGAACAGCCGGGCGCCTGGAGCTTAGCAAAACGCTTGTAAGGAGTAACATGAGCGATTTCCTAAACCGTATGAAGTCTGCCGCCAAGGCCGACCTTAAGACGATCGTCCTACCCGAGGGCGAGGATCCGCGTACCATCGTCGCGGCCACCAAAATCATCGAGGAGGGCCTGGCAAAGCTCGTCATCCTGGGCAACCCCGACGAGATCGACGTTCCCGGCGCTACCGTCATCGACCCGCGCAATGCCGAGAAGCACGAGGAGTACGCGCAGAAGTTTGCCGAGCTCCGCGCCAAGAAGGGCGTCACCATCGAGCAGGCTCGCGCCCAGGTGATGGACGCTACCTACTTTGGCACCATGATGGTCAAGATGGGCGACGCTGACGGCCTGGTCTCCGGCGCCTGCCACTCCACTGCCGATACCCTGCGCCCCGCGCTGCAGATCCTCAAGACCGCCCCGGGCACCAAGCTGGTCTCGGCCTTCTTCGTGATGTGCACCGACACCCCGCAATTCGGCACCGACGGCACGCTGATCTTCGCCGACTGCGGCCTCAACATCAACCCGTCCTCTGACGAACTCTCCGAGATCGCCATCGCCTCCGCTCACTCCTGGTCCACCTTTATGGGCAGCGTCGAGCCGCACGTGGCCATGCTCTCCTACTCCACCATGGGCTCCGCCGGCGGCGAGGTCGCCAAGAAGGTCCAGGAGGCCGTGAAGTTCTGCAAGGAGAAGGCTCCCGAGCTCGCCATCGATGGCGACCTGCAGCTCGATGCCGCTATCGTCCCCACCGTCGCCCAGCTCAAGGCCCCCGGCTCCTCCGTCGCCGGTAAGGCCAACGTACTTGTGTTCCCCGACCTCGAGGCCGGCAACATCGGTTACAAGCTGGTCCAGCGCTTCGCCGGTGCCGACGCCTACGGCCCCATCCTGCAGGGCATCGCCAAGCCGGTTAACGACCTTTCGCGCGGCTGCTCTGCCGACGACATCGTGGGTGTCGTGGCCATCACCGCCGTCCAGGCTCAGATGGCTGAGTAGCCTACATATCCCCTCGGGACCCTACAGGGCAAAGCTCTGAAAACGTCCTCGGACATGCAAGGAGGCTCCGCTGCGCGCTTCGCGCGGCGGAGCCTCCTTGCGTCCTGACGCTCCTATTTGGCAAGGTGTTTTTTAGAATCCATTTTGCGCTC
>UQNH01000105.1:0-5052 GCA_900542365.1 uncultured Collinsella sp. | reverse complement strand
TATACGGGTGCATCATCGACGTCTTCAATACAGAAAATATCAGTGCGGAATGTTCTGAAAGGCAATTCCAGAGCGGGCCCTGCGTTAACGCTGCAGAGGGGAGTGCGATTCCTTGATCGCTCACTTAATCTAATAGGAAATTGAGCGAGGCCGGAGCTTTAGCTCCGGCCTCCCCATATAAGGGCTCGGCAAAGCCGAGCCACCAAATTTGCATCAGCCCCCAGAACATGTTTGAGAACTGTGCATGAAGCATGTGCCCCTAGGGCAGGAATGAGGTTGCTTTCCAACGCATTCCGCAGGGGGCGGCATTATTTTGTAGCGCGAAGCGCGGATCAAAATAATGCCGCATGCCCGAGGACGCGTTGGAAAGCAACCTCATTCCTGCCCGAACAGGTCAGTCTACCTGCGCATTTACAAATTCGTAAACTTTTTTGAAAAAAGTGCTTGCACAGTTCTCGAATCATAGGTTATTATTTTCCTCGTTGAACGCGCGGGTCCAACAAAACGAACTGCGAATCAACAACATAGCATGTCGGAGTGGCGGAATTGGCAGACGCGCTAGCTTGAGGTGCTAGTGACCGCTTTTTGGTCATGCGGGTTCAAGTCCCGCCTCCGACACCATCGCATTTGAGAAGCCTCTTCGGAGGCTTTTTTGTTACCGATAGACGGTGAGGTCCACGATGGAAACGCTTGAGCGCAACGAGTGGGCAGACGTTGCCCAACTGGTCGAGATCACGAGCGATGCTGTCATCATTTGTGAGCTCGACGGAACCATTCTGCATGTGAATAATCGCTTACTTGGTTTGATGTGCGAGGAACGCGCCGACGTCATCGGTGGAGATGTTAAAGACGTCCTGTATTCGTCCGCTTTTGAACGTGCGACGGAACATCGTCTACCATTTGAAACTGATGGCTCCGAGAACGAACTGATGCTCAAGCTGAGCGACGGATCCTTTATTCCCGTCTTGGTTCGCGCAGGTTCCGTTACGCCTCCGCGTATCTTTGGACGCCGCGCGCCGCGCGTCCTGGTGGCGCTTCACAGCATCGAAGAGCAGTATTCCCACGATCGTCAGCTCAAACGTGCACTATCGGAGCTTAGGGTGGCGAATAAACGCCTTTCGGGTACCCTTTCGGTCATTATGAGTACCGTGGGCTCCGATGAGCTCCCCAGCTTGCTCGATACCGTTTTGAATCAGCTCGTCGGAACGCTCGATGCCTCTGGAGCTGCGATTTATTTTTCTGAGAGCGGCGGTTTTAAACTTCGCGGTGTTTCCAAGGAGCTGCATGACAGCTACCTGCCCGAGTTTTTGCCGTATGGCGCTGGCATTCCGACGTATGTTCTTCGCGAGTCGCGTGCCTGTCGTCTGTCGATCCAGCAGGACCTTGAGGGCGACCGGGTTGCTTCGGGTATGTTCATGGATTTGGACAATCGTTCCAAGCACTTGCTGCGCATGCAGGATATGCCTCCGTATCGCAGCGAGATCTGTCTTCCCGTGTTTTACGGCACGCAGGTGCTCGGTATGTTGGAGGTCGGTTGGAAACGTCCACAGGCGCCACTTGCCTATGACCTTAACGTGCTCGAGGTCATCTGCGATTACCTGTCTATTCAGATGGTCGGCATGGCGTCGAGCTTACGTTCGCGCCGCACGGCAGAACTTGGTCGTTCGCTCAACGTGCTGCGCGATGAGCTTTTTACCTATCTTGATGATCCCGTCGTCGCTTCGCGCGCGGTATCGTCGGAAATTTGCGCTGTGCTCAACTGTCATTTTTGCCCCGTGGAGTATGATGCGGGTCTCGAAACCTATGTCATCGATTTTGAGGGCGGCAGTCGCGTAGCGTTGCCGGGCGATCCGGAGTCGCTCTTCTTTTCTGTCACGACGCCGGCAGCGCGCCTGGGATCAGCTTCCGATGGGTTCGAGACGTCGGTGCTGGGCGGGACGAGCGCTGACGATCTCAAGCACGTGCGCCTAACGCGCGTGGATGAATCCACGCCTATGGGTGCATGGCTGAGAGCACACGGCCTGCCGTGTCAGGGACTGTACGTCGACTCCGGTATCGAGGCGGGGCGCTATCGCTCGGAGACGGATGACAAGCGAAACAACGATGCGATCGTTCACGCTGATGTCGCCAAGGGACCGACGACGCGTTTTTTGCTGCTCCGCGATGGCAGCCAGGAGCCAATCGACGACCTTGAGTACGACTACATGGTGCATTTGGCCCACGATTTTGAGCTGATCTATGAGGGTGAGTCTCAAAAGCGCGAGGAGCGTCATATCGCTCAGACGCTTCAGATCGGCATGAGAAATTCGCTTGGTGACGTTCCGGGAATCGCCGCCGATTCGGTGTACCTATCGGCAACGAATTCGGCGCTGGTCGGCGGTGACTTCTATACGCTTGTTCGTCTTCCCGACGATTGCGCCGTTATGATTTTGGGAGATGTGTCCGGCAAGGGAATCGAGGCGGCGTCGATGTCGGCGCTCGTCAAGACGGCGCTGACGGCCTATGCCTGGGAGGGTGCGGGGCCTGCCCGCATGGCTCGCTCGCTCAATAGTATGCTCATGGGCTTTTCGAGGGTCGAGACGTTTGTGACGGCGTTTATCGCCAAGATCGATCTTAAAGCGGGCCGAGCTACCTATTGCTCTGCGGGACATCCTCCCACTATGGTCATTCGGCCGTCGTCGACGCCGCTTGGTGGCGGCGAGACCTGCGGGGGAGAAGTGGAGCTCCTTGGGTGTCAATCGGGCGTGATCGGTGCCTTTGAGAGCATGGTGTACGAGACGGGCGTCTTTACGTTCGCTCCTGGTGACATGCTCTTTATGTATACCGACGGAACGATCGAAGCGCGCGATCGCTCTGGTGCTTTCTTTGGCGAGCAACGCCTTCGCGATCTTTTGCTCTCTGTTTCGGGTGAGGGCGTATCGGGAATCTGCGGTAAGGTCTTGAGCGAGCTTGACCGCTTTACCGAGTCGGCGCTGGACGATGATATCGCGTTGGTGTCCCTTGAGTTTTTACGGGGCCGATCGTAGGCTGCGACGCTTGAGGGGCGAAACCTACGCGGTTGTAGATATGTGTGCATCGAGCGAGCTCTTTTGGGGAACCATGGTCGTATGAATGAGTGGAATGACATAGCGGTTTTGACGCCACCGGGTGATGTCGACATCGCCTCGGTGCCCGCGCTGCGCCGACGGTTGGATAATTTGATCGACCGGGGCGTGCGCCGCGTTGTCATCAATTGCCAGGCCGTGGGCTTTATCGACTCGACGGGTTTGGCGTTTTTGCTTACACGCGCCAGAGAGCTCATGAGGCGAGAGGGCCTGCTTTCGCTCGTTAACGCCTCCGATGAGGTCATTCGCTTTTTGGAGATTGCCCGACTTGTCGACATCCTCCATGTTGCGGGCTTCGCTCGGGAGTCGATTCCTGCCATTCCGGTGGGGGAATTGCCTCGCTGGAGCAAGAGTGTCGAGGTGCGCCAGGGTATCGAGAACCTTCCATACTATCGTCATCGTATTGCCGAGCTACTCGAATCGCTTCCCCTGAGGCGTGATGAGCGCTATGACGTCGCATTGGCATCGGGCGAGGCGCTGGGCAACGCGTATGACCATGCGGGTGGTATCGGATGCATCCTGACGGTTCAGGCCTATGGCGATCGTGTCGTGATTGAGGTTGTCGACCGTGGGGCGGGCTATTCGATCGACGGGTCGAGTGAACCGGTTACGACTGAGGAGCGCGGGCGTGGAATCAAGCTCATGCGCATGTTGGTCGACAACGTGGAGGTTGCCCGTCGTACTGATGGTGCCGGTACGCGCGTTCGGATGGTAAAGCTGTTTAGCGGAACATTGGAATCGTGCGCCTAGTAAATCGTTTTGGCATGTATATCTGCCAAGAGCATGTGGCGAACAACTTTTTTGAAAAAAGTACTTGCGTCTTTTGGGCAACTCGCGTAAATTAATAACCCGCAAGCGGACATGGCTCAGTTGGTAGAGCACAACCTTGCCAAGGTTGGGGTCGCGGGTTCGAGCCCCGTTGTCCGCTCCATTGCATTTCCGGACCGTCTCAAGCGGTCCTTTTTCGGCGAAGTGGCCAAGTGGTAAGGCAGAGGCCTGCAAAGCCTTCACCCCCAGTTCGAATCTGGGCGTCGCCTCCAACCTGGAACCTATATGCGGACATGGCTCAGCTGGTAGAGCATCACCTTGCCAAGGTGAGGGTCGCGGGTTCGAATCCCGTTGTCCGCTCCATGATTTCACGAGTCGAGAGCCTGCGGGCTCTCGATCTTTTTGCTGGAAGAGCCCTCTTTGCGTCGTGCTCGGTGCGGAAAGCTGCAGCGTTCGGTTTCCCGGCGAGCTGAGATGACTTTGCCTCGCTCGTTGATCGCGTGCACAAAATGAACGTCACCCTATGGTAGTATGGCAGCATGAAAAGATTCGGCCGTGAGAGGCGGTTGCCCATGGAGACGAGCAAAGTAAAATGCCGCGAGTGCAAGGCCCGCGCCACCCAGTACGAGGGGGCGTTGCCGACTCGGGGCGTTGCGAAGGTCCTCGTGGCAGGGTTCGCCATCTACATCCTCGGCCTGTGGGTGCTCGTGGCTCTGGCGGGTTTCACGACCGGCGATGCCGCCGAGGTGGGCATGATGGACATGCTCATCGTGCTGGCCGTCGTCGTCACCCTTGCCACGGCCGGGGTGGTGTGGTGGATGTTCCGCCCGAAGGCCGGCAAGGTCGTTATCTGCGAGAAGTGCGGCGCCCGCTACGCAGTGGTGCAGCCTCCCAAGTACACCAACGGTTGGAACTACGACAAGATTGCCCCGGCATCGGGCCGCGAGCTTCCCGAAGGGGAGCCGGCGATCGATGAGGGAAGCCAGGCTCCTGCCCCCGCATCCGCGCCATCGGTTGAATTGCGAAGCCAGCCGAACGCCCCGCGGTGAGTAGGCGTTTTCCCAGATAGCCGGACGGCCCCGCGAGGGGCCGTCCTCCTTTTCCCCAGGAAAGATAGGGGGCGAGGGGCCTCGGCCGGCCGTCCGGCTGGATTTGGGCGCGCGGCTCCGCGGGCCCGCGC
>UQNH01000104.1:0-5218 GCA_900542365.1 uncultured Collinsella sp. | reverse complement strand
TATACGGGTGCATCATCGACGTCTTCAATACAGAAAATATCAGTGCGGAATGTTTACAAAACTAAAGGTCAGAGCCCCCTAAGTTAACGTTGTTCGAAACGCTGGTCGGCCGCTTCCGGCGGGCCGCCGGGTCGCGGGCGATGGGGGCGTGGGTCCCGTCTTGCCTTGCGCGTAACTGGCTGAATTGATTTTGATTGGAGCTGTTCCTATGTCCCAGAAGTTGACTCGAGTGATTGTTACCACTGATATGGAAGTCGATGATATGAACTCACTTGTTCATTTGGCTCTGTATCTCAACTTGCTTGATGTTCAGGCTGTGGTGTATACGGCTTCGCAGTATCACTTTCTTGGGGATGGGGTTCATACGCTCGGCGAGGTGAATTCGCATTGGCGGACCAAAGGGCGGCGCTCTTATGAGTGGGCTGTTGTGCCTCATGAGCCCGATCCGCTAGCCGGCGAGCTTCGTGAGTATCGGCCGTTTCCCGAGCATTGGATTGAGAGTCTCTGGAGTAATGAATATGCCCAGGCTTGGCCGCAGTTGCAGGCAAATGCGGCCGCTGCCGGTGAGCCGCCGTTTCCCACGCCCGCCCAGATGATCGAGCGCACCTTTGTGGGAAATGTTGCCTTTGAGGGTGATGTGACTGAGGAAACTGAGGGGTCTCGCGTAATTGCGCAGGCGATTCTGGATGATGATCCGCGTACGTTATGGTTGCTCAGCTGGGGTGGTATGAATACGATCGTTCGCGCCCTCATGAGTATTGCCGAGCGCTATCGCGCCACGCCCGAGTGGCCCGCCGTGCAGCAGCAGGTCTATCAGAAGGTGCGCGTGATGGGCGTTGCCGATGGCGTGGGACAGGACAACTCGTGGCTCGACCATGGGCGCGAGCTCTTTCCCGAGCTCATCTTTTGGCGTACGCCCTATATGTATGGCAACTATTTCGACGCCAAAACAGCTCAGCCCGATACGCTGCCGCTGTTTAAGGCTCCCTGGCCCGAGCAGAATCTCACGCAGGGCAACGGCCCCCTCATGGCACGCTATATGCTCTATGGCGATGGTAAGGTCTACGAAAACGAGCCTGAGCGCTTTCAGTTTGGCAAGCATGCCCGTCTGGATTGGGGCCTGGAAGGCATGCCCGCGATGCAGTTTGAGCGCGGCGATTTTATGGCCGAAGGCGACAGCATGACCTATATTCCGCTGCTGCCGTTTGGCCTGCGCGGTATCGACGACCGCGGCTTCGATACGCTGCTGGGACGCATGTTTTTTGATGGGCATCCCGATGCGAACGCGCCCGCCGGTTTTGCCTCCATCGGCACGCCCGCAGACGACAATCTCAATCCCTATCTGCGTGCCTATCAGGAAGACTTTGCCGCCCGCGCGCAATGGTGTGCCCATGATCCGGCCATCTGCTCGCATCCGGCGCATGTTGTCGAGGTCACTGCCGACCGCAGCGCCACAGCCGGCGAGCGCGTCAACCTTACAGCGACCATCGTCGACCCCGACGGCAAGGGCTTCGATGCACATTGGGATGTGGCCGTAGACCCATCGAGCTATGCAGGCGTCCAGGATCTGTCGATGTGGCAAGAATGCACGGTAGACACCGCTTTCATCGTGCCCGCCGACGCGCGGCCCGGCGACCGCCTTGTGCTCACCCTTACCGTGCAGACGCGCGCCGAGCGCCCCTGCAGCCGCTACGCCCAGGTCGCCGTAACCGTGGCATAGCAAGGACGGCGCCCACATTCGGCAGCCGCCGCATTCGACAAAGAGTGTCCCCAGGCGCCAAACGAGCAAGGATTTTTGGACGTCCAAATGACGAGAGTGGATAATCTCTCACTTTGAGCCCACAAGCAGGCCAAAAATGGGAAATTATCCACTCTCATTCTACGGGTACTCATTGGGGACGTACTTAAATGAGTAGTTTCACTCATTTAAGTACGTCCCCAATGAGTAGGAAAAATGGGCCATGTGTCCCAGTTGTGGAGACTCGTTGAGCCGTCTGGGTATCGTGAAAGATCGCGCACTCCCCCATCATCAAAAGTGACACACGCTACCAGTTGATGGGAGGCAGCCATGGGCTTCTTTGACAAGATGTTCGAGAAGAAAGAGTGCGCGATTTGCGGTACCGAGCTGGGACTTCTAGGTAAGACAAAAATCAATGAAGGCTACCTGTGCAAAGAGTGCGCCGGCAAGCTCTCCCCCTACTTTCACGGCTATCGCTCCAGCACCGCGGACGATATCCGCGAGCAGCTCGCCTACCGCGAGGCCAATGCCGAGCGCCTGGCGTCGTTCAACCCCACGCGCACGCTTTCTGCCGGGCGCACCAATATTATGCTCGATGAGGACGCGGGCCTGCTGATCATCACCTCGCAGAGCCGCTGGCGCGACGCCAATCCCGACATCATCGAGTTCTCGCAGGTACTCGGCTGCGATATGGATATCGACGAGCATCGCACCGAAATCTATCGCGAGACCAAGGACGGCGAGCGCGAGAGCTACAACCCGCCGCGCTACGACCTGGATTACGACTTTAATCTGACCATCCACGTCAACACGCCGTACTTTACCGAGATCAACCTGCGCGTGAACGACTCCACCATCGATCAGCGCGGCTCCATCGAATACCGCGAGGCCAAGCGCCAGGCAACCGAGGTCCGCGACGCGCTGGTGCAGCTGCGCCAGGAGACGCGCGACAGCGCCGTGGCCGCCAAGGCCCCCAAGACTGCGGTGACCTGCCCCTTCTGCGGTGCAACCACCATTCCCGATGCCAGTGGGCGCTGCGAATACTGCGGCGGCGCCATCGGCGCATAGCCTCCGGCACGGAAAGGACCGATCATGGCCTTCGAGAGCGTTAACTATCAGTGCCCTGCCTGCGGTGGTCCCCTGCATTTTGCCAGCGCCGAGCAAAAGCTCGTCTGCGACTACTGTGACTCACGCTTTGAAGTCGAAGAAGTCGAGGCCCTCTATCGCGAGCGCCAGGACAAGGCCGACGCCAAAGCCGATGCGGCAGCCGCAACGCCCAAGCCCGTCGCCGACGACGCGGTGCAGGAGCTCGCCCAAAACGCCGGCTACATCTGCTCGTCGTGCGGCGCCGAGCTCGTGTCCGACGGCACCGTCGCCGTCACCACCTGCCCGTACTGCGGTAACTCCGCCGTGGCGCCCGGCCAGCTCTCTGGCGACTTCTCGCCCGACCTGGTGATTCCGTTTAAGCTCGGGCGCGACGATGTCACAGCCGCACTCAAGGAACACTATAAGGGCAAGATCTTGCTGCCCAAGAGCTTTGTCACCGGCAACCACATCGACGAGGTCCAAGGTGTCTACGTGCCGTTTTGGCTCTACGGCGCCCGCGTTGACGGCGAAGTGTATTTTGACGCGACCAACGAGACCGTGACCGAGGAATCCGATCGCACCGTCACGACCACCGACCACTACGATGCCTATCGCAAGGGCAATATCTCGTTTAAGCGCGTGCCCGTCGACGGATCGTCCAAGATGCCCGACGGCCACATGGACGCCATCGAGCCGTTTGACTACGACGCGTTGCGCCCGTTCTCGGTCGCCTATATGCCCGGCTACATCGCCAACCGTTACGATGAGGATCGCGAGACGTGCAGGGCGCGCGCCGAGCGCCGCATGGAGGAGAGCACGATCTCGGCCCTGCGCGAGACCGTCGTCGACGAATACGACGATGCCACGGTCGAAAGCAAGCAGCTCGACTACACCTGGGAAGACAGCGACTACGCCCTGTTCCCCGTCTGGATGCTCTCCACCTCGTGGAACGGCAAGAGCTACCTGTTTGCCATGAACGGCCAGACCGGCCGCTTGGTCGGCGAGCTCCCCTGCTCCAAGCCCAAGCTCGCTATTGCCTCGGTGCTGTTCTTTGTGATCGGATTTGTCCTCTCCCAGATTCTCTTTATGGGGGAATACGCCTTCGATCCAGATTACCTCACCTTCGATGTCGAGGGCATTCTCATCAACATCGTCGCGCCGCTGATCATCGTGATTATCGGAGACGTGCTACTGGTAGGCCAGCTCAAGACGGCCAACGAAGCCACCCACGCCGACGAGTACTGCGGCGAGCTCGACCTGACCGAGAAGCACGACACCTTCAGCCACACCGAGACCACCGTTGTCATGAAAGACGACAAGGACGACTAAGCAATCCGACCAATACCACCCGGCCTTTGACGAGAAAGGAAGATCACCATGGGACTCTTGAAAGCTGGATTGGGAGCTGCCGGCGGCGTCATGGCCGACCAGTGGAAGGAATTTATCTACTGCGAATCGATGCCTGCTGACGTCTTAGCCTGCAAGGGCAGCAAACGCACCGGTGGCCGCAGCTCCAACACGCGCGGCGAGGACAACGTCATCTCCAACGGCTCGGTCATCGCCGTCAACGACGGCCAGGGCATGCTCGTGGTGCAAAACGGCAAGATCATCGAAGTCGCACTGGAGCCCGGTGAGTTCGTCTTCGATACCGGCAGCGAGCCGAGCGTCTTTAGCGGCAACCTGGGCGATTCCATCAAGGAGACCTTCGCCAATATCGGCAGCCGCTTTACCTTTGGCGGCGACGCGGGCAAGGACCAGCGCGTCTACTTCATCAACACCAAGGAGATCATCGGCAACAAGTACGGCACCGCCTCGCCCGTGCCCTTCCGCGTGGTCGATAACAACATTGGCCTGGACGTTGACATCTCCGTGCGCTGCAACGGCGAGTACTCGTACCGCATCACCAACCCGCTGCTGTTCTACACCAACGTGTGCGGCAACGTGACCGATAGCTACACGCGCGACAAGATCGACAGCCAGCTTAAGTCCGAGCTGCTCACCGCCCTGCAGCCCGCCTTTGCCAAGATCTCGGAGATGGGCATTCGCTACAGCGCCATCCCCGGTCACACCACCGAGCTCGCCCGCGCGCTCAACGAGGTCCTCTCTGCCGACTGGCGCGACCTGCGTGGTGTCGAGATCGTGAGCTTTGGCGTCAACTCCATCGCAGCCTCGCAAGAAGACGAGCAGATGATCAAGGACCTGCAGAAAGCCGCCGTCATGCGCGATCCCACTATGGCGGCAGCCAACATTGCCAGCGCCCAGAGCGACGCAATGCGCGCGGCAGCCGCCAATCCCAACGGCGCGATGGCAGGCTTTATGGGCATGGGCATGGCAGGTGGCATGGGCGGCATGAACGCCAGCCAGCTGTTCGCCGCCGGCCAGGCACAGCAGCAG
>UQNH01000103.1:0-5361 GCA_900542365.1 uncultured Collinsella sp. | reverse complement strand
TACCCAGGCAGAATTTGAGGATATACAGACAGCCTATGAGGCGGTGACCTTGAGGCGATTTTTGCGTCCCTTTACATGCCGTTCACATCGCCCCCAAACTCCCCCACCCAAGGCACATGCGGCCCGCCACCGCGACGACAAGTGGCAAAAATGGGACGGGCCCCAGATTGCCCATGCGCGCGCAAAAGCACGTCGCGGCAATCTGGGGCCCGTCCCCAAATACCTATAGATATGCAGGCCAGCGATGTGTTAACGATGTGCCAGCGGGTGCGCCGCCAGATAGACCTCGGTCAGTTGCGTACGATCGACATGCGTGTAGACCTGCGTGGTCGATATATCGGCATGTCCCAAGATCTCCTGTAGCACACGGAGGTCTGCACCGCCCGCAAGCATATGGGTGGCAAAGGAGTGACGCAGCGTATGGGGATGGAGTCCCACCAGCCCCACCTGGCGCCCGTAGCGCTCACAGATGGCATGGATGCCCTGGCGCGACAGACGGCGGCCGTTCTTATTTAAAAAGACCGCTGAGGTCTCGGTTCCGTGGGCATGGGCCGCCAAGCGAGAACGCCCCTTAGTTATATAGCGCGTCAGAGCTCGCGCCGCGCTTCCCACCAACGGGGACAGGCGTTCCTTTGAGCCCTTACCGCGAACGAGCACAAAGCCATCGTCGATATGGATATCGCCAACATCGAGCCCCACCAACTCACTCACACGCAAGCCGCATCCGTAGAGCACTTCCAAGATGGCATGGTCGCGCAAGCCCATCTCGCCCTCGGGGAAGTCTTGATCGAGCAGCGCCGAGACATCCTCCACCGATAGATACTCCGGCAAACGCTCAGCCTTTTTAGGCAGGCGCAACGCCGCCGTTGGATTTTGGGCCACAATCCCATCGCGCACCAAAAAGGCATGCAGGCCCTTCACGGCCGCAAGCGCACGCTCCACCGAGGCATCGGAATAGCCCCCATCGCGACGGTCGGCGACAAAGCCCTCCACGACCTGACGAGTCACCTCATCAAAAGACATGATGCCCGCCCGCTCCAGATACGCGCAGTACGTCGTCAGGTCACGACGATAGGCCGCAATCGTGTTGCGCGCCAAACCCCGCTCGACCGCGAGGTAATCGAGATACTCCCCCGCCGCTACGGCGAGCGACGAGGGAGTAGCTTCGGTATGTTCTTTGTTCGCCGGCACCCTTAGTCCGTAGCGAGGTTCATGGGCGTCACCTGCAGGCGATCGACGCCCTCGTGCTGACCGATCGAGGCACGCACGAACTCTCGGAACAGCGGCTGCGGGTTGGTCGGACGGCTCTTGAACTCGGGGTGAGCCTGGGTTGCCACATACCAAGGATGCACGTCGCGCGGCAGCTCGACCATCTCGACCAGGCGCTCGTCGGGCGACAGACCCGAGATAACCAAACCGGCGTCCTCAAGCTGGTCGCGGAAGGCGTTGTTGAACTCAAAGCGGTGACGGTGACGCTCGTAGACGAGCTCCTCGCCATATGCCTCGCGAGCAAGGGTATCGGCGGCGAGCTTGCACGGATAGGCGCCCAGGCGCATGGTGCCGCCCTTCTCGGTCACGTCCTCCTGCGAGCTCATCAGATCGATGACGCTAAATGGGCCGTCCGGATCGAACTCGGAGGAGCTGGCGCCGGCAAGGCCGACGACGTTGCGGGCGAACTCGCACACGGCCACCTGCATACCCAGGCAAATGCCCAGATACGGAATCTTGTGCTCACGGGCAAACTCGGCCGCGAGGATCTTGCCCTCCAGGGCGCGCTTGCCAAAGCCGCCGGGGACCAGGATGCCCGAGGCGTCGCCCAGAACCTCGGAGACATTCTGCTCGTCGAGGCTCTCGCCGTCGACCAGTTGGACGTCCACATGGCGATCGTAGAAGACGCCCGCATGGTGCAGGGCCTCGATAACCGACAGGTACGCATCGGGCAGCTGCGTGTACTTGCCCACGACGGCGATCTTCACCTTGTCGGCGTGATGGTTGGCGTGATTCTGTTTGCGCAGGAACTCATTCCACTCGCTCATGTCGCGCTCACGCGGGTCCAGACCCAGGCGCTCGCAAATGCGCAGGTCAAAGTCCTGCTCGGCAAGCAGCTGCGGAACATCGTAAATGCTCGCGCAGTCCTCGTTGGTAAAGACGCAATCGGTGTCGACGTCGCAGAAGCTTGCGATCTTCCCGCGGATAGCGTCATCGATATGGTGGTCGGAGCGCAACACGATAATATCGGGCTGGATGCCAAAGCTGCGGAGCTCCTTGACGGAATGCTGCGTGGGCTTGGTCTTGACCTCGTGGGCGGCGGCGATATAGGGAACGAGCGACACGTGGATGTAGCAGACGTTCTCGGGGCCGGCCTCCTTGCGGTACTGACGAATGGCCTCGACAAACGGTTGGGACTCGATGTCGCCGATCGTGCCGCCCAGCTCGGTGATGACTACATCGGAGCCGGTCTGCTCCTCGATGCGGCGGAACTTATCCTTAATGGCATTGGTGACGTGAGGAATCACCTGCACGGTACCGCCCAAAAAGTCGCCGCGACGCTCGCGGGCGATGAGGCTTTTGTAGATGGCACCGGTCGTAAAGTTGGAATCGCGGGTCAGGTTCTCATCAATAAAGCGCTCGTAATGACCCAGGTCCAGGTCGGACTCGTAACCATCCTCGGTTACAAAGACCTCACCATGCTGGAACGGGCTCATGGTACCGGGGTCGACGTTCAGATACGGGTCGGCCTTCTGCATCGTTACTTTGTAGCCACGCGACTTGAGCAGACGGCCCAGCGAGGCCGCGGTGATACCCTTGCCCAGGGACGAAACCACGCCACCGGTTACGAACACATGCTTGGTCATATTGAGTTACCTGCGCTTCCCGTAGAAGTTGTTTATCCACATCTTACGGGTCTTCATTGTAATACTCGCGCCGCGGACCGTCCGCAATTTTTCTCGCGTGCGATTGCATTTCTCGATCTTGAAACAAAACGCCGCCCGGTTTCCCAGGCGGCGTCGCTATGGCAAGGGTTACATGCTGCTATCGATCAGCAACCTCGTCCTCAAGCATTTCTTGAACGAGCATGCCGGTACGGACGCCCTCAAGATACCACTCGCCACGTTCGGTGAGGCAAATGCCATTTGCAAGCTGACCGCCGTCGTCGCTATAACGCGAGACGACATCAATCATGCCTTCGGAATCCAAGCGATCGATTGCGGCGCGGGCACGATACGGCGAAACCCCCACGCGCTCGGCAAGCGTTTTGCGCGAGAAACCATACGGCCCGCCATTGTCTTCGGTTTGCTGGTCGATCTCCATCAACACCAGCACCTCGACACGCTTCATATCGTTGACACTCGCACGACCCTTGCCCGCCATAGCAGCCTCCTCAAACCGAGCACGAGCATCTAACGCGCCGTGCGCGACCGACACACCTCACGATGGCAGGTAATATCCATCATGCGGCATCCCGCTAAGGATGAAACAGTTACGGTTATTGTATACCGCTCAAATTGTTTCTAGGCAGGTAAACGGCTATTTTTCGCCGAAATAGGCACTTTATTGATCAAAAAGCCGTACCGGGCGCTAACCCGATACGGCCAAACTGCAATGCAATTACCGCGGTGCTTCAAACTTAGCGATGGAAGAAACCGCGGCGCTCAAACTTGGGCTCGCAGCACACGTTGATACCCAGTTTGCGCAGTACCGTCTCGTCCGTCGGCGAGATGATCACGCTAAAGAAGGCATCGCAACCGCGCAACTGCTCCAGGCCCGAAAGGACGCGAGCGGCCGTCTCACTCGTGGCCGAGGTGATCGACAGCGCCATAAGCGTCTCGTCGGTGTGGAGGCGCGGGTTTTTGCTACCCAGGAAATGCGTCTTGAGCTTGCTGATGGGCTCGATCGCCTCATCGCTAATGACCTCGAGCTCAAGGTCGACGCCCGAGACATGCTTGAGGGCGTTCATAATGAGCGAACTTGCGGCGCCCAGGCGCGTGGAGGTCTTACCGGTCACCACGGAGCCATCGGGCATGACCATGGCACCCACGGGACCACCCGTCAGCTGTTCCCTGGTGAGGGCCGCCGAGCGTGCCGGTGAGTAGTTCTTATCGATGCCGGCTTTCTTCATAATAATCTTGAGACGGTCGACTTGCTCATCGCCCACGCCGGTACGGCGCACATTTTCGACCGCGGTAAAGTAGCGGCGGACGATCTCCATCTTGGAAGCGTCGCGGCAGGCATCGTCATCGGTGATGGCAAAACCGACCATATTGACGCCCATGTCCGTAGGGCTCTGGTAGGGGCTCTTGCCCAGGATCTTTTCCATCAGGGCACGGACTACCGGGAAGGCCTCGACGTCGCGGTTGTAGTTGACCGTGGTCTTGTTGTAGGCCTCCAGGTGGAAGGAGTCGATGATGTTGGCGTCATCGAGGTCTGCCGTGGCGGCCTCGTAGGCAATATTGACCGGATGCGTAAGGGGCAGATTCCAAACCGGGAAGGTCTCGAATTTGGCATAGCCGGCGGCCGTGCCATGCTTGTGCTCGTGATAGAGCTGAGACAGGCAAGTGGCGAGCTTGCCCGAGCCAGGGCCGGGCGCCGTCACGACAACGAGCGGTCGGGTGGTCTCGACAAACTCGTTCTTGCCATAGCCGTCGTCGGACACGATCAGATCGACATCGTGCGGATACCCCTCGATGGGATAGTGCAGCTTGGCGGGAATACCGAGCGCGTTCAGGCGGTTGCGGAACACATCGGCAGCGGGCTGTCCAGCGTACTGGGTGATGACCACGGCCGCGACAGCAAAGCCGTTGCCGCGGAACAGGTCAACCAGGCGCAGCACATCCTCGTCATAGGTAATGCCAAGGTCACCACGAGCCTTGTTTTTCTCGATGTGGTTCGCGTTGATCGCGATGATAACCTCGACATCGTCGGCGATGCTTTTGAGCATGCGGAACTTGCTGTCCGGCTCAAAACCCGGTAGCACGCGGCTGGCATGATAGTCATCGAACAGCTTGCCGCCAAACTCCAAATACAGCTTGCCGCCAAACTGCGAGATGCGCTCCTTAATGTGAGCAGCCTGCAGCTCGATATACTTCGCGTTGTCGAAACCCTGGCGCATGTATGGCTCCCGTCCCGTTTCCATTTAATGTTCTAGGCGATTATAACGGAGCCTGCCCCTCGCAAGGGCCTGGCCACCAACAGGCACCAACCAAACACGCCACCACGCAACCGCAAGGAACCCGGGTGGTCTATTTGGGACGGCACCACCTTGCACCAACAATAGAAACGTCGCAGGAAGAGGCAAAGTCAGCGAAAGCCCGCCAGAGCGAGCAAGGTGACGTGAAAGAGGAGGGCATAGGCCTTTTGGCC
>UQNH01000102.1:0-5364 GCA_900542365.1 uncultured Collinsella sp. | reverse complement strand
CCCCCACTGGCAAGCTCGCCCGCCTGCGCGGCGCCTTTGTGGGCAAACCGCTCGTCGCCGCCGTCTTGTGCCTGCTGCTCGCCGGCGTCTTTGCGCTGCTGGGCATGGAGGTCTCGTCCAACCACGACTTTACCTGGGTCTACCCCCTGTGCATCCTGCTCGAGTGGGCCATCATCACCGTGCTCATGACCGGCCTGTTCTTCCTATTCCAGCGCCACGGCGCAGCTCCCGCGGTCCTGGCCTTTGCCCTCTTTGTCCTGGGCATTGCCGAGTTCTTCGTCATCACGTTTAAATCCATGCCCATCCAGCCGGGCGACCTTTCGGCCATCTCCACCGCCGCCGCGGTCGCCGGCAACGGCTACACCTTCTCCATCTCGCTGTTCTGCGTGCTGTCCATGGGCTTTACCGCCATCGCCATGCTGCTGTGCGAGTACGCCGGCCTGGTGGCACCGCACCGTCAGAAGGGTGCCGCCAACGCCAAGCGCATGCTGCTCACCAACCTGCTCGTGGCCGTGCTGTGCCTGGGCGGCGTGACCGCGCACGTCACGCTTATCGACTACTACAACACTCTCGGCATCACCGTCTACACCTGGCGCCCGCTCGAGAGCTACTGGCGCGAGGGCTACCTGCCTGCCTTTATTAGTGCGGCGCAGTCCATCAAGCCGCCCAAACCCGCCGACTACTCCGTCGACGATGCCAAGGCCACGCTCAAAAAGTACGCCAAGGCCTACGACAAGTCCGACGCCGCCAAGAGCGACGAGCGCACCGCCGCAAAGGAGCAGTTCGACAGCGAGAAGCCCACGGTCATCGCCATCATGAACGAGACGTTCTCGGACCTGTCCATCTACCAGAACATGCGCGCCGGCTACGAGGGCCCGCAGTACTTTAAGAACCTGTCCAACTGCCTCAGCCGCGGCAAGCTCTATGTAAGCGCCTACGGCGGCGGTACCGCCAATACCGAGTTTGAGTTTATGACCGGCAACTCCATGGCCAACCTGGGCTCGGGCGTGTACCCCTACACCATCTACAACATGGAAACGACCGGGAACCTGGCAGAGCAGTTCAAGTCGCTCGGATATTCCACCACGGCCATGCACCCCAACCACGCGACCAACTGGAACCGCGAGAACGTCTATAAGGACTTTGGCTTTGACCAGTTCCTGTCCATCAACGATTTCCAGGGCGCCGATACCCTGCGCGGCATGGTGACCGACCAGGCTACCTACGACAAGATTCTGGAGCTGCTCGACCAGAACGCCGACCCGCAGTTCATCTTCGATGTGACCATGCAGAACCACTCGGGCTACGACACGGGCCTGCTGCCGGCAGATAAGCAGATGCACCTCAACATCGACACGACCGATCTGGATGCCAAGACCGTCGAGGACGGCACGCTGTCCGATGTCGACGAGTACGTCTCGTGCATCGAGCAGTCCGACCAGGCGCTGCGCTACTTCCTCAACGCCTTGAGCAGGCTTGACCGCAAGGTGGTCGTGGTGTTCTGGGGCGACCATCAGCCGTTCTTCCCGTCCAAGTTCAACGATAAGTGGTTTACCGACGAGGACGACGCCACGCATCAGGAGCGCTTGTGGCAGACTGACTACATCATCTGGGCTAACTACGACGTTGCCGGTTGCGACCAGACGAGTGAGGCCGACGACCTGTCCACCAACTACCTGTCCACCCAGCTGATGCAGCTGATCGGCGCACCGCTGACCGACTACCAGAAGGCGCATATGACGCTGCGCGAGTCGCTGCCCGCCATCAACTCCGTGGGCTACGAGGACGCCAGCCTGCGCTGGGCGCTCTCCTCCAACGTCACCGGTGACGACGCCGCTGCCGCAGCCGCCACCAAGGCGCGCGAGGATTACGCCAAGATGCAGTATTACGAGATGTTCCGCGACGGCAAGAACGTCTACACCGAGCACTTCCAGACCGAGGCCAACGAGACCGACCCCAACCTGGCACCGGGTACGACCAAGATCAAGTAGCTGCTAGCTGCTGAGCCACAACTGAAACGTCTGTCCAGGCGGAGGCATATAAGGTTCCCTGCTCGGACAGTCCTGCGCAAGACGGAGGCCACATTAAGTGGCCTCCTTTGCGTGCGGAACTCGCGATGAACCTTGCATACCTCCGCCCGGACAGACGCCCTGTTGTTGGAGCACGGCTTGTCATCGGGGCATCTGCTGAACATATATAAGTTGAAGGCCACGTCATGTGGCCTTTTTTGCATCCGGAAGCCGTGTCCCAGAATTCACGTCCGGAGTGGGATGCGGTTTCCGCTTACGGCCCCGTTGGGAAACTGCATCCCACTCTAAAGGCAAATTCTGGGACGCACTTTCCGAATCCCCATCCATCCGGAAAGTCCGTCCCACTCTGAATACATCCAGCGAACGCATGCGAGCGTGTCGTCCAGGACGGTCTCGTCATCGGGGTGATGGAAAATGTCACCCCCAAACGCTTGCCACGGTTGCGCCCACAAGTGTCAAGAAAAAAGCCTCGAGAATTTCGAGGCTTTCACGTTTGTACGATTGAACGCGCGGCACCGCGAGCGGCGGCCTACTCGCCCAGCACGGCCTTTTTGGCGGCTGCAGCCATGTTGTCCAGATCTTCCTTGGTGGGATGGTCCTTCGCGGCAACCCAGTTGTCGAGCAGCATCTTAAATCGGGCGTTTTCGGGATCTTGCTCGAGCATGGCCTCGTAGCGCTGCTTGACCGCGGGGCCCATCTTGCCCTGGCACATCGCCCAGCCCGCAAGCTCGGCATCCCCAGCCAAATTGGAAGTTACGCGATCAATAATCTGCTGATAGTAGCTCTGGTCGGCGCCAAAACCGCAGGTGCCAAACAGGAAGACGCGCTTACCGTGCAAGGCGGAGAGCAACGCCGCGACCGAAGGCGTGCACGCGCCCTTGTCACACCAAAAACCGACGAGCACCGTGTCGGCCGCGCAGGCGCCCTGCGCCTCGAGCGCAACCTGATCTGCATCCGCATCGTCGCTCAACGCCGCGGCATGGACAAACTCAACGCCCGCAGCCTGCAGCGCGCGCTTGATCGCACCCGAAACCATCCTGGTATTACCGCTCTTGCTGTTAACCACCAAAGAGCACGTCATAGTCACGTTGCCTCGTTTCCCCCAAAACTAAAGCCACTAATGCAATTTATTAGATGAATATCTTAGTACTAACGTGACAGATGTAAACCACCGTCTGTCGATTGATTCATTTGCCCCACGGGCTTGCTTACTGGGCGAATTGGCTGCGGTAGAGTTCGGCGTAGAAGCCGCCTGCCGCGAGCAGCTCGTCGTGCGTGCCGCGCTCGATAATCTCGCCGTCGCGCATGACCAGGATGCAATCGGCGTTGCGGATCGTCGACAGGCGGTGCGCAACCACAAAGCTTGTGCGACCGGCCATGAGCTCGTCGAACGCCGCCTGCACCTGTAACTCGGTGCGTGTATCGATGCTCGAGGTCGCCTCGTCCAGCAAAAGGATCGCCGGATCGGTGAGCATGACGCGTGCGATGCACAGCAGTTGCTTTTGGCCCTGGCTAAACGTGCCGCCGTCCTCGCCGATCACTGTATCGTAACCGCCTGGTAGCTGCACGATAAACTTGTGCGCATGCGCGCGCTTGGCCGCCTCGATAACCTGTTCGCGTGTGGCATCGGGACAACCGTAGGCGATGTTTTCGGCCACGGTGCCCTCGAACAGCCAGGTATCTTGCAGCACCATGCCAAAGGCGCGGCGCAGGCTTGCGCGCGTGTAATCACGCGAGGAACGGCCATCGACCGCAATGCGACCGGCGTCGATATCGTAGAACCGCAGCAGCAAATTGATGAGCGTTGTCTTGCCACAGCCCGTAGGACCGACCAGGGCAAAGCGCATGCCGGGCTTAGCCTCGATGCAGATATCCTGCAGCAGCTTGCGGTCGGGCACATAGCTAAAGTCCACATGCTCAAAGGCGACCTCGCCCTGCGGGGCGGCAAGCTCTACGGAGTCCGACGCGTCGGGCTCCTGCTCGCGTGCATCGAGCAGTGCAAACATGCGGCGCGCCGAGGCGTACGCCGTCTGGATCTGCGTAATGACGTTGGTGACCTCGTTGAAGGGCTTGGTGTACTGGTTGGCGTAAGACAGGAAAATCTGCACGCCGCCCACCGTGAGCGCCGCAGGCACGCCCGTGATCACGCCCACGCAGCCGATCACAGCGACCACGGAATAGATGATGTTGTTGATAAAGCGCGTACCGGGGTTGGAGAGCGAGCCCATAAACTGAGCGCGTTCACCTGCCGTATAGAGCTCGGCGTTGAGGGCATCAAAGCGCGCTTGGGCGTTCGAACCGTAGGCAAACGCATCCACCAGCTTTTGCTCGCCCACATACTCCTCGATATGACCGCCCAGTTGACCCTGAATGCGCTGCTGCGCCGTAAAGCTCTTGTTGGAGAGCTTGGCGATGGCGCCGGCTGCAAAAATGGAAAGCGGCGTGACAAGCACCACCACGAGCGTCATGGTCAAGTTAATGGAGAGCATAAACGCGAGCGTGCCAACGATGGTGATGACGCCGGTGAAGAGCTGGGTAAAGCCCTGCAGCAGGCCGTCGCCCACCTGGTCGACATCGTTGACCACGCGGCTCATCAGGTCGCCGTGGGCATGGCTGTCGATAAAGCTGAGCGGCATGCGGCTGAGTTTGTCGCTTGCCTCCACGCGCATGTCGCGCACCGTCTCGTAGGACAGGCGGTTGACGCAATAGCCCTGCAGCCACTGGAAGGCTGCGGCTCCCACCACCACGAGCGCGAGCTTGGTGACAAGCGGCAGCAGCGCATCGAAGTCCACCTGCCCGGCGGCGACGATCAGGTCGATGCCCTCGCCAATGAGAATAGGTGTATAGAGCTGCAAGATCACCGAGATGGCAGCGCTCACAAACGACGCCGTAAACGAAATACGGTGCGGACGGACGTAGCTCATCAGGCGGCGGGTCACCGCGCCCACGGGATAGTGCTCTGGGTCGCCGGGCTGGCGCGGGCCGTCGCCCAGGTCGTTGAGGTTATCGTTACCGGACACGTTTGCCGTCATCGTGGCGACCGAACCGGAAGAAGTGTACGGATTCATTTAGCAGCCCTCCTTTGCGCAAGTGGATGCCAGGGCGCACGCGGCGCCTGGGGTGGACGTGGACGTCGCGCTCCCCCGCTGACCCTCGAGCTCCTCACGACGAAGCTGCGACTGGCAAATCTCGCGATAGAGCCGGCAGGTCGCGTACAGCTCATCGTGCGCGCCCAGGCCCGCGACCGAACCGTGGTCGAGCACGCAGATCATGTCGGCATCGCGCACGGTCGAGACGCGCTGGCTCACGATCACCGTGGTCAGTGGGAGCCCGC
>UQNH01000101.1:0-5508 GCA_900542365.1 uncultured Collinsella sp. | reverse complement strand
AGCGCCATGTCGAGCGCGCGCTGTACGCCGTAGCAAGTGCCGGCGTGGGCGGCGATCTCGATGGAAGGCGCGGTGGCCTGGTCGGACGCAGTCGCGGAGGTGTTCGTCACGTTCTCGCTCATGGCTAGAACCTGCCCGGATGCTCGTCGCACAGATCGTCTCGCATGGCGTAGACGCGGTTCATGGCCTCGGACTCAAACCATTCCAGGCGCTCCGTGCGCTTAAGTCCGGCCGGTGCGTCGGAAAGCGAGACGGCCTTGCCGGCGCGGATCCAGCACTTCTTGGGACGCATGATCTTTTTGCCCGAGGGCGTGATGTCGGACCAGCCGCAGATGGCGAGCGGGTTAACGGGCGCCTTGCCCATCTGAGCGATGAGCGCAAAACCGCCGTGGACCTCGGGCTTGATCTCGCGTGAGCGGATGCGCGTGCCCTCGGGGAAGATCAGAACGTCCTCGCCGCGCTGCAGCGCATGCTGGGCGGCGCGCAGGCACTTCATATCGGCAGTACCACGCTCCACGGGGATGCCGCCTACGCGGCTAAAGGCCCAGCGCACAATCTTGCTCTTGGCGAACTCGGACTTAAAGATGGGACGAATGCGGCGCCCCCCAAAGAACAGCGCCGTCTCTACAGCCAGGAGTTCGGCCATCGAGGTGTGGTTGCAGATGACCACGCTTCCGCGGCCTTCCTGGCGCTCAAACAGCAGATCGGCGTCCTCGACCTTCCAGCGCCACATGAGCTTGGAGAAGGCCCAAAGGATGGCCATGACTACGACGACGGTGCCGCGGATGATCGCCGGGAACTCGGCGTAGGGGGCGTTGTAATAGTCCTCTGGCGTCTGCTTATACAGGCGCATGGGCTACCTCCTTTGGTTAATGAGGTCCTCGATTATCGAGACGACCTCGTCGATGGTGTGGGCGGTGGAGTCGACGTGCACGGCGTCCTCGGCGGGCACGAGCGGGGCGACCTCGCGGCTGCTGTCGAGCTTGTCGCGCTGCTTAAGGGCGTCGAGGGTCTCGTCGACCTCGGCCTCGAGCTGCTCGGACGTGAGCGGCTGGGCATCGTTTTGGTGGCGCTGAAGCACGCGGCGGCGGGCGCGCTCGCGCGGGTCGGCTGTCAGGAAGATCTTGACCTGCGCGTTAGGGAACACGACGGTTCCGATGTCGCGGTGCTCGGCGGCGCGGCGCTGGTGAATGAGCATGGCGGCGCGCACGCCCGGGTAGGCCGAGACCTTGGATACGTTGGCGTCGATCTGCGGGGTACGGATGGCGGCCGAAGCGTCCTGGCCGTCAATGGTCAGGCGCGTGTCCTCGCCGGTGCCGTTGGTAAAGCGAATCTCGATCTGCTCGGCGAGGGCGTCGATGGCCGCCTCGTCGTCCAGGTCGATGCCGCGGTCGAGCGCGGCGAACGTGACGGCGCGATACATGGCGCCCGTGTCGAGCTTGTTAAAGCCCAGCTGGCGGGCGATCTCCTTGGCGATGGTGGATTTGCCGGAACCGGCGGGGCCGTCGATGGCGACGATCATGCAATGCTTCCTTTCGATGGTTGACGTGCTGGTATGGTTCGGGGCGCTGGGGCGCGGCGGGTTGCCTAGCCTGTGTAGCGCTCGCGGTAGGTGTTGCGCTTGGGTGCGGAGCCGTGGCTGCCGTGGTGACGCGTGCGGCTGGCGGGCGTATCTTGGGGCTTGCCGCCGTTGCGCTTGGCGCTCGCCTGCTTGGGCGGGATGCCGCCGCTTTTAAGGATCTGCACCTCGCGGTCGGTGAGCTCGCGCCACGAGCCCTTGGCCACGTCCTTGAGCTCCAGGCCGGCAAAGTTGCAGCGATGCAGGCGGATTACCGGATGATGGATCTTGCTCAGCATGCGCTTGACCTGGTTCTTGCGGCCTTCTCGGATGATGACCTCCACGGCGGTGGTGCCGGGCTTGATGCCTTGCGGAGCCACGGCTTCGGCCTCGCGCGCGTTAATGACACGGCAGATTGCCGGCTGGCACAGGCCGTCGTCGAGCTCGATGCCACGGCGGAGCGGCGTGAGATCGCGGTCGGTCAGCTGCCCGTCCACGAGTGCCTGGTAGGTCTTGTAGACGTGCTTGCTGGGGTGCAGCAGATCCTGCGACAGGTCGCCGTCGGTGGTAAAGAGCAAAAGGCCTGTGGTGTCGCGGTCCAGGCGGCCCACCGGAAACAGGCCCGGAAATCGGTCGCGGGGGACCAGATCGGCCACGCAAGGGCGCTCCTGCGGGTCGCTCATGGTAGTGAGGTAGTCGGTCGGCTTGTAGAGCATCAGGTACACGGCGCCCTGGTTGAGCTTGACAGGCATGCCGTCGACCTCGATGTGATCGCGTTCGACGTCGACCTTGGTGCTCAGCTCGGTCGCGACCTCGCCGTTGACGGTCACGCGGCCGGCGGTCATTAGGTCCTCCGAGCCACGGCGGCTCGCCACGCCCGCGCGCGCCAAAAAGCGCTGCAGGCGCATGGTGTGCGGATAGACGGGCTGTGCGTCGGTTGCGGGTACTGCGTTGCCCATGGCGCGCGTCTCCCCTACTTCGTTAGTCCTCGTCATGCAAATCCTCCGAGGTCTCGTCGACGACCAGGGTTTCCAAGTCCTCGACTGCCTCAACATCTTCAACATCGGTATCGAGCAGATCGCGCTCTTCGTCCAGGTCCTCGGCCTGCTCCTCGAGCGTGGACTGAATGCTTCGGCCGCTCAGGCGCTCGCGGATAAACTGACGCGACTGCTCGTCGGGGGCAAACTGCTCCAGGTCGGGCAGGTCGCGGGTGGAGCGCAGGCCGAACTTCTCCAAAAAGGCGTTGGTCGTGCCGTAAATGATGGCCTGACCGCGCTGGGGGTCGCGTCCGAGCTCGCGCACCAGACCTTTGTCCACGAGCGACGCGATGACGCCGTCAGAATTGACGCCGCGGATGCCTTTGACCACCTCGCGCGTCACGGGCTGGTGGTATGCGATGACGGCCAGTGTTTCGAGCGCCGCCTGCGACAGCTTTTGCGTGTCCCAGCTCAGCACATAGGCCTCGACCACGTCGTGGTAGGCGGGATGCGTAAACAGGCGCCAGCCGCCGGCGACCTCGCGCAGCTGAAAGCCACGGTTGGCCTCCTCGTACTCAACCTTGAGCTCGGCGAGCAGCGATGCGCACTCGCCGGGGGCGATATCCAGTGCGCCGGCGAGCGCGGGCGCACTCACCGGGTCGCTCGACACCAGCAGCAGAGCCTCAAGGGCGCCTTTGATGCTGTTTGCCTCCAGCGTGGAAAGGGTTGACATGGTTGCCGCTCCTATTCAGTGAGCTCGGGGCCCTCGCCGGGCACGTATGCCTCGGCGCCCTCGACTCGGTTGATGCAGATGGTTCCAAAGATTTCGTCCTGGCTCAGCGTGAGCGAGCCACGCTTGGCGAGCTCCAGCATGGCCAAAAAGGTGACGACGAGCTGCTCGGTGGTGGCGTCGCCGTCCAGCAGCTCGCGGAAGGTGCAGGTTTGGTGCGCCATGGTAAAGCGGTCGACTGAGGCCACGGTCAGGTCGAGCGGCACGCGATGCGGCGCCACGTGCTCGGCCTCCAGCAAGAAGGTCTGGCGCTTGCCGTCCAGGTCGGCACAGATGACGGCCAGGCCGCGCAGGGTGATGCCAGCCAGATAGTCGGGCATGAGCCCCAGGAACTCGGGGTCGGGGCCGGCCACACGCGGATGCATACGGCTTTCGGCCTGCATGCGGGCACCGAGGGCCGCAGCCGCGCCTTTAAACTGCTTGTAGGCAATCAGGCGCTGGATCAGGACCTCGCGCAAGGCGTCGCCGTCGAGCGCGCTGAGTTCCTCGAGGTCTTCGTCGAACTCGTCATCGTCGTCATCGACTTTGCGCGGGGCCTCCTGCGGCACCAGAGAGGCAGCCTTGATGTCCAGAAGGGTTGCCGCGACCAGCAGAAAGTCGCTCGCCACGTCCAGGTCCAGCGCCTCGATGCGCTCCACCTCGGCAAGGTACTGCTCGGCCACCTCGCTGATGGAGATGGCGCCGATATCTACTTTTTGGCGGGTTACCAGCTGCAGCAACAGGTCGAACGGCCCGCTGTAGACCTGCGTCGACACGCGATACGACATCTTCGACCTCCTTTGACGGCGCCTTCGCGGCGCGGTTTGGGTGCATGTTGCGACCGTTTTGCGCGGTCGACCTGTAAGTTTACCTTAGATGCCGGCGATTGCGAAGTTGAGCAGCTGCTCAGCAAGCGGATACACGGTAACGTCGAAATAGCGGCCGATCACGTCGATGCCGGTCCACATGGGCAGCAGGTACAGCACCAGGATGAGGATGGGCATAGCGTATTGCTGCAGACGATAATAGTTGTTGAGCGCCTTGCCTTTGAGGAACGGCACGATGATCGACGAGCCGTCGAGCGGCGGGATCGGGATAAGGTTAAAGAACGCGAGTGACAGGTTGACCACGATAAACGTGGCGCCGAAGTTCATGATCTGTGACGCTAGGGCAAAGGACATGCTGGTGTAGAGGTTGCCGTACGTTGCGTGCATGAGGGCGGCCGCGAGGCACGCGAGTGCGATGTTCGACGCGGGGCCGGCCACGCTCACCAGGACCTCGTCGCGTTTGGGGTGCTTGAGGTTGTTGAGGTAGACGGGCACGGGTTTGGCGAAGGCGAACACCGGGCCGCCGGCCGCGAGCATGAGCAGCGGCAGGATGATGGTGCCAAACGGGTCGATATGGTTAAGCGGGTTGAGCGACACGCGGCCGCGCGAACGGGCCGTCTTGTCGCCGAGCGCCCAGGCCGCGGCGGCGTGTGCGCTCTCGTGGATCACGATGCCCACGATGACGGCGACGGCGCTGGCGAGCAGGTTCATGATGTAGCTGCTGGACATGGCGCTCCTCTAGCGGACGCGACGCGAGGCGCGCGTGAGCAGGTAGTCGATCACAAACAGGATGACGGCCACGATGGCGTAATCCAGGCGGAACACGCCGCCAAAGGGCGATGTGATGACGCCGTAGCCGGCAATGGCGCTCGGCAGGGCGCGCGAAAGCTCGACGACAAAGCCCACGATCTGCAGCTTGGCGGTGAGGCCGCTAAAACACAGCAGCACGGTCATCGCGCTCATAAAAATGCCGCAGATGCGACAGGCGATGGCGATGATGCTCATCGCCACGGCAGCGGCCTTACGAGAGTTCACGCGCGGTCTCCTCTTCGATCTGGGTGGAAAGCTCCAGCCATTCGTCCTCGAGCTTGGGCAGCTCTTGCTTAAGGCCGTTATATTCCCCCAGCGCGGCATTGAACTTGTCCTGATCGGCATAAAGCTCTTCGCTTGCCATCAATTCCATAAGCTCGTCATAGCGGGCGCGCTTTTTGTCGAGCTCCGCCTCGATCTTCTTGAGCTGGTTGCGCACGCCCTTGAGCTTTTTGTTGAGCGCGGCGCGGGCCTGGGCCTCGGCGCGCTTTTGCTCCTTGGTCTTTTTGCCCTCGGCAGGCTTAGGCGCCGCGGCGGGGGTGTCGGCCTGGGCGGCGCTTGCCTTGG
>UQNH01000100.1:0-5509 GCA_900542365.1 uncultured Collinsella sp. | reverse complement strand
CAGGCAACGGTAGTCTCGCGCTGGTTGGAGACGCCGATGCCGGCGACGTCGGCCGGATCGACCCCGGTCTCCTCCACCACGGCGCGCGCCACGGCCAGCACGTTGGCGGCGATCTCGGCTGGATCATGGCTCACCCAGCCGGCCTCGTTGACAATCTGGCGATGCGGGCGATCGGCACGATGAATCAAATGGCCGCCCTCGTCCACCAGCAGCGCCTTGGTGCCCTGCGTGGATTGATCGATTCCGATGATGTATTTGCTCATGTACTCTCCTGTCTCCCCCGTCGATTCAAAACTAAAACCCGACGGACAAGGAGCGAGTGGCCGACCGGCTCATGAGAGCGCAGCCGGCCTGCTCAAAATTCAACCTAAAAGGATTGGTGCAAACCTGTCCCCGATGCACCAATTACTCTGCGGGAAGGAACTCGACGACCGTCTTGGCGATTCCCTCGCCCGTCAGGCCGTAGTGCGCAAAGACCTCGGGGCTCGTACCGGTGATGGCCGGCGCATCGGGTAGACTCAGGCACTTGACCGGACGCGGGCAGTGCTCACCCACGACCTGCGCGACCATGGAACCCAGGCCACCGAAGGGACTGTGCTCCTCGACGGTCACGACGGCGCGCGTGGCACCGGCGGCCTCGATCACGGCCTCGGCGTCGAGCGGCTTGACGCAGTACATATCGAGCACCGTTGCCGAGATACCCTGCTCGGCCAAAAGGTCGGCGGCGTCCACGGCGTGGCGGACCATCTCACCGGTGGCGACGATCGCCACATCGGTGCCGCGGCGCACCCAGGTGGCGCGGTCCATCTGGAACGGGCACTCGTCCTCGGTGTACACGTCCTCCACCGGGTTGCGGCCCACGCGGATGTAGGCCGGCTTGTTGTCGGCAACCAGGGCGCGCACGAGCTCGGCGGTCTGGAAGCGATCGCTCGGCAGATACACGCGCATGTTGGGAATCGCGCTCATGGCGGCGATATCCTGCGCGGAGTGATGGCTCATACCGAGGGCGCCATAGGAAACGCCGCCCGAGATGCCGATGAGCTTGACGTTGGTGTTGGAGTACGAAACGTCGACCTTGCACTGCTCATACGAGCGCGTGGTCACAAAGGACGCCGGCGAGGCGGCCCAGGCCTTCTTGCCGCACGAGGCCATACCGGCGGCGATACTCACCAGGTCCTGCTCGGCGATGCCGACCTCAATGGACTGCTGGGGATACTGATCGAAGAACGGCGTGAGCGATGCGGAGCCGCGGGAGTCGGAGCACAAGACGACGATGTCTTTATCGGTTGCGGCGGCCTCGAGCAGCGTGTCGCAGATAGCCTTGCGGTTGGCGATCTTGTTAGCCATTGATAGCCTCCTTATGGGCAGCGAAATCGGCGATGATCTGGGCATATTCCTCATCGTTGGGCAGGTGATGATGCCAGGCGGCCTTGTCCTCCATAACCGGCGAGCCGTAGCCCTTCACCGTGTTGAGGATGATGACCGTGGGCTTACCCTTGGTCTCGGCGGCCAGCGTCAGCGCGGCGTCGATGGCCTGGACGTCGTTGCCCGGAATGGACAGCACGTTCCAACCGAAGGCGGCCCAGCGCTCCTCCTGCGAATCCTGCTTCATGACGTCCTCGGTGCTGCCGCTGATCTGCAGGCGGTTGCGGTCCACGAGCGCGCACAGGTTATCGAGCTGGTAGTTGCCGCCGCTCATGGCGCCCTCCCAGACCGAGCCCTCGGCAAGCTCGCCGTCGCCCATGATGGTGTAGACGCGGTAGTCGCGGCCATCCATCTTGCCGGCAAGCGCCATCCCGACGGCCACGGGCAGGCCATGACCCAGCGAGCCCGAGTTCATCTCGATGCCCTTGAGCTTGTTGTTGGGGTGGCCGATGTAGGGGCTGCCGAACTTAGAGAAGCGGGCCTTGACGTCGTCGAGGTCCAGATAGCCCTCGTGGCAGAGCACCGCGTAGTAGGCCTCCATGGCGTGGCCCTTGGAGAGTACGAAGCGATCGCGGTTGGGATCGTCGACGGTCTCGGGAGAAATGTTGAGGTGGTTGGCATAGAGGGTCATCAGCGCATCGATGACCGACATGTCGCCGCCGATGTGCCCGCCAGCGCCAGCCATGATGATATCGACGCAATCGCGGCGAAGGTCCCAACGCAGGGATTCAAGCTCTTCGATAGTTGCCATTTCTACTCTCCTCGCAGGTAAGCTTTGACGTCTTCTTCGATGGGGTCGTACAGGTCGGGGACAATGCCGATGTACTTGCACGCCTCGTAGAGCACCGGCACCACGTTGGCGTGAATGGCGACGCAGTGGTGGATGTAGGGACCCTCGACGATCTTGGCCTCGAGGCGCTTGAGGTTGTCGACCTCGACCCACAGGTAGGTGCCCATGCCGGCCGGGCCGTCGATGCCGCGGGCGTTACCCAGCAGCAGCGAGTACTCGCCGTTGTCGCCGTCAAAGCGGGCAAGGGTGAGGTCGCCGTGCTTGGCCTCGGCCGTCAGCGCGCCGGGGTGATCGAAAGCCAGCGGGTAAGTGAGCTTGGGCTTGACGGCCGCGCAGCTGCAGGGCCAGGGGCCGCAGTGCTGCAGCAGCTCGCCGTTCTCGTTATCGGGATGACGCACGGTCCAGTCGGCGAACATGCCGCGGTGACGGCCCAGGTCGGCGGCCTCGACCATCAGCGCGGTGATAGCGCCATGGATGTCGGTCTCGCAGACGATGGGGATGCCCATCTCGTTGAGGATTGCGTTGGCGGCGCAGGGCATAATGCCCAACTCGTCCTGCAGGGCGTTCCAGCACTGGATGGCGCCGGCGTTGCAGCCGTACTTCTCGACCAGGCGCTTCATGGCAATGGCGAGTCCTGCGACCGCAGGAACCTTGTCCTCGGGGATGCAGATCTCAAAGCTGTCACCAATGTGGGCGAGCATGGCTGCCATGGCCTGCTCGTCAGCCTGGGCGTCGCACACGGCTTGGACAAGCTCGGTCATGGGGATGGGCGAAAGCTGGATGTTGAACTTCTCGAGCAGCTCGCCCTCGTTGCACATGGTCGACCAGAAATCGAACGGACGGGTGGCCATCTGCAGGATGCGGGTGTGCTTGAAGGTCTTGACCACGTTGCACACGGCCAAAAAGTCCCAGACGCCGCGCTCGAACTCGGGATCGGTCAGACGGCAGTTGGTCATGTAGGTGAAGGGCACCTGGAAGCGGCGCAGGACCTTGCCGGTAGCGAACAGGCCGCACTGGCTATCACGCAGACGGGTGCCGTCGGGCTCGGGGCGCTCGTCGCGCGGCCCCCACAGCAGCACGGGCAAGCCGAGCTCGCGGGCAAGGCGGGCGCAGACATACTCGGTACCAAAGTTGGCGTGGCAGAGCATGATGCCGTCGACGCCCTCGGCGCGGAACTTCTCGACGATAGGCGCGATATGGCTGTCGTCGAACAGCAGGCCCTCGTCGTTGATGTCGTCGATATCCACAATCTCGACGCCGATCTCGCGCAGGCGATCAGCCGTCAGACCGCGATACTTGATCGCGTCCGGCGCGCTAAAGATACTGCGGCGCGTGGGCACAAAGCCGAGCTTGATCTTGTCCATGTACGTCCTCCCCTAGTCACATGTTCAGTAAACAGACGCATGTTTCGTTTTGTTCTGTTTACTAAATGTTTTACTCTTCTGTTTAGAAGTTTAGCGCGAAATACCCGTAGACGGTAGAGAAATCAGCCTAAACGGTATGTAAACAAACTGAACATACAAGGGAAACAAAAAGAGGACCCCGAAGGATCCTCTTCTGAATGGCACTATGTTAACTGCCCTAGCGAGCTTTGGCACGCTGCAGGCAATGCCGTCTCCGCCTAGATTTCGCGCACGCTCTGGCGCTCGACAAAATAGGTCGACACGGCCGTTTTGCAGGTATAGCTCTTGGGATTGCGGATGTTACCCACCAGACGGCGCACCGCGATCTCGCCCACCTCGTGTTTGGGAACATGCACCGTGGTGAGTGGCGGGTTGGAGAAGGCGCCCAGAGATAGGTCGTCAAAGCCGATGATCGAGACATCCTCGGGCACGCGAATGCCGTGCTCGTTGAACGCGCGCATGGCACCCACGGCGAGCACGTCGTTCTCGGCAAAGAAAGCCGTCGGCAGGTCGTCGCGTGAGACGCTGTCGAGCCATGCACCCATATCGCGATAGGCACCTTCGAGCGTGGTGCCCAGCGTGACGCGCCATGCCGGGTTTGCCTCGAGGCCCGCATCCTCAAGTGCTTGGCGATAGCCGCGCTCGCGATCCTTAAAGTTGCGGATACGAAGATCGCCTGCCAGATAGCCGATTTGCCTGTGACCCTTCTCGATAAGGTAGTCCACGGCGCGCAGCACCGAATCGGTATTGGCAATGACTACGGCATCAAAGTACTGGCGGTCGCTCCAGCCATCGAGCACAATCAGGTGGGCGGCGGCGTTAGCGAACAGGGCGTAGTCCTCCTCGCCCAACTCCGTACCCATTAGTACAATAGCGGCGGCCGGATCGGCAATCAGGCCCTCGACCTGCGGACGCACGGCGTCTAGGTCGCTAAAGTCGAGCGAGACAAAGCTCGTGCTCATGCCGTGGCGACGCGCCTGGCGCTCCACGCCCTCGATGACCGCGGGGTGGAAGGTGCTCTCGTCCAGGATGGCGCCCGTCTTGCGCGCGAGCACAAACTGGATGCTCTCGAGCTGCGTCGACTGCTGATAGCCGAGCGACTGCGCGCACTCCAGGATGACTTTGGCGGTCTCCTCGCTCACGCTGCGCTTGCGGTTGAGCGCGTTGGACACGGTTGCGGGCGAAAAACCGGTGATGCGGCTGATCTCGCGAACACTTGCTTTGGCCATTGTTCCCCCTAGCAACGGTCGTGGCGGAGCATCGTGGCCTGACCGCCCCGTGACTCGACAACTAAACGACCGCAAATTCAATCTAAACAGAATAGTAAATGTTTAATAGCTAGTTTAGCCTGTTGTCAAGCGAAGCGACGCGACTATTCCCCCAACGGGCGTATTTACTCGGTAGCTAAAAAAGCCCGTCCCAAATTGACTACATGGGACGGGGCGTGAAAATCATTTAGCCCAGGACACGAGCCATACGGGCCTTGAACTCGGACAGGAAGCGCGGGGCGTCGACGGTCAGCGCCACGAGCGCGCTCTTATCTGGATCGGACAGACGGTGCTCGTCGCAGATGGTGCGGCCGCGATACTCGCCCAGCAGGTCGACACGCAGGTTACAGCCGAGCGCACCCACGAGCGTGGGATCAATCGCCACGGCAACCGCCAGCGGATCGTGCAGCGCGCAGCCGCCCAGGTAGGGCGCGTTCATTTCGTACGAACCGATATAGTGCTCGACCATGCTCGCAAACGCGCAGCCAGCCATAGTGCCCGAGCCCGTCCAGCCGGCAACGTCGCGACGTGTGAGCACCACGCGGTGCGTCACATCCAGGCCCACCATGGTGAGCTTGCGGCCCGAGCGCAACACAGCGTCGGCAGCCTCGGGGTCGCCCGCC
>UQNH01000099.1:0-5715 GCA_900542365.1 uncultured Collinsella sp. | reverse complement strand
CGGGGTCGGTGGCCTCGACGACGATGTCGGCGGTGTTTTGCGTAAAGGCGCGCAGGTCGGCGACGTTCTCGGGGTCCTCGGCCACCGTCTCGGCCACGATGTCCGCCGCGCCGGCGAGCGCCTTTTCGGGCGTGTCGAAGCCGGCCTCCTCGTTGACGTATGCCGCGGCGGCGTCGAGTGCGCTGCCCTTGGCCGAGGCCTGCATGATGATCATGTTGGCGAGCGGCTCCAGGCCGGCCTCGCGTGCCTTCTGCGCGCGAGTCATGCGCTTTTTGCGGTAGGGCTTGTAAAGGTCCTCGACGCGCTGGAGCTGTGTGGCCTCGCGAATCTGCTGCTCGAGTTCGGGCGTGAGTTTGCCCTGGGCGTCGATGAGCAGAATGACGTCCTCTTTGCGCTGCTCAAGATTGCGCAGGTAGGACAGGCGCTCGTCGAGGGCGCGCAGGGCGACGTCGTCCATGCCGCCCGTGGCTTCCTTGCGGTAGCGCGAGATAAAGGGAATGGTGTTGCCCTCGTCGATGAGCTTGACGGCCGCTTCGATGTTGGCGGCCTTAAGGTTGAGCTCGCGGGCGAGCTGGGCGATAAGATCCATGGGACTCCTTGCGTTTAAGGTGCGTTTGCAGCACAGAGCTACCAAGGATACCACCTGCCACTTCGCCCAAAAAAGACTGTTTTGGCGCGGAACCACGAAAGCGGCCTATCTACTACGTTTGAACCGTGTGGGTCGACCATCCCCTGGTTTTCCGAAAATGCGCAACCCGTCTACCTGCGGTTTTTATTTCGCGAAATTCGGTATGGATGAGGGTGATTGGTTAAACGTAGTAGATAGGCTCATTCCGTGGCGAACGAATCAAGCCGAGGTGCAAAAAGGCCCCCCGTCTCAGAAAATCATTGGAAACGTAGCAAAATGCCCCGCGGGCAGGAGGCTGCTCGCGGGGCAAAGAAGAGGGGCTTATTTGTGGCGGACCGAGGGACTCGGCATGGGGTTTCTGCCGCGGCCGCTCTCAAGGCATTACAGCTCGACGAGCTGGCCGGTCTCGGCGGCCTCCTTGATGGCGTTGAGAAGCGTGAGCGTCTTGACGTTGTCGGCGGGGGTCACGACGGGCTCAACCTCACGGCGGACAACCTTCACAAAGTGCTTGAGCTGCATCTTGTGCGGCAGCGCCGGGTCCACGGCCGGAATCTCCATCTGCAGCGGCTTGTGCCAGTTGGAGGCGCCGTCGTAGGAGAACTGGTGCAGGCGGGGCAGCGAAAGGGCGCCCAAGGTTCCGCCGATAAAGTAGGCGTCGGCGTCGAAGGGACGGTACTGCGGGTCCTCGCGAGCGGTGGCCTCCCAGTTCCAGGGGCTGGCGGTGGCATCGGAGATGGTCATGCTTGCGAGCGCGCCATCGGCAAAACGGACGTTGACCACGGCGGAGTCCTCAGTCTCAAAACCGCGGGCGGCGCTGGACTGCATACCCTGGACGGCAACGGGCTCGCCCAGCAGATAGCGGAGCAGGTCGACGTCGTGAACCAGGTTAACCAGGATCGGGCCGGCACCCTTCTTGCGGCGCCACTCGACATCGAAGTACTCGTCATTCTTATAGATCATGTAGTGGAAGCTCGACACGGTGAGCTTGCCCAGCTCGCCGGACTCGATGATCTCCTTGGCCTTGTTGACGAAGGGGTTGTGGCGACGGTGCTGGCCCACGAGCACGGGCACGCCGGCGGTCTCGGCCTCGGCGGCGAAGGCCTGGGCATCCTCGAGGTCATTGGAGATCGGCTTTTCGACCAGCGGCACGATGTTGCGCTTGATGGCCTCGTGGGCAACGCCCAAGTGCAGGTCGTTGGGGGTGGCGATGATGACGGCCTCGGGCTTGACCTCGTCCATCATCTGGGCGGGATCGGTAAAGAACGGCACGCCGGCAGCCTCGGCCGTGGCGCGGGCGCCCTCAAAGGCGTCGGCGATGGCGACGAGCTCGGCCTCGGGCTCCTCGGTGACAAAGCGGATGTGGTTGCGGCCCATGGCGCCGGCGCCGATGACGGCAATGCGGACGGGGTTGAGCTCAGACATTTCGACTCCTTAATGCTGGTGGCTGGTGGAATGTGACAAAGGGACAGTCCCTTTGTCGCATCGGTAAAACTAGGCGGACTTCTTCTTGCTGTCGGAGACCATCATGTAGACGGTGAGCACGACGGCGATGGCGGCGATCACAATGGCGCCGTAGAAGGACTGCTGGTAGGCGGCGCTGCCGGCCTCGGCGTGATACAGCACGGCGGTGATGGGCTGGCTGATCCAGGTAGAAGCGGCGTAGCCCAAGAACATGATGCCGTAGTTGACGCCGATGTTGCTGGTGCCAAAGGCGCCACCGGTGAGCGGCGGGTAGATGACGAGCAGGGCGCCAAAGCTAAAGCCGAGCAGGGCGAGCGCCACAAAGAACATGCTCTGCGTAAAGCTCATCGACATGATGACGAGGGCGACGATGGTGACGACAAGGCTGATGAGCAGCGACTTATAGGCGCCGAGCTTGTCGATGATCTGACCAAAGGACAGGCGGCCAACCAGGTTGGCGCAGGTGTTGACGGAGACCACCACACCGCCGAGGGCGACGGCTGCGGCGCTCGTGGGGTCGGCGAAGAGCTGGACGGCGGCGATGGAGGCAACCTTGCCCACGAGCAGGGTACCCGCGGTGGCGGCAAAGGCGAAGGTGACGATGAGGACCCAGAAGCGCGGGGTCTTGACCATTTCGCCCGGGGTGAGGTCGCCGAAGGTGCCGGCATGTGCGCCGCCCTTGGGGGCCTCGAAGCCCTCGGGCAGCCAGCCGGCCTCGGGGGCCTTCAGGAACAGGGCGGAGGCGGCGATCGTCACAAAGAAGATGACGCCGAGTGCCTTGAGGGCGCCAAAGATGCCCAGGCTCGGGATGAGCAGCGAGGCGAGCACCGGGGACAGCACGGCGGGGCCGGCGGTCGAAGCAGCGAGCGTAATGCCGGAGGCGAGGCCCTTCTTGTCGATAAACCACTTCTGACCCGTGGTGAGTGCCGGGTTGTAGCCCAGGCCGTTGCCGACAGCGGCGACGAGCGAGAACCACAGGTAGAACTGCCAAGGCTCGGTGACGGTGCCGGACATGAACCAGCCCAGGCCGTAGCACACGGCGGCGGCGATCACGACGTTGCGGGGGCCGATCTTATCGGAGATGCGACCGGCGAAGATACCCGTCACGGCCATGATGGTCTGAAAGACCGGGAAAGCCCAGGTAAGAGCGCTGGACCACTCGGGATAGACGGCGAGCAGGTTCTTGCTCACAACGGAATACAGCGCGATGGAACTGATGAAGAACATGGTGACGCACGCGGCGGAAAGCACGACGGTGCGACCCTTGTTGGAGTTGGTGGAAGCCATTGGACTCTTTCTAATCGATGCGGGGGAGGGGCGGACACGTCCGCGGGGCCTCCCTGTCGGGTTGGTTTACTGGTCAGTCGGCTTGGCGACGCCGGACTCGTCAGACCAAAGCTCGACACCCTTGTTCTTGAGGTAGTTGTCGGCAAAGGCTCGGCGGCCGCCGGGCTTGGCGGTGAGGTCGCCCATCATATTGGAGAAGCCGCCATCGACCTTGATGGCGTCGCCGGTGGTAAAGTCCGAGCGCTTGGACGCCAGGAACATGACGGCGTTGGCGATATCGTTGACCTCGCCGATGCGGCGCGTGGCGATAAGGCGGCTGCGGCTCTTCTCGACCTCGGGGTCGGCATAAAAGCTCGCCGACATGGGGGTCTTGACAAAGCAGGGCTCGACGCAGTTGGAGCGCACGCCGTAGGGGCCCCACTCGGCGGCCAGCATCTTGGACATCATGTTGACGCCCGCCTTGGTGGAGCTGTACACGCCCGAGAACGTCTCGGGGGAGTGGCTGGCGACGGTCGAGATGTGCACCAGACGACCCTGGCCGGCCTTGATCATCTCGCGACCAAAGCGCTGCGAGGTGATGAAGTAGCCGGTGAGGTTGACGTTGAGCACCTGCTCCCAGTCGCTCAGCGGCAGGTCCTCCATGGCGGCGAAGCGCAGGATGCCGGCGGTGTTGACGAGAACGTCGACGCGACCGAAGTCGGCGATCGTGGCGTCGACGGCGGCCTGAACCTCGGCCTCGTCGGTGGCGTTCATCTTGTAGCCCTCGGCGTGGATGCCAAACTCGGCGGCGAGGACGGCAGCTGCGGCCTTGACCTTCTCCTCGTCTAGGTCGAGCAGGACGACGTTGGCGCCGTTGCGGGCGAACTCGCGGCAGATCTCGACGCCCATGCCGCCGAGCGCGCCGGTCACAGCGCAGACATCGCCCTCGAGCTTAAGCCAGTTGCTCATAGGAACTTCCCTTCTTGTGCCTCCCTGTGGGCCGCTCCCATTAATCGACCCACGTGGTTTTCGCTGGTTATCGTATGCTTTGAATTTGCGCAGGTGAATTGCATATTTGTTAGAATGGCGTAAACCTCTGGTTTATAGCTCACAAGACGATTTGTCCGTAATTGAGTGTGTGACCTGCCAAAACAACCCCCTGCGGCCGCGCATGGGCATACGTCTGGAAACGGGAGATTGACGTGTACGATCGACGACTTGAGGCCATATCGGCCGCCGCGGAGCTGGGAAGCTTCTCGCGTGCCGCGGCAAAGCTGCGCGTGTCGACGCCGGCACTCGTCAAGCAGGTTTCGGGCTTCGAGGCCGAGTTCGGCATCACGCTGTTCGAGCGGTCGCACTCGGGCGTTAAGGTGACGCCGGCTGGTGCGCTACTGGTGGACGACGCGCGCTCGATCATGCGCCAGTCCGAGGACGCACTGCGTCGTGCCCGGCGCGCGGCGGGCGATGGCGGTGCGGTGCGCTTGGGCGTGTCGATGATGTGCCCGGGGCGCCAGACGCTGTCGATGTGGACGGACGTGCACGAGCTGGAGCCGTCGTTGCGCTTTGAGATTGTGCCGGTGAGCGATCTCTATGACGAGCGCGAATCCGTTATGCGCAGCCTGGGGCGCGAGGTGGATGTGGTGCAGTCGAGTTTTTCGACCCCGCGCTGGGGCGACGCCTGCCAAAAGCTCCTCATCGTCAACGTGCCGTTTTATATCGACGTGCCGCGCACGAGCCGGCTCGCGCGCAAGACGCGCATCACGGTTGCCGACCTGGAGGGCATGCGCCTTCGCGTGCTTCGCCACGGCAACGACGCCATGGACAGCCTGCGTATCGATCTTTTGGCCGACGGTGGCGTGGACGTGATCGATGTGGATAGCTTCGACTTTGCGCTCTTTAACGAAGCCGAGGAAAAAGGCGACGCGGTGCTCACCTGCGGCGCATGGTCGGGGGTACACCCGGCCTTTGTGGGCGTGCCGTTCCTATGTGGTCGCGAGGTGCCAGTCTTTCTGCACTACCCGCTCGAGCCCACCCTCCAAGTCCAAAAATTCGTCAACGCCATGGCCCAGCTTCTCACCTAGCTCACCTGGGACGGGGCTCTTTTAGTTACTTCGAGGATGATTTTTCTGGGACGGGGATTAAATAATCATTGTGTACCGAATGATTATTTAATCCCCGTCCCAGAAAAATCATCCTTACAAAACGAGGCCCTGGCCAAATGGCCAGGGCCTCGCAAACTTTTATTCCGTTCTAAATGACGGGCTGATTGCGCGTAGGAGGGTGCCCCGGGGGCGGCGGGGTATTTCCTCCGCGCGCAGTTTCGCAGCGCAGCGAGAATGTTTGAGCACGGAGGAAATACC
>UQNH01000098.1:0-6012 GCA_900542365.1 uncultured Collinsella sp. | reverse complement strand
GGCCGGCCAGCGAGGAGGCCGTGGCGTCGGTCGCCGAGCGCCTGGGACGCGGCATTAAGAAATAACTGGCCTGCTTTGGGCTAGATATGAGACAAACGGGTGGTAGCCATACCGGCTGCCACCCGTTTTTACTGGACATCTGTTGCGTAAACGACCCAACTATCACCCTTTGCGAACTTAGATTTCGGAAGTATGCGGCAAAATCTGAATAGGCCGAGCACATCGGATATGTCCAAGCTCTGTACCTGCGGTTTTATTGGTGAAAAACCAGGTTGTGCTCAAGAGTCCCGGAATTTGCCGCATACTTCCGAAAATGACGTCTCGGTGGCACCAAAAACTGCCCTCGGAACCCTGAGATAATGAACATATGTAGCCGTTTACCGCGAAATACCGCCCGTTTATAGAACCCACCCCCAACGCGCGTCATCCTTACGGTTGAATAAATACACATCTATGGAATTACGTAAGAGAGGACCGTCCCATGAGCTACAAGACCGTTTGTGTTGCCGGCGGCGGCGTGTTGGGAAGCCAGATTGCCTTTCAGGCTGCCTACTGCGGCTTTGATGTAACGATTTGGCTGCGCAGCGAGGGCAGCATCGGCCGCACCCAGCCCAAGATCGATCACGTGCGCAAGGAGTACATCGCGGCAATCGAGGGCATGGCGGACGGTACGGGCGAGTGGTGCGCCGGTATCGCCGATGGCACCCAGCCCTTCGACAAGGAAGCGGCGCTCGCCGCCGTCGAGCGTGCCTACTCCACACTCAAGCTGGAGCTCGATCTTGCCAAGGCCGTGGCCGACGCCGACCTGGTCATCGAATCTATGGCCGAGGACACCCAGGCAAAGATTGACTTCTACAAGAAGCTCGCCCCGGTTCTGCCGCAAAAGACCGTCGTCGTGACCAACTCCTCCACGCTGCTGCCGAGTACCTTTGCCAAGTACACCGGCCGCCCCGAGAAGTACCTGTCGCTGCACTTTGCCAATTCCATCTGGAAGAACAACATGACCGAGGTCATGGCTCAGGACCAGACCGACAAGCGCTATTTCGATGAGCTTGTCGACTTTGCCAACGACATCCGCATGCTTGCCCTGCCCGTCAACAAGGAAAAGAACGGCTATCTGCTCAATTCCATGCTGGTGCCGTGGCTGCTTTCGGGCTTTGACCTGTACGTCTCGGGCGTGAGCGATCCCAAGAGCATCGACCTCGCGTGGACGCGTGGCACCGGTGCCCCCAAGGGTCCGTTTCGCGTATTCGACACGGTGGGTATCCAGACGGCCTACAACATCGTCATGCAGTATCAGAAGGTGCCGGGCTTGGTGAGCCCGCTGCTCAAAAAAATGATGATGCCCTACAACTTTAAGGCTATGGCGTCCGTCCTCAAGAAAATGCTCGACGAAGGCAAGCTGGGCGAAAGCTCGGGCGAGGGCTTCTTTACGTACTAAAAATGATCTCTTGGGGGTGGAAGCGTTGGGGATCTACGGTAGTATGCGACAAAATCTGAATTGATCGGGCAAGAGCTGTAGCGCGCGTTGACGTTTGACCAATGGAGCGCAAAAATACACCGTTCGCCGATACTCCTCTCGCGAGTGGTTGCCATATGGTTTGATGTTGGAAACATATGACTGCCGCCGGGCTGCGGGTGACGTTTGCTCTGATATCGGAGGTGCCAAGTATGTTTCACGCTCCGTTAAACAAGTATCGGGCTGGTTAATATGGGCCGCCGTACTATCTCGATAACCCTTGCAGTGGTTTGCCTAGCTGTGCTCCTGGGCGCTATAGGGCAGTTCGCTATAAGTCGAGAAACATCCTATATGCAGGAATGTGCTTCCGAAGGCTTTGCCATTGACGGTTACTATCGGGATGACGAAACAAGTCGGGAAACCCTGGCTTTTCTTGAGGAGGACAACTGTCGATGGCAGCTGGTCGACCAAGACGGAATCTGCACAGACGGGCAGTTTAAGCGTACGGATGACCCCAACATCCTGATATTAAAGAAGGAAAACGGCGAAGAATTCGGTACGGTTCACGTGGCGTATATTTCGCGCCGACGCGATCAGGGCTTGCTCTACCTATTTAGAGATACCAGGGTGACCCGTTTTTATCTGGTGAGTACCGGTCCGGCGTTTACAGTGGAGTCTGGCGATGTCGATGCGGACAGCTGATTCACGGCAATAAATCAGCGAGCGGAGCGCGGCCATGGACCGCGCCCCGCTATTTGCTCGTGGCCCGCGTCACGTCTGCGCCATGTCGTGACTCGCGGCTGCGCGCATCCATCCCACGTCGCGTATTACTGCACATCAAACTCCACGCGATCGAGCTCGGGCACATTGAGGTCGATGAGCTTGCGGGCTACACGGCGGTCGTGTGCCCCAAGCGCCTCGCTTGTCGTCACATGGGCGACAACCTCGCGCTCGACAAGGCCCTCCTCCTCGCCTTCGGTGGCCGAGGTCTCGACGGCAACGGTGTAATCCTTAAAACCCGGCAGCACCGCGGCAAGCTCGCGCGTGGTTTCGGTGACGCCGTAACCGTCCTGCACGCCGGCCTGCGCCGAGCCAATAGACCCCGCCGTCATAACGATGCAGGGGATGGCAAAGATCACCGTGCCCACGATGATGCGGCGGCGCACCTTGTGTGACAGCTCATCGACCTCGGCGTTTTCCTCGGCGGTCACAATGCCGTCGCCGTTGAGGTCACGTTTGAGCGGCACGCGCAAAAGAAGCAGCACGGCTTCGGCAGCCAGTGCGATAAAGACCACGTTGATGCCAAACTCGTAGAGGGCTGAAAGAAACAGCGACCCGCTTGCGATGGCGATGCCATAGCCCGCCGCGCACAGGGGCGGCATGAGCGCGGTCGCCACGGCCACGCCGGCGATGAGCGTGGCGGGTTCCTGGTCGCGCGAGTTGCCCAGTCCGCCCGCAAAGCCGCCCGCGAGCGCGACGGCAAGGTCCCACACAGTCGGTGTCGAGTTGTCGATGATGGCGGCCGTGGTGGTGCCAAGGGGCGAGAGCTTAAAGTACAGCGTGGACGTGATTAGACAAAAGACCATCTGCAGCGCGAGGCCGGCAATCGCCTCGACGGCAATCTCGCGGTCGAGCGTGGCGATGCCGTATGCCATGGCAAGGACCGAGCCCATGAGCGGACAGATGAGCATGGCGCCCACGATGGCAATGTCCGAGTCGATATCGAGGCCGATGCTCGCGATCAACATGGCAATGATCAGGATGCATAAGTGCGAGCCAGTCAGGCGCGCCCCGTTTACAAAGCGCTTGCGAATCACGTGATAGGGCGCGCGTCCCTCGCGTATGTTGAACGCCTGCTTAAGGAAACGGGTGGCATTCTCCATGGCCTCGCTGTGTGCAGGGCGTATACCGTGACGACGATGATGACGCTCGCGCAGCCGCTTGATCTGTTGTTTGTCGAGTTCCATGCTTACCTCGTTTAGCTTCTGAGCCGCTTCTTGCGTCTATCGTCTTTACTCTACACCGCGTTAGGCGAGGTGTCAGACAAGGTTTGTTGACCTGGAAGTCAGGACAATCGACATGGCTAAAACGCCGTGAGGATCATAAGAGTCAAATAGACAAAAAAGCGCGGGGCCGGTTTGATTCCGACCCCGCGCTCTGCGCTGGTGCGTTGTTGTTCGGCCTACCCTAGCAGGCTCAGACCAACAGAGACAAACGCCAGGATAACGCCGACGATGGACTCGCCGCCGAGCAGGCCGCTGGCGACGACCAGGCCCTGCTCCTGGAAGGCGGCATCCTTGGAGGCCTTCTCCTCGTCCGAAAGACCGGCAGCGGCGTCGCGGCGTGCGGCCCACTTGTCGTAGGCGAGCTTAACGCAGGAGCCCAAGAAGGCCGTGAGCGACATGTAGAACGGCAGGTACACGCCTAGGCCGATCATCATGGCCGGAATGCCGAGCCAGTACATGACGATGCCGGCGATAAAGCCGCCTGCGAACCACGGCACGCTCGGGATGCCCGAGACCATGGTGGCGACGACGCTTGCCTGCGCGGCCACAAAGCTCTTGTCGGGGCCGAAAGCATCCGGACCATAGGCGGTGACGAGCGCGACCATGACGGCAGCGGCGACCAGGGCGCCCACGATGCCGCCGATGGCCTGGCCGATCCACTGCGCACGCGGATTGGTGCCCAGCACGGCGCCGGCCTTAAAGTCGTTCATGACGTCGCCCGCAAGGCCGCATGCCACGGCCACGATGCCGGCGATAAAGAACAGCTTGACCTGGGCGATCTGTGCGAAGGCAGCCACGATGAGCATGACGATGAGGCCGAAGATCTCCATGGGGTCGATGCCCGTCTGGCCGCAGCTCTGCGCGCTCATGATAGTGGTGACAAAGGTGAACAGCGTGACGATGACGGCCGGGACGGGGCCAAGGTCGAGCGCGATGGCGACGATCACGGCGATGGCGGCAGTACCCAGGCCGATGATGCCGGCGTCGAGCTTAAGCGAGCCCGAGATGAGCGACTGCTCGTCGGTGTCGCTGGAGCTGTCGGCGGCGAGGCCGCGGGCGATGCCGGTGACCTGCGGCAGGATGTCCTTGAGGACGACAGCGACGCCAAAGCCCATCATGAGGCCCATGCCGAGCGATTTGACGATGCCCTGCGCAGTCACAATGTCGAATAGACCGGCAGCGGTGCCGCCCACGATGATGCCAAAGTTACCTAGCAGCGCGCCGGCAAACCAGAAGGCAACCGGGGCGAAGCCAACCAAAAAGCCGATGGAGAGCAGCATGGGCGAGTTATAGATGGCAAAGGTCACGCCGGGGATATTGAGCGTGCACAGCATGCTGGGCACCACGCCCAGAGCGTCGCGAAGCACGCTGTAGATGCCTGCGATGGCCATGGAGCCAAAGAGCTGCTTGCCGGTCTTGCCGCCGGCCTCGGTGGCGCGCAGTGTCTGAGCTGCGGCATTGCCGGTGGGAAACTCCAGCGCGGCGTCCACGATAAAGTGGCGGTGGATGAGCGCCGTTGCCAGCAGGCCCAAGATGGTGCCGGCGAGTGCCACGATAAACATGTCGAGCCAGCTGATCTGGTCGGCATAGCCCAGCATCCAGGCGCCCGGGATGGTAAACGCCAGGCCGCCGGCGACCATGGCGCCCGCGGACATGATGGTGTGGGTGACGTTGGCCTCGTTGAGGCTGGCGTTGCCCATGAGCTTCAGGAAGAACAGCGAGATGACGGCAGCGAAAATAATCGGCCAGGGGAGTGCACCCATCTTGAGGGCCGTGTAGGCCGAGCTTGCCGTGATGATCACGCAGCCAAGGACGCCGATGACGACGCCGCGCAGCGTGAGTTGCCCGCGCATCGAAGCGCGGTTCGAGGGATTGCTCATATAAAACTCCTTTGCGTATATCCGCTTCCCCCGGGAGCGCCGTTACGGATACGGCGCGGGAAGTCGGGTTACCAAGGGCCGCCGCGTGAGCTCGCAAACGGCCGCGCACCAGTATAGCGGCACGGCAGTTAATTTGGGACTGGGCTTTTTTAGCTATCCCAAGCGAAGCCGAAGGATGATTATTCTGGGACGGGGATTTAAAAATCATCAGGTACGCAATGATTTTTAAATCCCCGTCCCAGAATAATCATCGGGATATACTGCTGGGCAGACGAAAGGAGCGCCGACGATGCTTAATGGGTGCGCATATATATTGACGGTCGACGTGGGCAACACGTTCATTCGCTTTGGCCTGTTTGCAGAGGATTCGGCCGCGGCGCAGGAATGTCCGCTTGCGACATGCGAGATCACGACGCCGTCGAGCATTACGGCCGACGAGGCACGCATGCGACTTGTACAGGTCATGGGCGCGCTCGCCGCCGATGCAGGTGTGCCCGGGGTGCTTGCACCCGCCGCGGCCGTGCTGAGCTGTGTAGTCCCGGCGCTCGAGCGCCCTTGGAAGACGGCGCTTTCCCGCACCTGCACGGGGCGCGTGCTCACCGTGGGGCCGGGTCTCAAGACCGGCATGCCTGTGCACTACGATGACCCGGCCGAGATCGGTCCCGAC
>UQNH01000097.1:0-6354 GCA_900542365.1 uncultured Collinsella sp. | reverse complement strand
CCACCGGCTCGGTGCCGGACTGCTGCATCTGGCGGCAGATGTCGGCGGAGGCGAGAACGGTGCCGCTACGCTCCCAGCGCAGCACCTCCTCGGTGCGCACGCCAAGCGACTCGCCCGAGCGGCAGGAGCCGAAGCACGCGAGGATGAACGCGGGCTCCAGGGAGTTGCCGCGCAGTGCGTCGAGGACGCCCAAGGCCTCGTCGAGGGTGTAGACGCGCTTTGAGCGCTCGCGGGTCTTGCGGGTGGGCATGGTGTACCTGACGCTGGCGGCGAATGGGTCGAGCGGCAGGCGGATGAAGGTCGAGACGCAGGCGTAGACCTTGCGCAGGGTGAGCAGGGCGGTATCTGCTGTGGCGGCGGGCAGTGTCAGCAGCCAGTCCTGCAGCTCGACGGCGCGCAGCTGGTCGACGGGCATTGCGCCCCAGCGGGGTCCGACGTAGTTTCTCCACGACCGCAGCACGAGGTCGCGGGTGTTGGGGGCGAGCGTCCCAGCCTCGACCTGTGCGGCCATCTTGGGGACGAGCCACGTCTCGTGGGCCTTGGCTATGGTGGGCACGGGGGCGTCGTCGGCGTGCTCGACGTGGATGCGGTCGAGTTCCGCGCACGCCTCGCGGTAGGTGCCGTACACGGTCTTGGTCTTGCGCCTGCGGCCCTGCGGCGTGTTCTGCATCCAGCGCAGGACGTACTTCTTGCCGCGCCTCATCTCGGTCACGGAGCCCCAGACGCGGCGGCGCTGCTTCTTTGTCATATAATCAGATCCGTTCAGATCGCGGGCTTATTCTCCGTTTCGCCCGGTTCTGACTCCGGCCCCGTCTCACGTTCCAAAGTGCAGGGGCCGTCTCCTTAGTCTCGGGGCCGCGGCATCAGCCTGCGGTCCCGAGATTTTTCGCTTTCATGGGCATCACCTCCCTAGATGTAGACGCATGGAATCTCGCCCTCGACGATCGATTTGAGCTTGAACGGGGCGGCCTTTTCTGTCTTAGTTCGGCCGCGGCCCCCAATCTCCACAACGTGTTCGGTTTACATTTCGCCGCGATGGGGCGACAATCTGATTAGCTCATCCACCGTGTGTGTGAAGGAGTCCTCTGGAGGCGCCCAAACAGCGCCTCCTGCTTTTAGAGCTAGCCCTTTGCTTACAGCTCAGGACGTGGCCAGCCTCGGAGCCGAAATCCGGGGCTTTTTCTTTAGGCGAGCGGGTGGAAAATGCCCCTCTCGCGCAACTTCTCGCTCGTCCGGTACTGTTCGGCGTCGGGCACGCTGTGGAACTCGACGGTCTTGTCGTAGTTCGCCTTGACGACCTCCTCGATCTCATCGAGCGACACACGGAAGAACTCCCTGCGCTGGTTGACTATGTTCACCTTCCTGTCCTCGAAGGCCCGGTGCAGCGCCGCTTCGAGCTTCGGGGCGTCATCGCAGAAGATGAGCGCGTGCACGTCGAAATTGAACGGGACGGACGCGTCTCCGAGCTCGCGGATGCGGTCCATCGGCTCAAGGCGCCTCGTCATCCCGATCTTGTAGACGCCCTCACCGAATGAGCCGATGTTGGAGATTACGTATACGAAGCCTGCCTTCTGGTTCGCCTCTCGGTAATCGACATCCGACACTGCCCTGTCCACGTCGTCGAGCTTCGCCTTGAGCTCCGCGGCCTTCTCCTCGAGATCGGCGCGCTCGTCGTCGCCGGCATCCTTCAGGCGTGCCGAGACGTCCTTGTACGCCTTGAGGTACTGGGAGCGCTCCTTCTCGAGCTTCTTGCGTTCGGCCGCTATCTCGCGCTCGAGCTTCCGGGCCTCGCGCTCCTGCTCGCGGGCCTCGCGCAGCGCCTCCTTCTCCTCCTCTTTCTCCTGTGCGAACTCGAAGGCCAGCTGGACCTCCTCCTGCTTGAGGAGGACGTATGCGGCGGGGATGGATATGCCGATGGTCTTGCCGTTGCGGTTGATGGCTGCGGCCGACTTCTCGATTCTCTCGAGCGAGCGCTCGACGTTGGTCGCCTTGACTTTGCGCACGATTTCGTCGCACTCGCCGTTGTACGCCATCATGAGCAGCTTCGAGATTTCGCGGACCATCGCCTTGCCCTTCGAGGCGCTGCCGTTGACCGTCCAGGACGTCTTGTCCGCGGCCTTGCTGAAGCTCTTGACGGCCTCCTTCTGTTTCCTGCGGCATCGGTCGAGGGCGTCCTTGTAGTGAGTCGAGTCGGCGAAGTCGAAGCGCGGGCGGTACAGGCCGAACTCCTCGACCAGCAGCTCGTCATCGAGGACGCGCGACTTGGACTCCTTTGCCTTGACGATGGCATCCAGTTTGCCGTTCTGCTGCTCCAGCTTCTCGAGCGAGGCCTTCTCCTCCTCGATTCTCTTCCTGAGGCCCTCGGCCTCGCGCCTGAGCCTATCCGCGTCCGCCATCTCCGGCGTGAGCATGGACTCGAGCTCCTCTACCCGCTGCTTGTACTCGGTCGCCTTGAACATGTCCCTGAAAGCCATCGGTTCGCCTTTCTGTCTCTAATACCTCTTGACCTCGCTGGCCTGGTGCCACTTGACGACGCCCCGGAAGCTCACGCTGGCGTTCTCCGGATCGTCGAACACTATGTCGGTGTAGCCGTCCTCGTAGCTGTCCGGCGACAGCACGAGGGTCGACGCCCCGCGGTAGTAGCTTCTAAGGATCATCTCGCCGTTGTACTCGGCCGCCACGGCGTCGCCGTTGCGCGGTTCGCACCTGGGGGAGAGCAGTGCGTTCTCGCCGTCGGCAAACCTGCGATTCATGCATGAGCCGCGCACGCGCATGAGGTAGGCGTCCGGGTCGTTGACGCGCTCGAGGACTGAGATCGGCACGTCAGCGACCTCGTCGGGACCGAATTCATCGGTGAACTCGCCTGCGTGCCCGGCGACGAGCACGGGCAGAGTCACGTACTGGGCGCCGTTGGGGCGCACGTGCTCCGGGGTCTCTCCCATTAGGTCGGCTGCGCTCGTTCCAAGAAGTTCGGCAAGCTGCCCTAACTTGGTTAGGCGAGGCTTTGCCCGACCGTTTTCCCATGCTCCGATGGCCGCTGCTGACACGTCGAGCTTTTCGGCGATGTCTAGCTGGGTCAATCCTGCTTTTATGCGTAGCGACCGAAGCTTCTCACCAAATTCCATAGTGCCTCCTAACTGGGTCGCTTTTATCCTAAGCAAAAATAATTTTGGTTTAAAGAAAAAAGTAATTGTGGTTCGACCCAAATTAGATTATGATTAGGTCAACGAAAGGAGGAACGGATGCAGAACCTTAAGGAGTTTCGAGAAGCGGGGGCCAAGCGATTCCAGAAAAAGGAAATCGCCGCAGCTTTGGGAGTTACCGAGCCGACGCTTACAGCCATCGAGGATGCACAAGCGGACAAGCTTACGGCTACGATGGCTGACAAACTAGGTAAGCACTTCGGCATTGACGGCAATATTTTTTTGGGTATCGACCCTAAGTAAATTAGGGTGCAAACGAAACGGAGAGAACCATGAACGAGAACTACATCGACATCGAGCTGGGCGGCTGGAACGTCCCCGAGGCCATCACGGTCGAGGCCGAGCCCGTCGAGGCCCGCGACTTTTCCGACTTCGAGCTGTAGGGGAGGACGACATGAACACCGGGAAGAAACACCGCTACTACCTCGTCACCTTCGAGACGAACGGGGACCTCGACGGCGCCATGTGCGAGACGGAGGAGTCGGTGAAGGGCCGCATCTGCCGAATGTTCGGCTTCACGAGCGAGCACTTGAGCATACAGGTGGGCGCTCTGGAAAGCGCCAAGATCGCGGGCACGCGCTACTTCGCGTACACCGCCGTGCACTTCACCGCCAACGGCATCGGCTGGTCGACAGACTTCGAGAACCTGGTCCGCGACCCGGTTCTCGACGAGCGCTAGGGAGGGCGAAATGAAGAAGGTCAGCTACGACTTCGAGGACGTTGACGGCTCCTACGTCGAGACGAACCGTAGCGTCAGGTATCGCATCGGGAATAGGTTCCACCTCGGCGACATCACCGACATCAGGATCTTGGAGAAGGGGACCGAGAAGCTGGGCGAGCTCGACGGGGTCGAGTACTACATAGCCTCGCCAGTGACGTTTGCCGTCAGGGGGCGCGTCTACTACACGCTGGGCGACACGCTCTTCTACATGCCAGAGCTCGAGAGCACCTACTTGGGCGGCGATGGGCGATGAACAAGTTCTGTCAGGCGGTTCGCCTCGTGGTCGCCATCGTCGTCACCACGCCGCTCGTTCTGGCCGTCGCGGCGCTCGCGCTGGTCGAGTGCCTCTTGAGGATGGTTTCCAGGGCGTTGACAAGGCTCGGCATCTCCATCCTCAGAACCCTGTCCTAGCGGCGACAGGCCCCGCTCCCGGGGCGGCACCGTTGCCTCGCGGCTCTCCATAACCATCCGCGGGGACGTTCCCTACCGGTGCCGTGCCGGGGGCGAGGCCCCGGAAAGACAAAAAAGGAGCCGCCCAGTGTGGAAAGCGGGGACGGCTCCCTGACCTGAAAGGAGGTCACTCATGGATTCTAGCAGAGCCAAAACGTTCCAGCAGATGGCCGACGAGCTTGGCATCAGGCACAAGCTGATGTACACGCTGCGCGAGGCGTCGAGGGTGACGGGGGTGCCCTACGACACGCTGCGCATCGAGTGCAAGGCGGGCCGCCTGCGCTCGCAGCTGCCCGAGGGGCGCAAGGTGGGGCGCATGGTGCGCCCGGAATGGGTGGAGCAGTGGATCGAGGAGGGAACGCATGGCATCGAGGCTGCTTAGGTGCGCTGCGTACATCGCGCTCCTGTTCGCGGTGTACGCGCTCATGCCGTACGTCCTGCGGGCGATGCTGCTCGCGGCGGACGGCATCCGCGTCGTGCTCGGAATGGGGTCGATGCTGTGATCGGAAGGAACTTCGCGTTCACCGTCCCGTTCGTGGCCGGCAAGCTTCGCCACAGGCTCGACCGACGCCACTCGCGGATGTACACGCCCACCGAGACCATCCGCAACGAGGCCGCCATCCGCGACGCGGCGCTCAAGGCCATGCGGGAGGCGTACCCGGGTCTCAAGGGGATGCTGTTTCCGTTCAGGGTCCCCGTCGCGGTACGCATCGACGCGTACGGCCCGCTGCCGGAGTCGAGGCCGAAGAGCATCACGTCGGAGCCTTACACGTTCAAGCCGGACGCGGACAACATAGCCAAGCTGGTGCTGGACGGGATGAACGGGGCGGTCTGGGGTGACGACAACCAGGTGGTCGAGCTCCACGTCGTCAAGTGGCCCCGCCGGCGCGGCATCGAGCCGCACATGGACATACAGGTCTACCGCGGCTGGTTCGCAGGCACCAGGGAGAAGAAGAGAAACGGAGATTAAGCAATGGAGTACATGCACATAGACGTCCAAGTCGGTGGCGATGCGTTCGAGGTGCTGGACGAGTTCGCCACGAACCTTATCTGCCTCGCAGACGAGGATGGCGCCGAGATAGGGAAGAGGGGCCTGAAGCCAGCGTGCCTGCGCGGCATCGCCTACGGGCTTCTGTACAGCGTGAAGCTGCTGGGAGCCGATTCGCAGGACCCCGAGGTCTACGACTCCATTGTCGGCAGCGCCGGCCGCATGGAGCGCATCTATAAGCTGAACGGGCCGCGCGGCGTATTCGCCGAGCTGGCGGGCGTGGACATCGAGAAGGTCGAGATCAATGACGAAGGGGTGACCATCAATGAGTAACGGGATCATCGAGTACAAGGACGATGCGGGCATGCCCGTCAAGTTCACCTCGCAGGACATCCGCGAGCGCCTGTGCCCCAATGCGACCGAAAGCGAGCTGGCGCTTTGCGTGGAGCTTTGCAACCGCCAGCACCTGAACCCGTTCACCAAGGAGGTGTACCTGGTCAAGTACGGTAGCGCCCCGGCGAGCATCATCACTTCCTACCAGGTGTTCAACCGCCGCGCGAACAGGCAGCCCAACTACGGCGGCATCGAGAGCGGTGTCGTGGTGCTCCGCGACGGCGAGGTCGTCAAGAAGAAGGGCTCCGCAGTCTACAAGATGATCGGGGAGCAGCTCATCGGCGGCTGGGCAGAGGTCGCGTTCACCGACGGCAAGAAGCCCGCATACGTCGAGCTGGCGCTCACCGACTACAGCACCGGCAAGAGCAACTGGGCGAAGATGCCGGGCGTCATGATCGAGAAGTGCGCCAAGGCCGGCGCGTGGCGCCTGGCCTACCCCGACGAGTTCGGCGGGATGTACACGGGCGAGGAGATGGACCAGAAGGTCGAACGCGACATGCGCGCCGGCACTCAGACCGTCGAGGCCGAGAGCGTCGAGCCCGTGGTCGACCCGCTGCAGCCCGTGCGCGACCTGTTCAAGCCATTCATGGCGGCGACCG
>UQNH01000096.1:0-6523 GCA_900542365.1 uncultured Collinsella sp. | reverse complement strand
GGTGAGGCTCAGCAGGAATACCTCCAACGGATCGAAGCCTGCCGCCAGCAGGGGGACGGCGGCATACTGGGTGCTGCCGCCGAAGGCAATGGCACTGAACAGGCCGGACCACAGAGGGCCGTAGCCGATGGCCTGCATCAGCATCCCATAGGTGACGCCCAGCACCAGAAAGCCTGCAAAAATAGGGACGGTATGGGGGAAGGCGGCCCGCAGGGCTGACCGCCAGGAGGAGGGGGAGGACTGCATAAAATATCACTTCCGGTGCAAGAATAGTCGAAATGAGACAGATAGATGGATTATAGCGGAGAGAGCAGCGATTGACAATGGGAAAATGTGCCAGATTTTATAAGGAAAAACGATACTGGTACTGGAAATATGCGGTGAAATGGCGTATACTGATAAGACCCGACTTGTGAGAAGGAAAGCGAGGCGCTTTTAATGGAGGAAACGAGAAGCTTTGGATACGTCTGCCCCAAGTGCGGCAAGGCCGTAGTGGCCCGGCGCAGCAGGTTTGCCCTGTCGGCGGCAGCGGTGCGGATGGAATGCCCCAAGTGCGGGGAGTCGGCGCTGGAGGTACAGACCGACGGCGTGCGCTTTCGGCTGTGGGTACCCTGCGGCCTGTGCGGCGGGGTACATCAGGCAGAGTGCAGCGCTCAGGAGCTGCTGGAGGGCCGTGGCATCGCTCTGGCCTGCCCGGAGACGAAGCAGCTGTGCTGCTACGCTGGGGAGGAGAACCAGGTGATGGCCCGGACGGAGGAGCTGGCCATCCGAGTGGACAAGGAGCGCTCGGAGCAGCGAGAGGCGTTCACCGACAACGTCATCATGTATGAGGTGCTGTCGGAGTTGAAGGACATGGCCGGCCGGGGCAGTGTAAGGTGTGCCTGCGGCAGCCGGGACTACGGCATCCGCATCCACCGGGATGCCGTGGATCTGACCTGCCGGGCCTGCGGCGGGAAGCTGCGGCTCCCGGCGGCTACGGATGAGGATCTGGACCAGCTTTGCTGCCGCATGACGCTGGAGATCCCCGGACGAAAGGACGGCGTATGATCGAATTGCTGTCTCATTGGTTGATCCGGAACCGGGAAAATACCGGAGATCCGGCGGTGCGGCTGGCCTACGGCCGCCTGTGCGGGCTGGTAGGTATCGGTCTGAACCTGCTGCTGTTCGGCGGAAAGCTGTTCGCCGGGACTGTCAGCGGCTCGGTGGCCGTGACGGCAGATGCCTTCAACAACCTGTCGGATGCAGGCTCGTCGGTGGTGACGCTGCTGGGCTTTCAGCTGGCGGGGAAGAAGCCGGATCCCCAGCACCCCTTCGGCCACGGGCGCATCGAGTACATATCGGGTCTTGTAGTGTCGGGACTGATCCTGCTGATGGGCGTGGAGCTGGGGAAGTCCTCCGTGGAGAAGATCCTGCACCCGGAGGCGGTGGACTTCAGTCTGCTGGCGGTGGGGATTCTGGTGGCATCCATCGCCGTGAAGCTGTATATGTATCTGTATAACCGCCGTATCAGCAGGCGGATATCTTCCGCCGCCATGGAGGCCACGGCCACCGCACCTAAACCTCAGCCTAAAAAGGTCGCTCGTTCCAAGTCCGTCGAGCCCAAGCCGAGCCGTGACGAGATGACCTTTGCCCAGCGCATGGTTACCTCCAAGGAGCCTACGGGCGAGAACGAGATCCCTGGCATGGCGCCGGCTCAAAAAATCATCATTGTCCTTGCCCTCATCGCGTTTGTCATCTTTATGGGCTACACGATCCTGACCAGCATGGGCCTGCTCTAGCCCATTCGCGCTGGGTGCCATGCCCGAACACTCTGCCCTTTTCCAACCCTCAACCTCTGCACAACGCATCCGAAAGGTCGCCCCATGGCTTTGACCGACATCTCGCATCCCACCGACATTGCAATGCTCACCGATCTGTACGAGCTCACTATGGCCCAGGGCCTGTGGGAGAGCGGCAAGGCCAATGAGCAGGGTTGTTTTACCGCGTTTTACCGCGACCATCCTTTTGGCAGCGCCTATGCCGTCATGTGCGGCACCGCCGAACTGCCCGAGCTGGTCGAGAATCTGCGCTTTACGCCCGAGGACATCGACTACCTCGCCTCGCTCCAGGCCCCGGCCGGCGGCGCGATGTTCAAGCCTGGATTCCTCGACTACCTGCGCGATTTTCGTGCGCATGTAAACATCGACGCCGTCCCCGAGGGCGAGCTCGTCTTTCCGCGCGAACCCATGGTGCGCGTCACCGGCCCCGCGCTTGAATGCCAGCTGCTTGAGACGGCGCTGCTCAACATCGTTGGGTTCCAGACGCTTGTCGCCACCAAGACGGCGCGCGTGGTGCTGGCGGCGGACGGCCGTCCCGTTGCCGAGTTTGGCCTGCGCCGCGCTCAGGGTCCCGATGGCGGCTTGGCCGTCGCGCGCGCGAGCTACGTTGCCGGCTGCTCCTCTACGTCCAATGTGCTCGCCGGCCGCCGCTACGGTATTCCCGTCTTTGGCACGCATGCGCACAGCTGGGTGATGAGCTTCGATTCCGAGCTCGAGGCCTTCCGCGCCTTTGCCAAGTCGAGCCCCAAGAACTGTACGCTGCTCATCGACACCTATGACGTGCGCGAGGGCTGTGAACATGCCATTACGGTTGCCAAGGAGATGGAAGCGGTGGGCGAGCGCCTGTCGGCCATTCGCATCGACTCCGGCGACCTCGCCAAGCTCTCCAAGTATGTGCGCGGCCGTTTTGATGCCGAGGGCCTGCCCTATGTGGGGATCTCGGTTTCTAACGATTTGGATGAGTACACGATTCAGTCGCTGCTCGACCAGGGCGCGCCCATCGACAGCTTTGGCGTGGGTACCAAGCTTGCGACCTGCTATGACCAGCCGGCGCTGGGCGGCGTGTACAAGCTTTCCGCCCGCCGTGCGAGCGAGGCAGATCCATGGACGCCGGTGGTCAAGCTCTCTGAGCAGCCATACAAGCGCACGATCCCGGGTGTGCAACGCGTGCGCCGTTATTACGACGGCTTTGGCGGCCCGGTCTGCGACATGATCTACGACGAGGACCATCTGGCGGGGGAGGGCGCCGCGCGCGGCAATACCCTCGTGGCCGTGAATGATGCCGCTCTGGTGACCGACGTGTCCGAACTTGAGTATCGCGAGCTGCTGGTGCCGATCGTGCGCGATGGCAGTGCGGTGGCTCCGCGTGAGAGCATCCAGGACGCGCGCGAGCGTTGCGCCTGGGCACTTGACCATCTGGACGCAGCTTTCAAGCGCTTCCTGTACCCGCAGACCTATGTGGTGGGCATGGAGCAGGGCCTGGCTCAGGTGCGCGACGAGCTCGTGCGCAAGAACATGGCCGCGGCTTCCGCCTTTCCCTGGGCTCACTAATGGACTTGGGCGGTAGGGGCGAATCGCGTTCCCTCGGCCGCCAGCTCGCCTGTTCGCTGAACAGTTGATTGGTTTGACGTATGACGACTTCTTATAAGACGATGGTGGTAAAGATCGGTTCGTCCACGGTGGTGGGCGCCGATGGCAAGGTCAACCGCTCCTTTATCGGTGGGCTTGCCGACCAGGCCGCAGCCCTGCGCAAGCTCGGCTGGCGCCTGGTCGTGGTGAGCTCGGGCGCTATCGCCTGTGGCTATCCCGTGCTGGGCTTCGACCGCAAACCGGTCGGCGATCTGCCGAGCCTGCAGGCCTGCGCCTCGGCCGGTCAGTGCATCATCTCGTCGGCCTACGACGAGGAGTTTCATGCGCGCGACCTGCTCACCTCGCTTGTGCTGCTCACGCGCCACGACACGGCTCGCCGTACGTCCTACCTGCACGCGCGCGACGCCCTGCTGCGCCTGGTGGAGCTTGGCGTGGTGCCGGTCGTCAACGAGAACGATACCGTTACCGTCGATGAGATCAAGTTTGGCGACAACGACACACTGGCGGCGCTTGTAAGCTGCCTGGTTTCTGCCGATCTGTGTGTGACGCTCTCGGACATCGATGGCCTCTATACCGCCAATCCACATGAGGACCCCACGGCCGAGTTTGTCCCGGTCGTGCATAAGATCGATGCCAAGATCATCGCCTCGGCGGGCGATTCTTCCACATCGGTGGGCACGGGCGGCATGATTACCAAGATTCGCGCGAGCCGCATTCTCATGACGGCGGGCATTCAGAGCGTGATTTGCTCGGGCGAGGAGCCCGATGCGCTCGTGCGCCTGGCCCTCGGCGAGAGCGTGGGTACGCTGTTCGATCCGCCGGCTGAGCGCCTGGACATCGCGCCCCGCAAGCTGTGGATCGCACTGGGTGACAAGGCGCATGGCTCGGTGACGGTCGATGATGGTGCCGCGAAGGCGCTGGTCAGCCGTGGTTCTTCCTTGCTTGCGGTTGGTATTCGCGAGGTCGATGGCACGTTTGCCGAGGGCGATGTGCTCGACGTATGCGACCCGAGCGGCATGGTTGTCGCGCGCGGTATCGCCGAGGCTGATTCGGACGTGTTGGAGCTTGCTGCCGGCCGCCGCCAAGACCAGATCGCCGGCAACCGTCTGCTGGCAGACCTGGCCGAAAAGCCCGCGATCCATCGAGATAATTTAATCGTCTTCGCCTAACCAATTGACGCTGCAAACGCCCCTAAGCGGCAATCTGACGTTCAATCGTCGGGCATGACCAAAAGGTCAATGCCCTCCTCTTTCACGTCACCTTGCTCGCTTAGGGGCGTTTTCGCTTTCCGTCCTCTTTCTGGAATGACTTCATTAACCTGGCACTTGGGAACGTTCCTTATGTGCCGACAGTTGAGGGACATTCCTTTGCTAGAAGATCTGGCGCAGGTCTCCGCGGTTGAGGGCTTCGTTGAAGAGGTGCTTGAACACCACGCTACCGTGTAGACCGTCGTGCTCGAACTCGTTCGTCACCCAGGCATGCGAGTTACCCACGCGGCTGAGCGTATCGAGCTGCATGCCCGAATCGACGTACATGTCGTCGAAATACACCGCGGCCTGCAGGGGCACCTCGTTGCACGCCAGGCGCTGCGGGTCGTAGATCTTGTCCCAGCTGGTGTCTTCCATCAGCAGGTCCATGGCGGGCTTGAAGGGCTTGAGCTCGGGCATCTGCTCGAACATCCACGGGAACATGGCCTCGCCGGTAAACATGAGCGGGCGCGCGAGGGTGTCAAACTCGGCGCGGTGTGCCTTCTCTTCAGCCGCGGCCCAGCGAATCGGCATGGTGTCGCCATCGGCGTAGATGAACTCCTGCAGCGTCCAGTACAGCGGATTCGTGCGCGTGTTGGTGCGCTCGAAGGCGCGCATCAAAAAGCTGTCGGATACCGAGGCGCCGCAGGTCAGCGTGCCGTCGCCGTCAACAAAAGCGTGATCGATAATCCAATGCATGCGCTCAAAGCTCGGCTTCATGCCAAAGTCGCTGCCCATGAGCTGTAGGCGCTCGACCGTCATCGGCGAGCCGTCGGGCAGCACGGGCTTCTGAGCCTCGAGCGCATCGGCAAGAGCCGCCACGCGCTCGACGTCGGCGGGGTAGCGGTCGTAATACTGCTGTGTCTTGGCAGCCATGCGCGGGAAGGTGTGCGCGTAGACCTCGCTTGCGCTCGCCGGCACGTGGGGGATGCCGCCGCAGGTAAAGCTTGCCGCCACGCCCTCGGGGAAGAGCGACAGATAGCTCAACGTCAAAAAGCCGCCGTAGCTCTGCCCGAGTGTGACCCAGGGCTTGCCGCCAAAGCCCACCAGGCGCAGGTACTCAAAATCGCGCACGATGGAGCTGGCGAGGTGGCGCTTGAGGAAGTCCGCCTGCGAGCGGGCCGCATCGGCGCCGGCTGCCTCGGCGCGATCGCCCAAGGTGGCAATCGTGCGTCCGTCCACGCAGCTACTGCGTCCGGTGCCGCGCTGGTCGGGCAGGACCACGCGGAAGTGCTTGACGGCCTCCTCGATCCAGCCATCGCTTGTGGGTGACAGCGGACGCGGGCTCTCGCCGCCGGGGCCGCCCTGCAAAAACAGAAGCAGCGGCAGATCGTCGTTGATGCGGTCGGGCGCGCAAACCACGCGGTAGAAGAGCTTGATGCTCTCGGGCGCGCCGGCGATTGGTGCCGGCATAGCGCCGCGGCGCATGGTGCTGCCGACGGCCAGGAGCATTGGCTCCAGGCCGCGCCAGTCGAGGGGGACGTCGATGCTGTGGTCCTCGACATACAGGCCGGGGACGTGGTACGAAGTAATGAGGGCCATGTGAGTCTTCCGTTCGTTGCGGTGTTTCGGGTTGACCAATTCTACCGCCGCGGGCGAGGCCATGCGCAAATCGGCTACCATGGTTGCAAACTTCTAGGAGAAAGGGCCGTCCATGTCGGTCGATATAGCCACGTATGTCCACGATCTTGCCGTTGCCGCTAAGGCAGCGTCGGCCTCGCTTGCCACGGCGAGCGACGAGCAGCGCCAGGAGGCCGTGCGCGCCATGGCCGCAGCACTGCGCAACGGTATCGACTCCATCGTCGCCGCCAACGAGCTCGATATGTCCGCTGCGCGTGATGCGGGCACCTCGGTCGGATTGCTCGATCG
>UQNH01000095.1:0-6569 GCA_900542365.1 uncultured Collinsella sp. | reverse complement strand
GAGCGGGCCTCGGCGGAGCGGGCACGCAGCGCCTTGGCCGACGTATCGGCCAGCGGCTCGTACTCCCCCACCGTCATGGCAGCGTTGCCGTTGATGTCGATCACCAGCATGAGCACGCCGTCGCGTGCGGTGTAATCACCCTCGGCAAGCGACCACTCAACGTGCTGTTTGGCCCAGCTGAGCATGTTGTGGGTAAGCGGCTCGCCCTGTACCAGGCGCTCGGACAGTGCGCGGATGTGGCGGTTGAGCATGGGCACCTTTTTGTTGGACATGCGCCAACGGCAGACAAGCGCGGGCTTGTCGAGCGTGAACTTCTCGACCGCCTCCTGATTGGCGCAAAAGTCCTCGTACGCACGCTGGTCCTCGGCATTGCCAAACAGTTCGGCATCATCAATCTGGGGCATGGTCATACCTTTCGTGTTAGTCATTCCGTCCTCTTATACCAAAAAGACGGCCCTCCAAACGGAGCAGCCGTCTTTTGCGGAGATAATTTTAGAAGCGAGGCGGTCCAAGGGACGAGATAACATCCCATCCTCCCCAGTCAACCTAACAGGTCGGCGAGGGTTGCCCAGGTGCCGCAGATTGCCGTGAAAGAGGAGCGACGCGTACTTGGGTACGCGGGCGACGAATGAGCGGCAAGGTGCGGTGGTTGGGCAAGCCGCAGCGCCACCTCCCTACTTAATGGCGGAAGTGGCGCGCACCCGTGAAAACCATAGCAATATTGTGCTCGTTGCAGGCCTGGATGCTCTCGTCGTCGCGCTTGGAGCCGCCGGGCTGGATGATGCAGGTCACGCCGTGTGCGGCAAGCACGTCGACGTTGTCGCGGAACGGGAAGAACGCGTCACTTGCGCAGGCAAAGCCGCCCTTCTCCACGCCTTCGCGCTCGCAAAAGTCCTCGGCGCGTTCGCAGGCGAGCAGTGCGGAGTCAACGCGGTTGGGCTGACCCGGGCCCATGCCAATGCCGGCCTTGCCCTTGGAGACCAGGATGGCGTTGGACTTAACGCCCTTGCAGACCTTCCAGGCAAACTCGAGCTCGGCCATCTCAGCGTCGGTGGGCTTGCGGTCGGTGGGGAACGTAAAGGTCGCGGGATCCTCGGTCACGTGGTCGACCTCCTGCACCAGCATGCCGCCGTCGATGGAGCGCAGCTCCACCTGGGCACCGTGGTCCACGCCGCCGGTAGCCAGCACGCGCAGGTTGGGGCGCTTGGCCATGCGCTCGAGCGCCTCGGCAGTGTAGCTCGGGGCGATGATAACCTCGACGAACTGCTTGTTCTGGTCGGCGAAATGCTCAACCAGCTCATAGGGTACCTCGCGGTTGCAGGCGATGATGCCACCGAAGGCGCTCTTGGGATCGCAGGCGAAGGCGCGGTCGTAGGCAGCCGTGATGTCCTCGGCAACGGCGGAACCGCAGGGGTTCTGGTGCTTGAGGATCACGCAGGCCGGCTCGTCGAACTCTCGGACCAGGTTCCAGGCGGCATCGGCGTCCAGATAGTTGTTGTAGCTGAGCGGCTTGCCCTGGATCTGCTCGGAGCCCACAAGCGGGAACTGAGAGCTCGCGGTGTTCTCGCAGCCCTCGGCAAAGCGATAGACCGTGGCCTTCTGCTGCGGGTTCTCGCCGTAGCGCAGGTCGTCGACCTTCTCCAGCGAGATCTCGAGCTTGGTAGAGGTGTCCGCCACGTCGCTTGCCTGGGCGGCGAGCCAACGGGAGATAGCCGTGTCGTAGGCGGCGGTGGTCTGGTAGACCTTCACCTGCAGGCGACGACGGGTGGAAAGCGTGGTGCAGCCACCGGTCTCGCGCATCTCGGCCAGGACGGCATCATAGTCGGCCGGGTCGGAGATGACGGTAACGCTCGCGGCGTTCTTGGCGGCAGAGCGCAACATGGAGGGGCCACCGATGTCGATGTGCTCGATGGCATCCGCAAAGGTGACCTCGGGGTTGGCGACGGTCTTCTCGAACTCGTACAGGTTGACGACGACCAGGTCGATCAGCTTAATGCCGTGCTGGGCGGCCTCCTGCATGTGCTGCTCGGAATCGCGACGGGCCAGCAGCGCGCCGTGGACCTTGGGGTGCAGGGTCTTAACGCGGCCGTCCATCATCTCGGGATAGCCCGTGAACTCCTCGATGGGGGTTACGGGAACGCCCGCGTCCTCGATGGCACGAGCCGTGCCGCCCGTAGAGATGATCTCGACGCCAAAGTCATCAACCAGCGTCCGTGCGAAATCGACGACACCCGTCTTATCGGTAACCGAGATCAACGCGCGTGCGATCTTCACATCAGATCCCATGCAGTCCTCCTGTCTGGTACGCCGCCGTGCTCTGTGAGTCGGTGATACGTCGATCTGCAGCGCTCGCGCAGCGGCATTGAAAATACTGATTTAATGTAGCGCATCGAGCGCATCGATGCACCCCGCAACGCACGGCTGTGCAGAAAAAGTTTGCGAGCGGAGGGGATGGACACGGCATCGGGCACGGTGAGTTCATGGAACACAGGGGCACCATAATTAGATGCCAATAGCGTGGTAGAACTGTGCTCGATATGCATCCGCAAAAGAAAGAGGCACCATGGTCTCGCGGGTTCTCTACCGACCGTTTGATACCGAAGACTTCGACGCCATCGCGCTGATTCTGCAGCAGCTTTGGCATAACAATTCGGATAACGATGAGTACAACCGCCTTGAGGCCGCGTGCGACCTCGCCTATTGCCTTTCGTCATCGACGTTTTCGCAGGTTGCCGTAATCGACGGTCAGGCGCGTGGCATTTCGCTCGCGCGTGCGGGGCAGAGCTCCGGCGCCACCGTCAAGGAACATTGGATGGATACCGAACGCGCGCTGCTATCGCAGATGCGCGAGCTGGAGCCCGATGCTTGCGCCGAGTATCTCTCGTTTGTGCGCGCAACCATCCGAACTAACAACCGCCTGCTCGAGAGCAGCCCGTTGCCGCACGACAACGAGGTCACGCTGCTTGCCGTTGATCGCGATGTCCACGGCCTGGGCGTTGGCTCGGTGTTGCTCGATGCCGCTGTCTCGTACCTTTCCTCGCGCGGGGCGACAAGGGCGCACCTGTACACCGACTCCAACTGCTCGTGGAAGTTCTACGAGCTGCACGGCTTTAAGCGCACGGCCACGCACCGCGCCAACCGCGAAGAGCGTCGTCACGACATGCCGCGTGAAAGCTTCCTCTACGAACTCGATCTAACAGCCTAGCCCAAGCAGCCACACCTAGTCATTTAAGAACGTCCCCAATGACTGATCCCCAACGACTGGTCATTTAAGTCTGCCCCCAATGAGTAGCCTAGAGGGCCTGCAAATGGCTGTGGTCAAAAAACATCAAATATGAGTACTGTTACCTTTTTAGTAGCAGCGATTTGGGGCATTTTTGAGGCTTGTAGGCATGACGACCAGCTGCACGTGTTGACGTAGCTCCCCAAATGTTCAATAAAATGGGCTCCTAACGAGAAATACTCTCATTAGAAGCCCATTATTATGTGCAAACATATGCGACCATCGCAGCAACAGTACTCATATTTGGTATTTTTTGTCCACTGCCCCTAGCGCGAAGGTCCTCAGCGGAAAGTTTGACCCGTTTCGATGCACAAAAATGGGATGAATCTTCCCTGGCAACCGCCCAGAAAGATCCGCCCCAAAGCAAGCGCTCACTAGAACGTTCCGCCGCCGCCTCCGCCGGCGCCGCCACCACCGCCGCCAGAGAAGCCGCCGCCGCTGCCGCCGCTCGAGCTGTCGGAGCTCGAAGCCAGCTCGCGGATGGTCTCGTGGTACACATCGTTGAACGAATCGAGTGGGGACTCGTTGCCGTAGTGATGGTAATACCACCAGTAGCAGGGGTAGTTGTCGTAGAAATCGTCGCTGTTGCGCAGGTCCGCAGGCACGGCTTCGGCCAGCTGTCGCAGCACTTCTTTCGAAACGCCCAGGGCAACGCCCATCACCAGCAGCTTGTTCCACAAGATCAGGTCGCTGGGGACGGCCTCCTTCAGACGCGTAAAGTCCTCGAGCCAATGCTTGAGCGCCTTGCAGCGAGCCGCCACCTCGGCGCCCTCCGGCGTGTAACGGCGGAAAGTGCAGCTCAGGGCAAAGCCCACGATCGTGACGGGGATCGAGATCATAGCGGCACCGACATTGGCATCCGCAAAGTCGGTATAGATCAGAGAGCCCAGAATGCCAAAGACGATGATGATACCGAGAACCAGGCCGGCCACCATCGCGATGGTGCCATCCGATGCGATAAGCTCGCGCGCCTCCAGCTTGCCCTTAACCGTGCTCTGATAGTCCTCGAGCTTGTCGCCAACAGATGTGGTGCGCTCGCTAGCGTACTCCTCCAGCTCGCTAAACGTGCGCGAACGGACTCCGTCCTTATCGGGCTTAACGCCGGCGAAGAAGACCTTGAGCACATCGCGATCGATGCCGTCCTTCTTGGCAGCCTTCCAGGCCTCGTCGGTCACTGTGATGCGATACGTCTGCTCCTCTTTTTCGCGACGGAGCAGACCCTTCTTCTTGGTCTCGGTCGCTTCTTCCAGCTTGATCACGCGGTCGTCGGTGAGCTTCATAAGCGTGGCGATATATGCCTGATCGGGCACGTCGTTCCAGCTCATGAGAGCTGCAAGCACCGCGGGATGGTCGGCCGAGGGCACATCGCGGAAGTACTCGTCCTGGAAGAGCGGCTTGGGCTTGGGCCTGCGCAGCTTAAGCATCACGATCACACCGGTATAGGCAACCGCCACGACAACACACACCACGGCAATCGCGCTGGCAACCGCACGCGCGTGCTCACGGCGGGCGTTAGCTTCGTCGGCCCATTCCTTCTCTTCGCTCAGGATCGTTGACATGCGCTCTTCGCCCGAGGCGGCAAGCTGCGGCACCCAGTCGCTGGGGAAGGCGATGCGTGCCTCGGCGAATTCGCCCTGATGCACGCAGGGAATGGTATAGGTGACCATGGGCTCGTCCTCATCGAGCGACACGTCGCCCGTCAGCGGACCGTGGCCCCATGCGCGGAAGTTGTCGCCCTTGACGGCCGCCGTCCCGGCAGCGGCATTTGCGAAGTGAACTTCCATCTCGACGTCATCGGAATCCGCCGACCAGCCGTCGCCGACGAATTTCCAGTAAAGCTCGGCGGTATCGGCCCAGTTCATGACCGCACCGGTCATGGAATAACTCACGTAGTAGATTGCACTGTCGCCACTCTCGTGAGGGCTGAACACCTTAATCTTTACGCCGTCGTCGGACTGTTCCACCGTGTAAACGCCGTCGTCGCCTTTATTTGCGCTGTCGACCTTGTTAAACGCAGTGTCGTCTTCCTCGACGCTCAGCACATTGACGACCACCGAGCCGCCTTGCTGGTTAGAGCCTGTATTGATATCCCAATACACGCCGTTAATGTCATCGTCGAAATCGAACTGGCGTCCCTCGACAACGGTCAGCGATCCATCGGCCTCGACCGTGGCACCGATATAGGTTTGGGTCATGGAGTAGCCGTCGGCGTGCGCGGCGGCAGGCAGCAGCAACAACGCAAGCGCGACGAGTGCGCAGACGGAAGCGAACCGCGCAAACAGGCGGCGCTGCCGACAGGGCTGGGCAACGGGGGCGTTCATAGGCACATCCTTTGTCTGTGGTACCAGTAGCGTCATTGTCCCACGTTTGCGAGTTCATGTGACGAACATCTAGGTCAGCGGAGTATCAAACGGGACGAAAGTCACGTCCACGGCCGGCACTTGGGGACGTTCCTTATCTGCCGGCAGTCTGGGACACTCCTTGCCATGGCCCGCGCCAGCAGCAGACACCACTTCACAGCTCCGTCACAGGTGTAGCGGCTTTGTGTTGCCGCTAAAACGCTGATTGAGCCTGCGGGCGAAGGGCATAAAGCAGTTGAGCGAAAACGGTTTGCCCCTTTCCCGTTCGCTCGAGGATCATGTCCCCCTTTTCCGCGGAAACCCCGGCAGTTGCGAAGAGCTGCCGGGGTTTCTGTCGTCTTAGGTGCCGAGTTGATGGACAGGTATCAAAGCACCGAGTCTGCGACCCGCCATACGCAATGAGGGGCCTCGACAACTTGTGGACCACAGTGACGCCTCCCCATCGCGCCCCGCGCTATACTCGTCCGCATGGATATCAAAGCACGCAACATAGCAACGCCCGCCGTGGCCACGTCGACGGCGACTCCCTCTCCCACCCCCGTCGTGGGCCGCTTTGCCCCGTCGCCCTCGGGCCGCATGCACCTGGGCAACGTGTTCAGCTGCCTGTGTGCGTGGCTTTCGGCCCGCAGCCAGGGCGGCAGCATCGTGTTGCGCATCGAGGATCTGGACGATCGCTGCAAGCGCCCGGAACTTGCCGCTCAACTGATTGACGACCTAGCCTGGCTGGGGCTGGAGTGGGACGAAGGCCCCTACTACCAGCACGACCGCCTAGACCTGTACGAGAGCGCCTTGCGCCGGCTGAAAGACGCCGGCCTCACCTATCCCTGCTTTTGCACACGCGCCGAGCTCCACGCCGCGAGTGCACCGCACGCGAGCGACGGCACGCCCATCTACCGTGGCGCCTGCCGAAGTCTTTCGGCCGAGGA
>UQNH01000094.1:0-6743 GCA_900542365.1 uncultured Collinsella sp. | reverse complement strand
GGACTTGCAGCGACGGACCTCAGGACGCTCTTACACCACGTCTGCGCGCGCCACCCGACTCCAAGAGGTCATGGACAAAAAGGGGCAAATATGAGTACTGTTACCATTTTAGTAGCAGGCAAAACCACCCAAAATGGCGCTCATGCGGTAGCGCGCGACCCTTCCAGTTGACCAGAATGGCCGGCTTAGGACTTGGAGACCCGCTTTTAATAAACAGATTCTTAACTATGTTCATTATTTTCTTGGTCGTAAATGCTATCGGCAAGGCAACAGTACTCATATTTGGCATTTATTGTCCACTGCCATATAACTAACGCCCTATAGCGGGCAAAAAACAGGCCGCAGTCCATCGCTGCGGCCTGTTTGGAGTCCAAAAGAGGCGCTAAGCGCTGTAACCCATCGCCTGTAGAACAAACATGACGACCGTCAGCACCGTAATCACACCGATAGTCGCCCAAGTGAGCACATTCCACACGCGGCCGTTGCGGTTAGTGCCCATAATGTGACGGTCAGCGGCAATAACCACCTGGAACACCAGAACCACGGGCAGCAGCACGCCATTGATGACCTGCGAGGTCATCATAATCTGGAACAGATCGACGCCGGGCATAAGCACCAGCACGGCAGAGATGCCGATGATGGCCGTAATGATGCCGCGATAGACCGGGGCCTCGTCCCAGCTGCGATCGGCACCGCGCTCCCAGCCAAATGCCTCGCAGATAGCGCTCGACGTAACGCCCGGCAGCACGCAGGCGGCCAAGAAGCTCGCCGCGACCAGGCCCGAGGCAAACAGTACCGTAGACCACTGACCCGCAATAGGCTCCAGCGCGCGGGCAGCATCGGCAGCATCGCTAATCTGAATACCCGCCGGGAACAACACCGTACCGGTCGTGATGATAATAAAGCCGGCAATGACATCGGCGGCAAGCGAGCCGCTCACGGTATCGATGCGCTGCAGCACGATATCGTCCTCGCCCGCGTTCTTATCGACCACGTTGTTCTGCGCCAAGAAAATCATCCATGGCGCGATGGTGGTACCGATCGTTGCGACCACGAGCGACACGTAGCTGGGGTCATTTTGAATGTTAGGCACGACCAGGTCGACCGCGACCTCACCCCAGTTGGGGCCAGCCATAAACGCGGCGACGATATAGGTCACGAACACGCAGCTCACCAGCAGCAGAATCTTCTCGATGCGCTGGAAACTACCCGACATGGTAAGCATCCACACCAGCAGCGCCACCAACGGCACCGAGATGCTCGCCGGCACGCCAAAGAGAGCAAGGCCGCTGGCGATGCCCGCAAACTCCGAAATGGTCACAGCCGTGTTGGCGATCAACAGCGCCGCCATGGCCAACACGCTCTTGCGCACGCCAAAGCGCTCGCGAATGAGCGATGCCAGGCCTTTGCCCGTGACGCAGCCGCAGCGCGCCGCGGTCTCCTGCGTCACGATGAGCAGCACAGTCATGACGGGAAGCATCCAGAGCATCTTGTAGCCATAGCTGGCGCCCGCGCTGGAATACGTTGCAATGCCGCCGGCGTCATTGCCCGAAAGCGCCGCCAGCAGACCGGGGCCCATAGCGCCAAAGATGGCTGCGATGGTCAGCTTTTGCTTGGTGCCCGACTTTTGCTTGGTATTTTGCACGCGACCACCTAGCCCATGACTGACATGGCGAGCAGCACCGCGGCGATGCAATACGCCACACACGAGATCATGACGGCAATGACGTTCATGGCGGTGCCCGACGTGTTGAGGTCATGCTCGTCACGCCAGAACAGCACCATCAGGTAAATCACGGCACTCATGTTGCCGACCAGGCAAATGATAGCAGCGATATTAAAACACCCGGTAAAGAGTTGCTCCTCAAACATGGACGCATCGGGGAACGCAGCGGTGCGCACCAGCTGGGCGCACAGATAGGTCACGAGTGACAGAATCAGGCCCATGCCCGTGCTCTGGAAGAAGAACCCCAGATACGGCTTGGGCTCGTCGTCGTGACCGTCATACTCCAGGAAGTAGTTCTTGACGAACGACACCATGCGCGAGGCCGCCAGCAGCACGAGCGGCATGGCGCACATGGGGAACACCACCAGATGCGCGGAGCCGAGCGCCGTCCCCAACACGGTCGCCATGATGCACGACGCGATGCCCCATACAACAACCCAGTACTGGCGATGCACGAACCAGCTGAGCACGTTCGTCGAGTCGTCGGACGCGCTGTCACCCGAGCCGACACCGGCGATCTGCAGGTCCTCCTGATGCTCCTCGGCGATAACGTCCATGGCGTCGTCGAAGGTCACGATACCCAGGATGTGGCGGTTCTCGTCGCAGACGGGGATAGCGACCAGGTCGTACTTGGTCATCTCGTCCGTCACGTCTTCCTGGTCCTCGTCGGGCGACACGTAGACCAGGTCGCGATAGGCCAGCTGACCCAGCGTGGCGTCGCGATCGGCTACGATCAGTGTGCGCAGCGAAAGCACACCGGTCAGCATGCCGCTCGGATCCTCGGTATAGACGTAGTAGACGCTCTCGAAGTCCTCATCGAGCTCGCGAATCGCCTCGATGGCGTCACCGACCGTTGCCGTGGCGGGCAGGGAAACAAACTCCGAGGTCATGATGCGGCCGGCGGTGTTGTCCTCATACCCCAGCAGGTTACGAATCGCCTTCTCCTCCTTGACGCCCATCAGGCGCAGGAGCTTCTCGGCCTTCTCGTAATCGAGCTCGTCGATCAGGTCGGCTGCATCGTCCGGGTCCATCATGGCCAGCATCGACGATGCGTCCGTGTCGGACAGGCCCTCGAGCATCTCGGTCATAAGCTCGTCGTCATCGAACTCCGAGATAGCTTCGGCTGCCTGGGCGGTATCGAGCTGCGCAAACACCTGCGCACGTAGGCGCGGGTCGAGCTGCTCGATAATGTCGGCGATATCGGCAGGGTGCAGCTCGCCGAGCGTCTTGTGCGACACCGAGAGTTGGATGTTTTTAGTCGAGCGGTCGAGCAGGTCCATGTAGGACCAAGCGATGATGTCCTCACTGAGCGGCTTGCCCAGGTGCCTCATAAAGCCTTCGACGATATGCTCGAGCGCGGGGCTGATGGCGCGTAGCAGACCGCGAGCACCGACCTCGGCGCCCAGCAGGCGCAGCTGGTTTTCGCCCGACATGGAAAACTTGATGTCGTTGACGCGCACGACCTTCATGCCCTGCGTGTCGACAATCTGCTTGTTGAGCACGTCGCGGGCAAGCAAGAGTTCGGTCGGCTGCAGGTACGAAAAACGGATTTCGGTGGCCGACGTCTTAAGGTGTACACCCGTCTCGTCGATACGGTCGACCCATTTGCGCCAGCTGATCATAAACGGCGTCTTGCCGGGGCCGCGGAACGCGAGCGACGTCACGTGCGGAAAAACTTCGCCGGTAGCAATGCCAAAATCGTTCACCACGCCGAGCTTTTCGCCGTCGACATCCAAGACCGGCAATTTGAGCATCTCACTCAGATAATTCAATGGTGCTCCCCATCATTATTCCTCCGAACGCGGCCGCATGTGCGGCGTCCGGAGGCTTCTGGATATGTATACGCATGCGCGGGCGGCACGCCGCTCGACGCTTACACCCCGTGCATGCGCAAAAAGCACCTGCATGGGGTCATCGACTGTATGGTCGAGGTTTGGATTTCACCTGTAACCTTTCTCTTGACCCTCATTAACCGCAGTAACTATAGCATCAGCATCGCCCTGCGGCATCGAATTTATGCGCTGCACATTGCAGGCATACCAAACGCTGACGCATCCGTGACATAGTCAATGGACGTTCTTAAACGACTACCCAATGACTACTCTGTGGTGTCATCGTCCTCGGCAAGTTGGGGGAACACGGCGTCCTTAGGCATGGTGACCTTCGTCAGCGAGGTGAGCTTTTTGCTCAGCGACGTGTCCGTCTTGACCAGGTCGCTGAGCGTCACGATCTTGTAGCCGTCGGCGACAAGACCGTCGATAATCTGCGGCAGCGCCTCGAGCGTCTGCTCGGCGCATTCGTCTCTATCGGTGAGCAGCACGATATTGCCCGGCGTCACCGAATCGAGCACCGTTGAGACCTGCTCGTCGGCACCGTTGAGCAGCCAGTCGCCCGAGTCAATATTCCACGAGACCACGGCGGAGACCAGGTCCATCGCATCAATCCAGTTTTGCTCGTCAAAGGCAGCGTAGGGAGCACGCAGCAGCATCGTCTTCACGCCGGTCGCCGACTTAATCGCATCGGTGCCTTTCGTGATCTGTTCGCGTACCGTCTCACGGTCCTGACCCTTGAGCGAATCGTCGCTGTAGCTGTTGGATCCGATCTCGCACCCGGCATCGACAATCGCCTTGGCCGTGGCAGGCGAGGCCTCGGCCGCATCGCCCGAAAGGAAGAACGTCGCGGTAACGCCCTTTTCCTTGAGCACCTGCAAGATCTGTTTGGTGGCGCCGCTCGGACCCTCGTCAAACGTCAGCGCCACGTACTTTTTGTTGCCCTTGGGCGCCACGCTGGCGCACGCAACGACGCAATCGGTGGCGGGCACAACCTCGCCGCGGTCCTGCGTCTTGCCCGACTGCTCACCAACCCACACCTCGGAGCGGCCCTGGACACCCCACGTCTGCACATACTCGATAGCGCCCGTGCCCTCGACCTTGAGCCTGGGCTCGATAACCGTAGCCTGAACCTCATGCTTCTCGTAGGCGTTACGGCCATCCTTGACCGTCACCTTCTCGCCACCCTCAAGTTCGCGGCTATCCCATTTGCCCTGTTTTATGCGCTTGCCGTCCACCTTAACCGACAGCTTTTCGCCCCCATGGCGCTTGAGCACGCTGTCATCGACGGCCAGTAGGTCGCCTGCGTCGTAGGTGTCAGTCAACTCCTGGTCGTCTATGAGATTCTGCAGCGTAGAGCCCACGCGCACCGCGGTCTTCTGGCCGTTGAGTTCCACGTCCACGCTGCGGTTGACGTAGCCCACGACGGCAGCGATAAACAACACGAGTGCGCAACCCACGGCGATGAGCGCATAGGGCAGGCGAGACGAACGACGGGGCGTACGGCTGTTGCCGATGCGCGCGCTGCGATCGCTAAAGCCGCGGCTATGGTTGAGGTACATCGCGCCGGGCTTACGGTGACGCTTGCGCTGACCGCTGGGCAGCTGCCCCAGATCGCGGCGCGCCGTCGGACGCGTACCCGAACGCCCGTTTAAGTTGGATCCGTTTTGGCGCATATGCCCTCCCCCATAAACACAGCAAGCCGGAGCAACAGGTCTCCGGCTTGCCTCCCATCATTTGGTACGTCGCTATTTTGTAGCTTTTGACGAGCCTCCGCTCGCCTTTTGGTATTCGTCCTTAAAGGCCTTGAACATGCCGCGCGTCTTGCCGAGCTGCTTGCCCAGTGCGCGACTGCCCTTGTCCACGGCAACCGACCCCTTGTCGTCGAGCACCTTGGCGCCCTTTTTGACCTTATCGCCCACCACGACGCTGGCCTCGGCGGCCTTGGCAGCCGCACCGCCCGAATACCCGAGCGACTTGACCTCGTCCGAGACGACCATCGCGCCGTTCTCGTAGCCGCGCAGCATCGTCGGCGGCACCTGCGTGTCGCCCACCAGCACGCTCGAAGCGGCACCGGCGGTCACATAGAATGCCTGTACGATGCCCGAGCGTGGCTTGAACTCAACGTCCGAGCAGTAGCCCACGACATCGCCCGATTCCGTGCGCACGTCCATACCAACCCAGATGATGCAATCGTCCAGGTTGATGTCGAGGCGCCTGGCGGCGGCAGCATCGTACGTGTCCTTGACGTCATCGACCGCAATGGCGCCCTCGTAGACACCAATGGCGTCGAGCGCTACGAATCGGTCGGGGCGCTCGATCATGCCCGCGATATCGGACTGGCGGACCATAAAGCCGACCACGCGCGTACCGCCCGGGGTAAAGACCGGAAAGTGAATCTTTCCGAGCTTTTTAGGGCTGCGCGGCGTGCCGTCCTTTTTGGTGCGCTTGTCCTCGGTAGGCTTGCGATAAATCTTGGCGCCGACAAAATCCCCGGCGCGCATTATGCCTCGGTCGAGGGCTCCGCAGCCTCGGTATCAGCCTCGACGGCGTTCTCGACCACGACGTCGGCGGCAGGCGTCACGTTGCCACCCGAAATGGCGTCGTTGAGCTGCTCACGCAGCTGGTCCATGCGCTCGCGGGCCAGGTCGACCTTGGCGCGCAGGTCGTCGGTCTTGGCGTCGACCATCGGGCCAAAGTCATTCACCGCAGCACGGGCCTCCTCGGCGCTGTGCTCGTAGGTGTCGCGCATATTGTCCCAGGCGTCGTTGGCGATATCGGCAGCCATGGCGCGGGTCTCGGCGCCCGAGCGCGGAGCCAGAGCAACACCGATAATAGCGCCGGCAGCAGCACCAAAAAGTGCGCCGGAGACAAAGCTGAAAGTCTTACCCATGATCATTCCTCTCCTGCGGGCACGTCGGTGCCCACCGTTTGAATGCTGTCCATTATACCCGCAGCGCATCACTTGCCGCTCCGCTCATCTGCGTACGGCAAAGGTGCAGGTACGTGATGGTGATAAACGCGTAGGCCTACTCCTGAGGCATAGCCGGCATGGCCACCGTGGCACCCGGGTCCTCGCCGGCGCCGTCCACGAGCGGCAGGCCGCCCTCATGCGCAGGTCCTGCCGGAACCGTCGCCGCACCGCCAAAGACGGCAGCGGAGGCCTCGTGGCTCTCGGCAACCGCGCC
>UQNH01000093.1:0-7086 GCA_900542365.1 uncultured Collinsella sp. | reverse complement strand
TGCGACATAGCTTGTCTGCTGAACCGGCATTATCGAGTAGTTGACTGCGGGAGCATGCCAGCCGTTGCCGCCTTTTTCCCAGTCGCCGTAAACTCTCTTGTAGGTCGGCACGCCGTACTTCTGCACCTCGTTCATGACGAACTGTGCATATTTCGCGGATACGTTATCGCTGTCGATAAGCACCGCGAGCTTCTTTTCTTCTGACATTGTTACCTCTGTTCTGTGAATTGCCCCGGGAACGGACAGGGCGTTGTTGTTATATTATAGTATTATTTTCCGCGAATAGAACCGTACTGGTCCGCTGTGTTGAATATAGTTGAGATATAGCCCTTGAAATACGGAATGAACACGCCGCTGTCTATCATGGCGAGAACTTCCTCCTCAGACGCCCAACGTACCGCCTGAACTTCCTCGTACTGCAATTCCAGACTTTCAATATCCGGGTCAGCCTTTACGACATACCAGTCGTCAAAGCCCTCGCCGTAGGTCACGGAATAATGCGGACGAACCCCGTTTAAATCCAGCGTTACGCCTATCTCCTCTCGAACCTCACGCATGGCTGCCGCCGCGCTGGTGCAGATGCTCGGCGGCACGCCCGAGCAGGCGCTCGACGCCAGTTCCATCGCGCTGAGTAACCTGCTGGGCCTCGTTTGTGACCCCGTCGGTGGCCTCGTGGAGGTGCCCTGCCAAAACCGCAATGCCATCGGCGTGGCAGCGGCCTTTAGTTCGGCACAACTCGCCCTCGCCGGCATTAAGAGCCTGGTGCCGTTTGACCAGATGGCACATGTCATGCTCTCAGTGGGCCACGCGTTGCCGGCCACGCTGCGCGAGACGGCAAAGGGCGGCATCGCGCAGGCTCCGGCCGCACTTTCAGCCTGTGCAAAATGCGGTGTGTGCGGGTAGTGACCAAGAACGACTCGATAGTGGGACAAATGTCCCACCTCTTTTGAATGCCACCGTTTCCGTACCACAAACAACTAGGTAATCGCTATAATGCAAGCCCAGTAAAAACACGATGAACCGCAAGGCGAAAATCGAAGGATATGCATACGATGTCGCAAAACGATCGAACTCAACTGATTCCCGATCCGCAGCAGCCGAGCAGGCACACCGGTGGTGTTCAGTCGCCGCGTCCTATCGCGCCGAGTCACGGTCAGCAGCGTGGTGCGGCAAACGCTTCCCAACGCCCGAACCAGCAGCGTCAGCCACGTCAGCAGCGCCTGGCAAACGGCAATGCGCCCAAGCAGCCCCCAACGCACGCTCGGGTCGATCGCGGCCCCGCACGCAAACCCGCCGAGAACAATAAGTCGGGCAAAAAGACGACGCTCTTTGTCGTCCTGGGTCTTATCGTCATTGTCTATATAGTAGGCGTCGTAGCGTTTTCCCAGCTAGCCTACCCCAATACCACCATCGCCGGCGTCGACGTCTCGTTCTCCAACGCTTCGTCTGCCGCCACCAAGGTCAACTCGGCATGGAAGCACTATAAGCTCACCGTGACAGGCGATGACTTTAGCTGGACGTATCAGCCCGAGTCCGATGAGCCCATCGTCGACGGCGAAGCTGCCGCAAAAGAGATCATCAGCCACAACGAAGCCTTTGTATGGCCGGTCCGCCTTGTGGAATCCTTAAGCGGAAAGACCAAAACAACCGCTACCTCCAACGAAGTCGATCTTGATCAAGACGTCGACCTGTCCATGCTCTCCGACACTTTTGACCAAAAGAAGTTTGAGAAGGATCTGGGCGCCGCCATCGACGAGTTTAACGAGGGGCGTTCGGGCACGTTCGAGGCCAATAGCTCCTATGACGAGCAAGCGGGCAAGTTTACCGTCGAGAAGGCGCGCTCCAACGAAAAACTCAACCGCGAGCATGTCATTAAGTATGCCGAGCTCGAGCTTGCCTCGCTGGCCGAGACCGTAGATCTTTCCAAGCTCGGCAACGATGCCTATGAGCCGCTCAATGGAACGCTGACCGATGATCAGATTCAGACCGCATGCGATGCCGCCAACAACTTCCTGGGCGTCAACGTGACCCTCAAGCTCAACGGCGAGGATGCCGGCAAGGTTGATGGCAGCTCCGTGTTGCAGTGGATCAGCTTTGCCGATCCGGCCAACCCCACACTCGATACGTCGCAGATCGGCAGCTGGGCAGCCGAGCTCGCCAACGGCTTCAATACCGTGGGCTCCACTCGCTGGTGGACGCGCGCCGATGGCAAGCAGTGCGCCGTAGAAGGCGGCGACTTTGGTTGGTCCATCGACAGCAGCTCGCTCGCCAAGCAGGTCGAGGACGCCATTAACAACAAGCAGACCGGCGAAATCGAGATCAAGTACTCCCAGAAGGCCGACACCTTTACCGCAAAGGGAGAGCCCGACTGGAAGGCATACGTCGATGTCGATCTGTCCGATCAGCACGCGCGCTACTACGACGAGAGCGGCAATATCGTGTGGGAGGCCAACTTTATCTCCGGCAAGCCGGGAGAGGACGCCACCCCCGAGGGCGTATGGCAGATTAACAGCAACGATGGCGCCAGCAAGCTCATCGGTGCCAAGGACCCCGAGACCGGCAAGCCAAAATACGAGAGCCCGGTCAGCTATTGGATGCCGTTTGAGGGAAACATGGTCGGCTTCCACGATGCAACGTGGCAAAACGACAAGAGTTTCGACGATCCCAACTCCTACAAGTGGTGCGGCAGCCACGGATGCATCAACCTTCGCCTGGCCGACGCCAAGGCGCTGCACGATTGCATCAAAGTCGGCCTGTGCGTGGTTGTCCACTCGTAGTGCAACGCGCGCATTCCTACAACGTGGAACCGCTGCAACCAATCTAACAGTTCCGAAAGAAACCGTCCTATGCGCCCGCCCCAACCGGTGGGCGCATATAATTATCGAGGTTCTTTCTATAAAGGAGACGCTATGCCGAATGTCCCCACGATCACCCCGGGCCCAAATGATACCGAGCGCACGCCCGAAGGTGCCACCGAAACGATTCCTCTGATTACAAACGTACATGCCGACAAGGAGAACGGACGCACGAACGATACGGCCGAGATTTCCGATGAAGAGGCATATGCCAAGCTCAAGGCAAAACGTGCCGAACGTCGACGCAAAAAGCTGATTCGACGCGGTATTGCCGCCGGCGTCGTGGGTGCCATCGCACTCATTGCCATTGTCGCAACCCTGGTTATCAATGCGCAGCCACAGGGCGATAGCGGGCCTGCGACCGACATGGTGACCGAGGGCACGTTTAGCACAACGGTCGAGGCGAAAGGCCAGCTCAAACCCATTTCGTCCTCAGTGGTCTCCCCTTCTGTCGACGGTACGGTCGATTCGATCAACGTGCAGGCAGGCCAATCCGTCAACGAGGGCGACGTGCTTATGACCATTAAAAACGACGAGCTCGATCGCAACGTTGCCGAGGCGCAGCGTGCAGTTGCAGCCGCTCAAGAAGACCTCGCCAACGCACAGAAAGCCGCAGCCGCCGCGCAGGCCAACCCAACGACGGACGTCGACGGAGGTTCCGCAGCGGCTGGCATCTCCGCCGCATCAGCGGACACGAACGCCGTATCGGCCGCGCAGCGCAGCCTCACATCGGCCCAGGCAAACCTCGATCAGGCGAACGCCAAGGCCGCCAGCCGTACGGTCACGGCCCCGAGCTCGGGCAGCATCGTGGCGCTCAACGCCAAGGTGGGCGCCACGGTAACAGGCGGCATGATCATGGGCGAAAGCGATACGAGCGGCGGCAAGCAGTGCATGCAGATCGCCGACCTGTCCAAGATGAAGGTGACGGTTCAGGTGGGCGAAAAGGATATCGCCAAAATTGCCGTGGGCCAAAGCGCCAACGTGACCTACCCCGCGTTTCCCGATATCGTGAGCCAGGGCACCGTCACGGCTATCGCCTCGGTGGCAAACTCCGACTCCTCCTCCGGGAGCGGCGGCAGTGTGACCTTTAACGTCGACATCCTCATCGAAGCACCTGACAGTCGCCTTAAGCCGGGTATGACTGCCGAGGTCTCGGTAGTGACCGAGAAGCTCGACGACGTGGTGATGGTGCCGACCATGGCGCTGATGACCGAAGATGGCGAGCACTATTACGTCAATTTTGCCACCGATTCGGAGGGTAAAAAGACGCGCCGCGTGAAGGTGACCGTCGTGACGCAAAACGACAACGAGGCTGTAGTCGGTAAGACGCAGGTCAAGCGCGACGACCAGGGCAACGAGATCAATCCAGACGTCCCGGTTACCAAGCTACGCGACGGCGACACCATCGTGACGGATACCGGCACAGGAATGACGGCAGACGGCGGCGACAACATGCCTGCCGACGAGGGCAAGTAATGCGTCCCGTCATCGACATCCGCAACGTGCACCGCATCTTTGAGAGCGAGGCCGGTTGCGCCCACATCCTGCATAACGTGAGCCTGGCAGTAGATCCCGGTGAGTTCGTTGCCATCACCGGCCCCTCGGGCTCAGGCAAGTCGACGCTCATGAACATCCTGGGCTGCCTGGACAAACCGACGGCGGGCGATTACTTCCTGCAAGGGCTCAACGTCGCCGAGCTCGACGATGACGAGCTCACCGAGGTGCGAGCGCTGAGCATCGGCTTTGTCTTTCAGAGCTTTAATCTGCTGCCGCGCCTGACGGTGATCGAAAACGTCATGCTGCCGCTGTCCTACACCAATGTGCCGCGCAGCCAGCGCGAGATGCGCGCCGTACACGCGCTGCAGGCCGTCACGCTTCCGGTCGACCATTGGGACCATCGTATATCGGAGCTGTCGGGCGGACAGATGCAGCGCGTCGCCATCGCGCGCGCCCTTGTCAACGATCCACCCATCATTTTGGCCGACGAGCCGACGGGCAACCTGGACTCCGCCACGGGAGCGCTCGTCATGGAAACCTTCCACAAGCTCCAGGAGCGCGGCAAAACCATCGTGCTTATCACACACGACCCCGGCATCGCCGCCGAGGCCGACCGTGCCGTGACCATCCGCGACGGTCGCATTCACGACGGCGCGTATATTCCGCATGCACCGCGGACCCTACGCAGCGCCGTAGATAGCCTGCCCATGATTTCCGCCTCCGCCAACCCGCCGAAAGGAGTGATGGCATGAGCGCCCGCGATCTTATCCAGGAAGCCCTTCACTCGCTCGAGGCCAACAAGGGGCGCAGCCTGCTCACCATCCTGGGCATTGTCATCGGCATCGCCTCGGTCATTGCCATGACTTCGCTCATCGGCGGCATCCAAAACAGCTTGGTCAACAGCCTGGGCCTCAACGCAGCTCGCATGGTTCAGATCTATTCGTCCCAAGAACTCTCTGATTCTGACGTCCAGAAGCTTAAAAAACTGGTGCCGCAGATAGAACAGATCGGCATTGTCAAAAGCGCGTATACCGAGTATAAGACCGGCGATAAAAGCTATACCGTCATGGCACAGGGTGTCGATAGCGACATGCTCGACGCCGTGGGTGCCAGTAAGCTCGTTGCGGGGCGCACCTACACCGATGTCGAGTCAAAGGCAGGCTCGCGCGTGGCGCTCATCAGCCGCGGCGGCGCCGATCAGCTTTACGGCAACGAACAGGATGCGCTGGGAAAAACCATCAAAGTGTCCAACGGCGAGGTGCAGATTGTAGGCGTGATTGATGGCGGCAGCGACTCCATGGGCTCGCTCACGCTGTATATGCCACGCGAAACCATCTCCGGCCTGTTTGGCGACGAGAATCCTTCATTTCCCAGCGTGACGGCACTTGCCGCCGAGGGCACAGACATGGACGAGCTCTGCAAGACCATCGAGTCTAAGGTGCGCGCGATGAAGGGCATCTCGGAGGATGATGAGTACGACAGCGTATCGGCGACCTCCATGAAAAGCGCCATCGATGCACTCAACTCGTTTATGGGCGCCTTCTCGCTCATCATGGGCGCTGTCGCCAGTATCTCACTGCTTGTCGGCGGAATCGGCATTATGAATATGATGCTTACCAACGTGACTGAGCGCATCCGCGAGATCGGTATTCGCCGTGCCTTGGGCGCCAGTCACCGCGATATCACCGCGCAGTTTTTGGCCGAGTCCTCGGCGCTGTGCGTCACCGGTGGCCTGCTGGGTGTCCTGATTGGCTATCTGCTGGCCTGGGGCCTCGCGATGTTTGCCGCAGGATCAGGGGTTCTCAACGAGCTCGGTGCCAGTGGGGAGATCACACCGAGCTTTTCAATCGCCACGGTGCTGTTGGCCTTCGGCGTCTCCGTCGGCATCGGCGTAATCTTTGGCTTCTACCCCGCTCGCCGCGCGGCAAAGCTCAACCCGGTGGAGTGCCTACGCTACCAGTAAGCCACCACCAGCTACCAGTAAGCCACCACCAACAAGTTGCGGTGAATTAGGGACTGAATATGCTATCTAGAAGCAAAAACAGACACTATTTCACCGCAACTTATTGAAGGGCTGTTTGCGCCAGTTCTGGGCGTCGTCCTCGAGCTATTGATGGATGACGGGCTTGTACGGGTCAAGCTTGCTCGGGGCGCTCCTCCTCGCGGGCGGGAGGGCGCGCAGGCGCGGCAAGCGCCTAGCGCGCGAACTCCCGTAAGAGCGCGTCTTCCACTTCCCGAAGCGAAAGGGCCCCGCTTCCCTCGGCGGGACGGGTGACCACGATGCAGTGCGCTCCCACGTCGCGCGCGGAGGCGAGCTTCTCGGCCGTGCCGCCTACGGTTCCCGAGTCCTTGGTCACAAGCCACTGGGCGCCCACCTGCCGAAGCATCGCCTCGTTGAGCTCGCGGGTGAAGGGCCCCTGCATGCCGATGACGTGCGACGGCGAAAACCCCGCGTCGATGCACTTCGTTATAGCACTGGGCAGCGGGAGCACGCGCACGAAGAAGCGCTCCGCGAAATCGGCGACGCGCGTGTAGGGAGCAAGCTCCTTGCTCCCCGTCGTGAGAAGAGCGCGACCCGGGTTCTCGGAGAGAAAGCGCGCCGCGCAGGCGATCGACGCGACCGACACGATGCCTTTGGGCAGCGCCTCGACCGGGCGCGCAAGGCGCAGGCATCGTGCACCCACGGCGAGCGAAGCGGCCCGGATGTTGCCGCTTGCGAGCGTAGCGAAGGGGT
>UQNH01000092.1:0-7140 GCA_900542365.1 uncultured Collinsella sp. | reverse complement strand
AACAGGAGGCCACTTAATGTGGCCTCCGTCGTGAGCAGGACTGTAGAGCAGGAAAGTTCATATGGGGCCGCCGGGCCGGTCAGGGCCGGGGACCGCACCCGTACGACTACAGCGTCATGTTCGGATCGGCGTCGACGTCGAACGGCGAGATTTCTCCTCGGTCGAATTTACGGCGAGCGACCTCCGCGATCATGGCGGCGTTATCGGTGCAGGCAGACAAGGGCGGCACCGTCACGCGGATGCCCTGGCGCCCGAGCTTCTTGATCATCATCTCGCGCAGATGCGGATTGGCCGAGACACCACCGCCGATGCAATACTCCTTGCACCCGGTGGCGTGCAGGGCGTTTTTGGCCTTCTTGTACTGCACGTCAAAGACCGCCGCCTCAAACGAGGCCGCTAGGTCGGGCAGGTGAATCGTGCGCCCGGCCTTGGTCTCCTGCTCGATGTAGAGCGTCACCGCCGTCTTGAGGCCCGAAAGCGAGAAGCGATAGTCCCCCCTGCTGTTAAGCGCGCGAGGAAAATCGATCGCGCGGGGATTGCCCGTCTCGGCCAGCTTGGAGATGATGGGGCCACCGGGATAGCCCAGACCCAACGCCTTGGCTACCTTGTCGAAGGCCTCGCCCACAGCATCGTCGAGTGTCTCACCAAGTACCTCGTAGTCGCCCCATGCCTTCACGTGCACGAGCATGGTGTGCCCGCCCGAGACAAGCGTAAAGATAAACGGGGGCTTGAGGTCGGGCTGCGCCAACAGGTTGGCAAACAGGTGGCCCTCCAGATGATTGACGCACACGAGCGGCTTGCCGGCAGCATACGCAAAGCCCTTGGCAAAGGCGACGCCCACCACCAGGGCGCCCACCAGGCCCGGACCCTGTGTCACGCCCACAGCGGCAAGCTCACTTGGTGTAATGGCTCCGCCCGTAAGGCCCAGCGACGCTGCGGCGTCCTCGAGTGCCGCATCCACGACACTCACAATCACCTCGACGTGCTTGCGCGAGGCGATCTCGGGCACCACGCCGCCAAAGCGTGCATGAAAATCAATCTGCGTCGACACCTGGTTGGCCAGCATATTGCCATCCGCATCGATAATCGCCACCGCCGTCTCGTCGCAGGAGCTCTCGATAGCGAGCACTAGGCGGCGACGCTCAATCTCGACACGTTCCTCGGCAGAGCGCCCAGGCGCAGGCAGCGGCCATACGCGCTGCTCAGCTGCCGTCGGCTCGGGCGAAGCATTGTCGACCGGAAGCACCAGGGGCAGCGGAGCCGTCATGACGATGGCATCCTTGCCGGCACCATAGTAGCCGCGGCGCCGTCCTGCCTCGGTAAAGCCCAGAGCGTTATAAAGCGCGATCGCTCCCTCGTTGTCGTCCTCGACCTCGAGCGAAGCCGTGGTGCAGCCGAGCATCTGGGCATCATAGCTCACATGCGACAGCAGCTTGCGGGCAATGCCCTCACGGCGATGTGCCGGGTCGACGGCGACATCCAGAATCTGCACATCACCGTCCACGACCATACCGCCGGCAAGGCCCAGCAGCTTGCCGTCGTCGTGTGCCACCCACCAACTACGCGGCGCAGCGACGTCCTCGCCCAGTTCGGACAGGAACATGCCCGGCGTCCATGCCTTGTGTCCGGCACCTTCAAAGCAGGCTGCCTCTAGCGCGCTCGCGCCCTCGGCATCCGCCGCGCCCATGGGACGGAACTGCAGATGACGACCGGCGAGCTCATCGGCAACGCCCGTAATTTCGCTCTGTGCACTCTCAGCAAGACCAAGACGCTTGCGCTCATTTTCCTCGGCATCCGAAAGGCGCGTGTAAATCGGCAGGACGCGAGCCGGATCGCCGTCACCCGCAGCGTGCGCGAGCAGCAAGCCCTCGCCCGAAGGCCACCACAGGTCGCGCTCCACGCAGCGGGCGGTCTCGTCCTCACCCAGCAGCTTGCCATAGCGCACGAGACCGTCACCGGTCAGCTGAACCTGGTCCCAGTCCGCTGCTCGGCGCCACTCATCGAGTGCCACGGCGGCCTTGACCACGTGTTCGCGCTCAAATTGACGCTCGGGGCCCTCATCGACCAGCATATACAGCGCCGGATATACCTCACCGCGCATAGCATCGGCCAAGATACCAAGCTTGCCGCGCACGCCAGCCTTCCACGCCGTCCAAGCGCAAGCGTCGAGCGTCGACACGCCCAGCAGCGGAACATTGGCACCGCACGCGAGGCCCTTGGCAGTGGAGATGCCGATGCGCACACCCGTAAACGACCCCGGGCCGCGGCCGACCACGTAGCAACCAACATCGCTGCGATCCAGACCGGCTTGAGCCAGCACGCCATCAACGGTATTCACGAGCTCAACGTTGGCGTGACGGCGACACATGTGGTCGCCACTCACGAGCTTCGTCTCGCCCGTCTGCCCATCAATCCAGCTTGCCGCGCAGGCAAGCATGTCGGTCGAAGTATCGAGCGCCACCACCAGCGCGTTGTCGTTATGCAAGCTCATCTTGTACAGCCTTATCAATCAAATGGGAAAGCTCCATTGCACGGTCACCGTGCGCCTCGAGCGTTATCGTTCGCACATCACTGTCGCCCTCATCACGCCTGAGCGTCACCGAAAGATACTCATCCGTCAGCTCGTCTTGGAATTGTTCGCCCCATTCCAGCAGGCAAGCACCCTCATAGCCCAGCACATCGAAAATGCCCGTATCCTCGAGCTCGTAGGCATGCTCCAGGCGGTATAGATCAAAGTGAAACAGCGGAATACGACCTTGATCGTGGACGGCCATGAGCGCAAACGTAGGGCTCGTAACCATATGCCCATCGCCCAGCCCGCGCGAGACGCCCTTGGTAAAGTGAGTTTTGCCCACTCCCAGGCCACCGGTCAGGATGAGCACATCGCCGTCCTCAAGGCACGGTGCAATTAGCTCGCCAAAGTACTCCGTATCGGCAGCGCAAGTCGTTTTGTAAGTACCTACCCCCAGGCGTTCCAGGGACATATATGCTCCTTATTATTCCGAGGCGTCCTCTGGTGCGGGATGTCGCCCCAGATAGTCGCCCAGCATCTTAAAGTCTTCCTCCAGCAGCTCCTGCCACGCCGGATTGCGTAGCGCTGCTGCCGGATGGAAAGTGGGCATCACCACAAAGTGCCCCATCTGATGGAACCTGCCGCGCAGCTTGGTAATGCCGATCTCGGTCTTGAGCACAAAGTGCGTTGCGGGGTTGCCGAGCGTCACGATGATATCGGGCCAGATGCTTCGAATCTGCTCGCGCAAAAACGGTGAGCAAGCCAGCACTTCCTCGGGGCGCGGATTGCGGTTTCCCGGCGGGCGGCACTTAAGCACGTTGGCAATGTAGACGTCTTCGCGTTTGAGCCCCGCCAGCGACAAAATGCCGTTGAGGTCCTCGCCTGCCGCCCCCACAAAGGGCTCGCCCTGCAAATCCTCATTACGGCCCGGCGCCTCGCCAATAAACATCACGCGAGCGCGGGGGTTTCCCACGCCAAACACGATGTTGTGGCGCGACTGGTAAAGCTGGCAAAGGTGACAATCGCCCAGAACGGCCTCGATCTCCTCGAGTGCGACCTCACGCGGCGCCTGATGGCTATGGCCGGGAATGTGCATGACGCCCATAGCGACTCCTACACGTAGACCTTGTCGAGACGCATACCAAAGCCGCAAGCGACCTCGTAGTTAATCGTGCCGCGTAGGCGCGCCATCTCGTCCATGGTAATCTCGGCATCTCCATCGCGGCCGACAATGATCATCTCGTCACCATACTCGGCCTCGGGAATCTCATGCGCCGGGTTGGACTGAATGGCGACCATAAACTGGTCCATGCAGATATTGCCCACCTGACGCACACGCTCGCCGCGATACAGCACGTCCATACGATTGGAAAGCGTACGCGAAAGGCCATCGGCATAACCGATCGGAAGGGTGCAGATCTGAACGCGCGTGCGCGGTACGCGGTAGGTAAAGCCGTAGCCCACGCCCTCGCCCATCGCAGGATGCGCCACGCGCGTCACACGCGCGTGGACGCTCATGACGGGATCAAGCTGCATCACACGACCACTCAGCTCACATGGCTGCAGACCATACAAACCGATGCCGGCACGAATCATGTCAAAGTGCATTGAAGAATCGAGCATCGAGGACGGCGTATTGGCACAATGCACGATACCGCATTCAAAACCTGCGTCCTTAATGGCCTGAACGGCCTCGGTAAAACGCTGGCACTGCAGCTTGTAGTCCCAGCCCGAAGGTTCATCGGCCGTGGCAAAGTGCGTAAATACGCCGTCGCACTGAATACCGCGATGGAAGCTGATGCCGCGGACAAAGTCGAGCACCTGTGTGTAGTGAACGCCAATGCGGTTCATGCCCGTCTCGATGGCAAGATGGTACTTGCCCACCTTGCCCGCCGCGACGGCGCATTCGCCATACGCAAGAGCAAAGTCAGACGTATAGACCGAGGGCATGATATCAAACTCGAGCAACGTCGGAATAGCCTCGATAGGCGGCTCGCTTAGGATGAGGACGGGTTTCGTAATCCCGCCCTGTCGGAGCTCAACGCCCTCGTTAACCGTCGCCACGGCAAACATGTCGGCACCGGCCGAATACATGATCTTGGCGCACTCAACAGCTCCATGACCATAAGCATCGGCCTTGACCACGCAGCACAGGCGCTGACGCGGATTCAGCAAGTTCTTATAGGCCCTCGTGTTGCGACGGAGCGCCCCGCGGTCGATCTCGACCCAGGACCAGCGCGTCAAATCGGCTTTATTCATGATTAGTCATCCGACCCTTCGTCCATGATTCCCAGATCTTCGAGCGCATCCTTTGCCGCCAGTTCCATGGCAGGACCGATCAAGTCGATAAGATCGGTCGCGATGACGCTCTTCTCACCATACTCCGTCGCCGCGGCAAAACCGGCGTAGCTGTGAAGTGCGACGGCGTACGAATACAGCAACTCCCAACGATCCATCTCGTCGCGCATGGTGGCAAGCGTGCCGGCCAAAATACCCGCGAGAACATCACCCGAACCGGCAGTTGCCAGAGAAGTCGGACCCGAGAGCGGCAGCAGCACACGCTCAACGCCACAGATAGCCGTCGTCGGCCCCTTGGCAATGACCACCAGATTGTCGGAGCCTGCAGCCCAGACAACCTTCTGCGCGGCCGCAATCGCGGTACCAAGGTCGTTCACCTCGTCACCGGCAACCAGACGCGAAAGCTCACGATAGTGCGGTGTCATAACCAACGGCTGATCGCGACGATACATCTCGGGGTTACTATCAATACCGTCAATGGCAATCTTAGCAAGGCAGTTGAGCGCATCGGCGTCCAAAATAAGCGGCACATCAAGCTCGAGCAAGCCCGAAACCACCTGCATAGCGCCGGCAGACGTCGTCATACCGGGACCGCACAGTACGCAGCTGTACTTCTTTGCAATCTCGCACACCGTCATGCGCGCAGCGGCGCCAAAGGAGCCGCGGGAATCAGACGGAATAGCAAAGACGGGAATCGAAGGAAGTGCCATGCGAATAAGATTGGCGCAGGCGTCAGGAGCCGCAACTGCCACGTAACCAGCACCCGCGCGAGCTGCAGACTTGGCCGCCATAATGGCAGCACCAGGATATTGCGCAGATCCGGCGACAATAAGCACAGAGCCACGGGAATACTTATCGATATTCGTAGGTAGTGGAGCAAAGTAATCAACTAAGTCACCGGGCTCGACAATCTCGGCGGCGTGGTCGACATCATCGATGACCTCATCAAGACGGTCGTAAAGATTGCCGCAGATCAAATCGCCAGCATACTCAGGGCCATCAGCGCTATACAAACCAATCTTGGGCGCAATCATCGTCACCGTATGCTCGGCACGAATGCAGTCGTCATCAACAACGCCCGTCTCGGCATTCAGGCCCGAGGGGACATCAATGGATACGACACAATCGGCGCATTCATTGACCGTAGGAATCCAGATGGAGAACGGCGCACGCAGATTCCCGTGAAAACCGGTACCAAAAATGGCATCGACAACAACATCGGCCTTATCGATCAAAACCTCGAGTTCATCACGCGAGGGGCCGACGCAAACGTGCACATCGCGGCCGGCAGTACGACGAGCAACATGACGTGCCAGAGCAGCAGGAATCTCATCCGGTTCAACCGGAGAAACGATATCCACGTCCACACCCTTATGGCTCAGGATATCGGCGGCAACCCAACCGTCGCCGCCATTATTACCAAAACCGACCAAAACGAGAACCCGATCGGGATTGAGCTTCAAGACCTCGTTAGCGGCAAACTCACCCGCTAGCTCCATAAGCTCGGCCTTCGAAGTCCCTTCGCGTTCGATGATATCCTCGAGACGAACGACTTCTTCGGTACTCAAAACCGGTTTCATCTATGCTCCTAGCGTATCTTGCGAAGCATCGCCCAGGTGCTCCGCCAATGCTGAATTCTGCAGCTGCTCGAGCTCATCTAATACAGAGCGAGCCTCTTTAAATGTCTGCGCAACGCGTTTCTTGGTACTCACCTTTTCCTCTTTTGGCTTAGGCCGAGCATCTTCGGTAATCGCGATGGCATTCGCAACGGCCAAGTCTCCCGTAAGCGTAATGGAAAGAGCGACCTCAACAACACCCAGTTCTTGAGCGATCTCGAGAGCACGGCCCGAAAGCAGAGCCTTCGGTTTGCCGAGTTTATCACGCGTTACCGAAACATCCTTGCGACCTACACCTTGACTAAAACCCGTGCCGAGAGCTTTAAGCACCGCCTCGCGCGAAGCAAAGCGGCTCGCATAGTGAGCAGCGGGACGCGATGATGCATCGCAATACGCACGCTCTTCTTCGGTAAACACACGCCGAGCAAACGACGGCGTCTTTTCAAGAATTGATTTCATGCGGGAAATCTCGACGATATCAACGCCGATACCAGCTTCAGCCATGTTCACCTCCATATCGCACAGACTAAGTTATTGTAGCCCGTTCACAGAAGATGCGACAAACGAGGGTTATAAAACACAGCTACTATGTGAGACAAAACCCGTAAACTCAAAAAAGGGGGGAGGCCGCGAGGCCTCCCCCCTTCTTCAAGTCTTGCGACGGCTCGGTGCCGTCCACCGGTCAGCGGCGCCCTGGCCTCCCACGGGCTGGCC
>UQNH01000091.1:0-7401 GCA_900542365.1 uncultured Collinsella sp. | reverse complement strand
ATCGCGAGCGCACCCGTCGCCGTCGCGCCTGCGGCCCTGACCCCGGCCGTCCCCGCGATCGCGTTTATCGGCTACCAAAACTCGGGCAAGACCACGCTCGTCGAGAAGGTCATTGCCGAGCTCACCCGCCGCGGCCTGCGCGTGGGTTCGCTCAAGCATCACGGGCACCACGGCTTTGATATCGACGTGCCCGCTAAGGACACCTGGCGCCATCACCAGGCCGGATCCAAGCACGTGGGCCTCATCTGCGCCACGCGCTGGGCGGAGTACGCCGACACGCGCGAGGAGGACGAGATGCCCGCGCGCGAGCTGCTGTCGCGTTACAACGATGTCGACGTGGTGATCATCGAGGGCTACAAGACCGAGGGCTTCGACAACATCGTCGTCGCGCGCTCCGGTGTCGACCGTCTACGCGGCAAGAGCTCGCTCGACCTGGTCGACGGTCACACGCTGGCCCTTGCCTGCAACGAGGCCCTGGCACGCCAGGCATTCGACGCCGGCTTAGCGACCCGAGCCATCAACATCAACGACGCCCGAGCCATCTGCGATCTTATCCAAGATCATCTCGGTAGATCTTAGGGACATGCCTTAAAATCTACCAAGTAGTTCATACTGAGCGAAAAACGGAGAGAAGGGTCCTGATGCGTCCTTAATGTTTCATGCGGATAGATTGATTTGACAGACGGTGGCGAATACCCACCGCCCGTATTCGTATGAAACAAGGAGTCTCCATGCTCGCATCTCTTCTCTCAAAACCTCAACCTTCGCTGTCCATGCAGGCCAAGCGCCTGGTAGCGATGCGCTTTCTCATCTACACCGGGTTTCAGACCAGCTACTTTATCGGCGTCATCGGAACGCTCACCTATGCAGACGATGCCTCAGTCGTCGCGACATCGCTGGCCGTCCTGTTCATGAACGTTTTCGTGATCCTGGGATCCTTTGCGGGCGGCGCTGCGCTCGACGCATGGGGTCCGCGCCGCCATTTCTTGCTGAGCATCGTCGGCACGCTCGCAACTGGCACGGCAATCATCGCCTTTGGTAGCGCGACCGGCGTCGTCCTGCTCGGCGCGGTGTTTCTGGGCTTTACGATGGGATTCGCCCAGCCCATCGCCACATCCTATCCGGCTTACCTCACCGACGATCCTGTCGAGCTCAAAGACATCAACTCCGCCATCGCCATGTTTTCAAACGTGAGTATCATCGTTGGTCCCACGCTGGGCGGCTTTGTCGCGGCGGCTGCGTCGTCGCGTGCGGTGTTCGTGCTTATGATGCTCTTTACCGTGCTGGCGTTCGTCGTCGGTTGGGGCTTTAGGCCGCAGACCAGCCATGTCGCCGGGCATGCGGATGCCGATTCGACAGAGGAGGGGGAGCGTGCGGGACAAAGCTCCAACCCCAGCACGTCCGCCCGCGCCACCTTCGCAGCCAGCATCAAGACAGTCTTCACCAACAGCGTCCTCGCGCTACTTTTCTGCATCATTTTTCTTTCGAACTTTGGCTACGGAGCCTTCGATCCGCTCGAGTCGTTTTTCTATCGCGATGTCCTACGCGTCGGCGTTGAGTGGATGGGCTGGCTCTCGTCGGCCTCGGGCGTGGGCGCGGTGCTGGGTGCCGTGCTCGCGCTCCGCTTGCCGCCGCACCTGGTCAACCTTAAAACACTGCTCGTGGCGCTCATGTCCGTGGGCCTGGGAAGTCTGCTCTATGTGGGGACGCCGTACGTGGGCGTGGCCCTCGTCGGCCAGATCGCCCTGGGCATTGCTTGGGGTGTCGTCAACCCGCTCCACAACACCATTGTGCAAACGACGGCTCCGCTCGAGCAGCTCGGTCGCGTGAACTCGGTCATGGGCTTTGGCAATATGTTTGCCGGCGTGGCGCCGCTGGCGATTGCTCCGTGGCTGGCGGCGACATTTGGCGTGCAGCAGACACTCATCGGAGCAGGCATGGTCGTGACGGCAGTTCCCGCGGCGTTGCTGCTGTTTGGGCGCCGGCATTTTGATTGTGCCGCAAGGCAGTAAAATCCATCACAACATTCGATGAAAATCTCGATTTTGCCGAAAAACATCGAATGATGTGATGGTTTGGCCCGTAGACGCCGCGACCACCACAAAGGGGCACCTTTGTGGTGGTTTTGCTTTGACAGGCCACGCCCGCGCCTTGGTATACCATGTACGCCGTTCGCGAATACACCCCACACCGCCGCGCAACCCAGAAAGGCCCCCATGGACACCACCTTCAGCCACATCAAAGCCGTGTTCTGCGATATCGACGGTACGCTGCTCACGAGCCAGCACACGGTGTCCCCGCGCACCGTGGCGGCGATCCGCGCCCTGCGCGAGCGTGGCGTGCTCTTTGGCCTGTGCACCGGGCGCGACGCCCATGCAACCGAGGCCATGTACGAGCTCTGGGGCATCGAAGGCCTGGTGGACGTGCTCGTGGGCTGCGGTGGCGCCGAGGTCATCGACCGCGCGCACGACATCAACGAGCTGAGCTATCCGCTGCCGGGCGAGACCATCGCGCGCATCTGCAAGCACATGGCGGACCTTCCGGCAACACCCGTCTGCCCCCGAGACGGCGTGTTCTACGTGCCCGAGAGCAACGCGTGCGTCGAGCACCTGTCACGCGTCGACGGCGTGCCCTACCAGGTGGTCGATTTTGCCGAGTTCTTGCGCGAGCCGCAGCCCAAGGTGATGTTTACCATGGCGCCCGAGGTAATGCCGCGGGTGATTGAGCGGGCGTCGACGTTTGCCGATAACACTGTTAAGGCGGCGGCTCTGCAAACCACGCAGCGGCTCTACGAGTTCATGGATCCGCGCGTGTCCAAGACGCGCGGCCTTGGGCGCGTGGCGGAGCTCAACGACATGGAGCTCCAGAACATCTGCGTGTTTGGCGATGCGGACAACGACACCTGCATGGTGGCTGACGCCGGCGTTGGCGTGGCCATGGCAAACGGCAGCGCCGCCACCCGCGCCGCCGCCGATTTTGTAACCGTCAGCAACGACGAAGACGGCATTGCGATCTTTGTCGAGGAACATCTGCTGTAGCGCCGGGGGAGAACCCCCGCAATGGGGACAGGCGCCTTTGTGGTGGCCTCAGGCGATTTGGGCGAATTGATGCCTAAAATCTGCGCGATAATTCAAATATAGTTGTCTGAACATCATGCCTCTAACCACCGGTGGGTTAAAGATATTCTCATCAGTTTGGTAGGATATTCCTTCCGGTTAATAATCTACCGTTCACGGTCGATTTTCGACCGTTCACAGGATGTTTGCTCTTGAGCAAAAGGTTGTGCAAATAAATAAAATGCTATTAAAAAACTGATAACTAACTTAATTACCAGTAGAAACAGATATTTTATAGCGAATAAACGAAGGCAAATCTAAACAATTGTCAAGAGAATTAAGAACTTGCACAAAAATGTCGGTTTTGCTGCTCAGATGTTTAAACAATCGTTATAATTGCATCACTTAGCGAGCGCAATTACAGATTGCGCAGATACGTTTGATAGGGAAAGAGCAAGATCGCGGTCTCTTGGGGAGGAGACATCGATGAAAGCGAATTCGGACAAATCTAAGCAGAGTAATAAAGCGACGCGCCGTGTACTGGCAGGCGTTTTGTGCGGAGCCTCCGTTTTGAGCCTGGTACTGTCGCTCGTCATGCCCCCGATCTCGCAGGCCATTGCCAACGATGCCCAGACGGTTTCTACCGAGGAAACTGTGATGGGGGGGGGTTCCTCAAGTGAGTCTACTGGTATAGACAACAGTACTAACGGGGATGCCGGCACAGACGCCGAAAACCAGAACAGCGACGATGCTGCGAGCGACGACGACGCTCGGCCGGAGGAGCAGTCCAAGGACGAGTCGCAGGCGGAAGATAATGATGCGATGGATGTTAACGCTGTCGCGTCAGCCGAGGAGGCTGCAGAGAGCGAAGAGACAACCACAGCTATTACTAACATTACTAACGCCGATGATTTGTCAGCTAAGCTTCAAGGCGTTGGGGAAAACCAAACTGCCCGCTTCGAGCTCACAGCTGATATTGACTATGCTGGTGAAATCAAACTTGAGAAGAGCGGCAGCAATATAACGCTGAACTTAAACGGTCATAAGATCAAGTGCTTGAACACCGACAAGCCGTTATTTGATGTTGCTAACGGCGCAACACTTACAATTAAGGACGAAATTAAGGACTCCGCGCCGGTGACTGAGACGGTCAACGATGTCCAACAGCTGACTGATCAGGGGCAGAAGCTGGATCCCAATAATTATGGCAAGAAAGTCGAGCTAAATTACGTTGGTGGCATTCCGTCTAATCTTACCTACTACGTGACCAAATCGACTCCGAGTGGTACAGGGACAATCGAGACGCTTGTCAGACATAACGTCGATATTAAGGGCGCCATCGTGGCGTGCGACGGCAACGCAAATCTAAAGCTCATCAATCTGTATAACAACAACGGCAAGGGTGGCACGTTTAACCTTGTGAGCGGCGTGATCACGCAAAAACAAGGCAGCAGCGTTAGCAGCTTGGTCTATGCCGAGAACGGCTCTACCGTCAACATGCGCGGCGGCTATGTGTGTGGAGCTTCTGGCTCGGGTGCGGGCGGCGGAATTGAAATACACGGTAATTCGACCCTCGAGGTTTCCGGTGGCGTAATTGCCGGCAACAGTGCTCCTAGTGGCGGTGGTGTGTATGCTAAAGACTCCACGGTCAACATAACTAATGGCGTAATCTCCGGCAACAGCACGCTTGCTACTGGTGTTGGTTTCGGCGGCGGCATCATGGCCGAAGGCGGCAGCGTTACTGTTTCTGGTGGCTACATTACTAACAATAAATATGCCAATTACTGTGGTAACGATGGTAATGGCGATCATGGCGGTGCTGGACTTGCCGCTAAAAACGGTACTCATGTCACCATTTCGGGCGGCCAGATCACGGGCAACTATTCTGAGGAAGCCGGCGGCGGCGTCTATGTGACCGACATCGAACACCAAGGGGCGAGCTCGCGCAAGACAATGGCATGGCTCAACATTACGGGGGGAACTATTGCCTCTAACGTGAGTTTTCGCTCTGAGGGTGCCGGCATTCGCGTGGGCCAGATGGTTGACGCGATGATAAAAGGAGCGTCAAATTCAAATCCAGTCTATATCACTAATAACCACTGCATGTCTCGCTTTGACTGGGGTGGAGGCGGCATCTTCGTCCAGGGCGATTCTAAGGTCGCGTCTAATGCTGGTAGGCTATTTGTCTATAACTCCTATATAAGCAGCAATGAGGCCGGTGGCTACGGTGGCGGCGTTGCGGTTTGCCCGACGGGTAAGACTTTGGTGACAGGCACCGACGGCACGGCGATTTTCGGTAATACTTCTGCCGGAAATGAGCAAAACGCGAACGATTACGAATCCGTGAGTAATACAGGCAATAACGGCACCCCCCATCTTTCCGGCGGTGGTCACGGTAAGGACCAGGACTCCGACGCCTACAATGCCGAAGTGTTTCGCAAAAACGGCCACGCGGACTTCTTCCTTGCGGCGGAGGGTCATACGACTCCGATCGCGGCGGTGATTGGCAAAATGCTTGGCGGCGGCGATGCTAAGTATCGGGGAAGCTTAGAGCTTCAGAAAGCCATTACTATCCCCGCTAACGGTGGCGTGCAGGTATATAACAGCATCGGCCTGAGTTCGGATGTTAAGGCTCAAGACCCCGAGGCGATCAATGCGCGAAAGGCTGCGCTAGAGGCGGGCGCGACGTTTATCACGGGCAATTATTCCTGGAACCATGGCGGCGGCATCATGTCGAACGGCGACCTGTACATGGGCGCGCCTGAGGACACGTATGTCTATCCGAGCCTCAAGCTCAAGGCGACCAAGAAGCTGGAAGGCCGCAAGCTCAATGATGGGGAGTTCTCCTTTACGGTGTATCGCAAGGATTCAGACGACCCTTTGGCTGGCACGACAGCTGGCACGACATTCAATCGCGACGTTTGCACCGAGGTTGGAACAGCAGCAAATGATGCAGAAGGCAGCATTACGTTTGACCTTGGTGAACAATTCGCATCGAGTGGCGCGGGTAACGAAATCACATACTACTTGGTCGAAGATCCCGGTGGTGATTCTGGCATCACGTACGACTCCAGCGTGTATAAGATTGTGGTGACGGCCGAAGATACCAAGACCTTGCTCATGTCTGTTCCGAGTAAAGAAAACTCAAGCCAACTGAAGGATCTTTACATCCATAACTACACGATTAAAAACGTCGGTGTAACCAAGTACGAATTCCGCGAGTCGTCTGGGAAGTGGGAGAACGTAAAAGCGAGGAGCAAGGTGCAGAAGAGTGGAGACTATTATCCAATTATCTGTGAGGGTGACTCCACGACTTTCACTAACAAGTTCACTCCGTACGACTCGAAGGGCTCCTGGACGCCTATGGCGACTAAGGTCGTTGAGGGTGGCGAGATGAAGGAGTTCACGCTCCAGCTTGCGACCGACACAGATTTTACGGATATCGTTAGCAGCAAGTCCACCACTGCCGACGGCGACAAGTCCCAGACCCTGAGCTTCGACAAGATTGATTACAAACTCGATCAACTCGACCAGCTCGCGTCTGGCCCCACTGGCCGTGGTGCTTCCAAGACCTTCACGTACTACGTGCGCGAGAAAGACGACGGTTCGCTGTTCTCGCACTATACGTACGACAAGTCGGTCTATCAGATTACGGTTAACGCGACTGACGACTCTAACCACCATATCGACGTCACTGCGACCTACAAGCAGATTCAGGATCGTGATGGCAATGAAGTGACCACTGACACGCCCCACGACCTCACCGGCAAGTCCACTCCCACCTTCACCAACACCTACTCCACCTCTTTGCCCCTTTCTGGTATGTCGGGCGTCACTCTGACGTACCTTGCCGGCGCGGCGATGCTTTGCGTCGCTGCGGCCTGGATGCACGTTCGTCGCAAGGCGAGCGCGAGGGGAGGTGAGCGTCGTGAATAAGAAAGTTTGCTCCTTCCCGATCTTGTTTGCGCTGCTTGCCCTCCTGATCGGCATCTGCGCGGTTGTGTTCCCCGCATCCGCGCAGGCCGCGCCGACCTCGACCGGTTCCATCACGGTGAGCGGCGCCGTGGCGAGCAACTACGACGCCTACCAGATCTTTAGCGCCAACGTCGTCGACGGCGACGGCGACGCCAAGACCTTTACCGACCTCGCTTGGGCAAGCGACGCCGCGCGCGACGCTGTCCTGCCTGTGCTGCACAGCGCCGGCATGCCCGATTCCCAGACCACCGCGCAGGAAGCTGCCGAGTGGCTCAACACCGATTCCCACCTTACGAGCGCGCTGAGCGCACAGCTCGCTCGTTCCCTCCAGAGCTCTGGCGCCGTGCCCGTGGCCCTTAACGCGGGCACG
>UQNH01000090.1:0-7470 GCA_900542365.1 uncultured Collinsella sp. | reverse complement strand
CCTGTCCGATGCCGACACCTGCGCCGCCATCGGCAAGATGCAAAAGCGCACCGCCGCGTCCGTTATGCGCGAAATCCGCGGCGACCGCGACGCGCTCGGCGTGGCCTACGCCCGCAAGCCCATCCAGGGCACCGTGCTCGGTATCGACATCGAGACCACCGGCCGTGCACCCGAGCGCGGCTATATCATCAACGTGGGCTGGGAGATCATGGAGCTCACCAGCGACGCCGTCCCGCATGACGCCGAGGCACACTATTGCGGCCTGCCCGACATCTACCGCGGCGAGGATGTGCCGTTGTCGAATATCCACCACATCACCTGGGACGACATCGACGGCAAAAAGCCGTTCCGCGAGAACAAAGAGCTGCAAAAGCAGCTGCTCAAGCTTATGAAGAAGTACCCGTACATGGCACACAACGCCGCCTTTGAGGACAGCTGGTTCAAGATCCACCTGGACGGCTACGCCGAGGCACGCCGCGCCGGCAAGATCATCGTCATCGACTCGCGCCAGATCTGCCGCAGCCTGGACGCCGACGTGCGGTCGCTCCCCCGCGAGTCCGCCCCAGCCGCGCTCGAGAACTGGGCGCGCCGCCGTGGAACCCTCGCCGCCGACGCCAACGAGCAGCATCTGGGTCTGGACGACACCGACCTCATGCTCCGCACCGTCCAAGCCGAGTTCAACCTCAAGAACCTATTCGCGAAATAACCGATCCATCTGCGGGAGCGCCTGCCAGGCACAGCGCAATCCGTCTGGGCACACCGGCACGCAGTAAACTAGGGCGCAGCCTTATGGCTGCACCCTAGTTTTCATCAAAACGAGCAAATACGCGTGCTTCACATAGTCGGCAGGTTGGCCCACCCACATTTTTCGAGTTGTTCGGCCAGCTGAACCACTAGTCAAGGCCCCTTGAACCGCAATCGAGCGCTATAGTCGCCCCAATTTCGCAACCAAGCCCTATAAATCTATCTGAATCAATTCGAATAGGACGTTGCGATCGCACCATTCGTATAGGATAAGGCCGAATAACTCAAATTATGTTGGTGAGGCATCTGAGCGGTCGGCAAAAACGCTTAGAAGCTACGAATCCGCAACTAAAGTTCATCAAAATGGGGCAGCCGACAGAAACCTCCCCAGCCGAAGCTGCCCCCCCTCAATACGACAGCTCAAAAACCCACCGTTCGCAGAAGATAAGCCGCGCCCCAATACCGTTGCCCGAAGTTTCGAGCGTATATGGCGTCCGCTATGCCATCATGCGCGTATGGGAATCGTTCTGTCACATACCACGGCACGCGCTGTATACCAAACAGTCAACTCGCTCGCAAGCCACGCGACCGATCCCATATCTATGGAAAAGATCAAGGTGTCTGCGCCGACCACGTCCAACCTGGAAGCGGCGCGAGCATGGCTCAACAGAAAGAATGTCGATTCTGAAAGCATCCATGTGCTGACGTTTTCCAATAATGCCAAAAGGCACCGCAAGGGCTGCATCTGCCACTGCACGCGCTATACGTTTGATGCAGAAAGCTACCTAGAACTCGAGCCGAACGTCTACATCGTCGATATCAAGCTGTGCGCGTTAGAAGCAGCAGCCGACCTCAACCTTTCGGAGCTCGTTGAGTATTACTTTGAAATCTGCGGCTCCTACGCGCTTGGAACGTCCGACGAAACTCAATATCGCGAGCGCCCAGCCCTAACCAGCGTTGAAGAGCTCAGAGCCTTCTTTTCAGAGGCATCGGGGTATCGTGGATCTAATAAAGCACTTAAGGCACTTTCTTATGTACGCGAAGGCTGTCGCTCCCCACTCGAAACGGCGTTTGTCATGATGCTGACAATGCCCAAGTCAATGGGTGGCTTAGCCATACGCGTTATCAAAACGGACTATCCGATCCCAGTCCCCAAAAGATACGCCGCCCTAACGCGACGGACGGTTTTCTACCTCGACGCGCTGCTCGAAAATTCGATGACCGATATCGAATACAACGGCTTTTACCACGACGAGCCCGAACAGCAATCAATTGACGAGGAACGCCGAAACACGCTGCGAAACATGGGATATGCCGTTATCACAGTTAGTCGTCATTCGTTTTTCAAGCAGTCCGCTTTTAGGCGGGTCATGGAAGCGATTCGCATTCGCGAGAAGATATGGCCCGGTCGACTCCCGGATAACTTCGCCATCCTGCAAGAAACTCTTCGTCAATTTGTCTTGCGGCGCTACTTCGAATACGGTCGCCGCGTCCTGGAGACACTCAAAGAAGAAGAGGCCGCCAAGCGCGAAATTGCAAGCCAATATCCGCAAGCTGATGACCCGAGCATCAACGATGTGCCAGAACCCGACGACATGCAACACGTCGGGGCCCTTGCTGAGGAAATCAATGGGCCTTGGGAATGCGACATGTTCGCAAAAATCGATGAAAACCGCACGGAAGACGACACGATTATTGATCTAATTGAGAATTCGCTCTTCTAAAGGCGATCTCTGCGGATGTCCACCTACATTTTTCGACTTATTCGGCCACCGATGTGCCAGATTGGCTGCAGCAATGCTCAATATAACTTTAGATAAAACTGATTCTGCAGGAACTCCCGTAGAGGAAGAACTGATTCTCGCTGTATTTAACACGATAAAGTACAAATATGAACAGTCCTAATGCTTCTCAAGGTGGCTTTCTTAGCATGCTGGCCGAACATCTCGAAATATGTTGGCGAGCATTGCGTCGATGTCTCCCAACCCGCAGAAAATCGCAGAGGCGGCAAGCAGTCATCGAAGTTAACGTAAATTGTATTGACATATGAACATGCGCTCATATAATCGGAAGTAATTTATATGAGCGCATGTTCATATGAAAGGATGTTGCAATGAGCAGCCACGCTGATGAAACAAAGACCGGCATCGAGGCCACCGAGCCGATCGTCCCCACCACCTGCTCGCCCGAGGACCTTCCCGACGAGGAGCTGTTGTACGACCTGGCCGACCTGTTCAAGGTCTTCAGCGACACCACACGCATCAAGATCCTCTATGCCCTCATGGGCCGCGAGCTCTGCGTGGCCGACATCGCCGAGGCGACCGCAACCTCGCAGTCGGCAGTATCGCACCAGCTGCGCACGCTTAAGCAGTCGCACCTGGTCAAGTTCCGCCGCGACGGCCGCAACATTCTCTACTCGCTCGCCGACGATCACGTCTACACCATGCTTAACCAGGGCATGAGCCATATCTGCGAATAGCAATCACCCACGGTATCAGCGCGGCCGGCACCCAGACCGCTAACACAGGGAAAGGAACCCACCATGAAAAAGCAGTTTAAGCTCGACGAGATCGATTGCGCCAACTGCGCGCGCGAGCTTCAGGACGAACTTGCCAAGCTCGAGGGCGTCAAGTCCGTTTCGGTCAACTTTATGACCCAGAAGCTGACGCTCGAGGCCGACGACGCCAAGTTCGACGAGGTCCTGGACCGCGTCGTTGAGTTCACCGCCGACGCCGAGCCGGACTGCGAGATCATTCTCTAACCCGCGCATACGTTGACCCGCGAGGCCGCGCTTGCCGCGGCCTTTGCTCGCGAAATTATATGAGCGAGTGTTCATAAACTCAAATGAGAGGTTTGAATCATGACAGCCGCCGATCCCAAAAAGAAAAAGAAGAAGCGCAAGAAGAAAGAGTCCCTTGAGCATAAGCGCAACCGCATCCTGGTAGCACTGGGCATTTTTGCCGTTGTTTATGCCCTCGACGAGCTCGGCGCCCTCGCTATCGCATTTGGGGAGCCCGGCAACATCTACGCCAGCTTTGTGCTGTTCCTCGTGCCGTTTTTGATTGCCGGCTACGACGTACTGCAAAAGGCATTCAATAACATCCGCCGCGGCAAGGCCTTCGACGAGAGCTTCCTCATGGCCGTCGCGACCATCGGCGCGTTTGCCATGGTGCTCTTCCCCGACACCGACCCGCACATGGCCGAAGGCGCCGCTGTCATGCTGTTCTACCAGGTCGGCGAGTTGTTCCAGGCATACGCCGTGGGCAAGAGCCGCAAGTCGATCAGTGCCATGATGGACATCGCGCCCGACTACGCTAACGTCGAGCAAGCCGACGGCACACTCGAACAGGTCTTTCCCGATGACATCGCCGTCGGCACCGTGATCGTGGTCAAGCCCGGCGAGCGCGTGCCTATCGACGGCGTCATCGTCGAGGGCGAAACCCAGCTCGACACCGCCGCACTCACGGGCGAGTCGGTCCCCCGCCCGGCCAAGACCGGCGACGATATCATCAGCGGTTGCATCAACATGACGGGCCTCATCCACGTGCGCACCATCAAGCCCTTTGGCGAGTCAACCGTCGCGCGTGTTCTGGAGCTCGTGGAGAATGCCAGCGAAAAGAAGGCGCGCACCGAGAACTTCATCACGCGCTTTGCCCGCGTCTACACCCCCGCCGTCACTGGCGCTGCCGCGGTGCTCGCGCTTGGCGGCGGCCTGGTGACTGGCGCTTGGTCCGATTGGATCCTGCGCGGCCTGACCTTCCTGGTCGTCAGCTGCCCGTGCGCCCTCGTGATCAGCGTACCGTTGAGTTTCTTTGGCGGCATCGGCGGCGCGTCCAAGCTGGGCGTTCTCATCAAGGGCTCCAACTACCTCGAGACGCTCGCCGACGTGGACACCATCGTCTTCGACAAAACGGGCACCCTCACCAACGGCACGTTCTCAGTCGTCGCGGTGCACCCCGAGGCTGGCTATACCGAGCAGTCGCTACTCGAGGTCGCAGCCCTCGCCGAGTCGTTCTCCGACCATCCCATCGCGCAGTCGGTGCGCACCGCCTTCCAGGGCGAGCTCGATCCCAAGCGCGTAAGCGACTCCACCAACGACGCGGGCCATGGCGTGACGGCGACTATCGACAGCAAACATGTCGTCGTCGGCAACGCCAAGATGCTTGCTGCGGCCGGTATCGACGCTCCCAATTGCGAGGTCGTCGGTACGATCCTCCACGTGCTCGTCGACGGCACCTATGCCGGCCACATCGTAATTGCCGACACCATCAAGGTCGATGCGGAGCAAACGATTCTCGACCTGCACGCCGCCGGCGTCAAGCGCACCGTCATGCTCACGGGCGACCGCGAGGAGGTTGCGGCGTCTGTGGCCAAGCAGCTCGGCCTCGACGAGTTCCACGCGCAGCTGCTGCCGGGCGACAAGGTCGAGCGTGTTGAAGCGCTGCTCGCGGCCGAAAGTGGCAAGGGCAAGCTCGCCTTTGTCGGCGACGGTATCAACGACGCGCCTGTGCTTACGCGCGCTGATGTGGGCATTGCCATGGGCGCCATGGGTTCCGACGCCGCGATCGAGGCCGCCGACGTGGTGCTGATGGACGACAAGCCGTCCGACATTTCCCGCGCTATTCGCGTGGCACGCAAGACCATGTCGATTGTTTGGCAGAACATCATCTTTGCGCTGGGCATTAAGCTGCTGATCCTTGTGCTGGCAGCGCTGGGCATCGCCAATATGTGGCTTGCCGTCTTTGGCGACGTGGGCGTGGCGATCATCGCTATCCTGAACGCCATGCGCGCGATGGGTGTCAAGAACCTGTAGCGCCTGTGGTCCCTCCGGCCGGGACCGGGCTTGGTTTTTGAAAACGTCCTCGACCAATGAAGCGCCCCCGTTCTGCTCCTTCGGAGCTACGAACGGGGGCGCTTCTGGTCTGCGGAGTGTTTTCAAAAACCAAGCCCGGCCCCGGCCTGCGGTGACGTTGCTGGCGGTTCTTGGGCATCGCTTGCTGGCGGGGTTCCTTGTCTGAGTTGGATTTGGTTGGCGGGGCTACTGGTCCCTGTCGCTGCCCCGGCTCAACATCGCCCTCAACTTCTCGAAGCTCTCCTCGCTCAGGCAATGCTCCATGTGGCAACCTTCTTGCGAGGCAACCTCTGCCGAAACGCCTGCGTCCTCCAGCAGCCCCACGAAAAAGCAGTGACGCTCCCACATTTGACGAGCGACCTCCAGACCACGCTCCGTCAGATGCACGTCGCGTTTGCCCATCTCCACGTAGCCGGTGCTCTCCAAGGCCGCCATGGCTTTAGAGACGCTTGCTTTGGTTACGCCCAAGTATTCGGCAACGTCGATCGAGCGCACGATGCCCTGACGTTCCGATAGGACGTAGATCGATTCGAGATAGTCTTCTCCGGATTCACGTAGGGCCATGGGCCGCCTTTCGCGATGGCTTCTAGTTAGCCTTTGGATACTTTTGCTTGATTTACTTTACCGCAAAAGTTGCCCATGTCTTACTCCGTTGTTTAAAAAGTTAACCGTGTTTCACAAAACGCACGGGACGGAAACAAAACGGAGGCACACCCCGCAAGGAGTGTCCCCAACTGCCGGCAGAAAAGGAACGTCCCCAGGTGCCGAGTCGCAACTATAGCAGCCCAAAGTGCTTTGCGGCGTTGTAGATGCCGTCGTCGTCCACGGCGGTCGTCACGTAGGTCGCCGCAGCCTTCACGGTATCCTGCGCGTTGCCCATGGCCACACTTGTGCCCACGGCCGAGAACATCGACAGGTCGTTCTCGCCGTCGCCAAAGGCAATCGCCTCGCTCGCGTCGATGCCCAGGCGCTCCAGCGTCGCCGCCACGCCCAGGTCCTTGCCGCCGTTGGCGGGAATAATGTCGCAGAACAGGTCGCACCAGCGCGTAGTGAGCGAATGCGACACCGCATCAGTCACGATATGCTCGTCGGCCGGATCCACAAAGGCGCAGAACTGGTAGACCGGCGCATCAAAGGCGTGCTCAAACGGCTCCTCGTGGTAAACGATTCCCGCGTTGCTGCCGGCCGTCACCACGCGCTCGGACAGGCGGTTCACAAACGAGTTCTCGCCCTGCATACACAGCGAGTCATAGCGCCCCTGCGCCACCTGGTCCACAATCACTGCGACGTCGTCCGGATCGATCGGGCAGCTGCGGTAAACGCCCTCGGCATCAAAGCAGTGCTGGCCCGAAAGCGTAATGTACGCATCCCAATCCAAATCGAGCAGCCAATCCGGTATCTGGTAGGTCGGGCGACCCGTGGCGATCACGCACGCAATCCCCTGCTCATGAAAGCTGTCGAGCACCTGCTGCGCCGACGCCGGAATCCGATGGGTCTTAAAGCTCAACAACGTGCCGTCGATATCGAAAAACGCGGCCTTGATCATCCTCGCCTACTCCTCGCCCTCGAGCTTCTCGCTCGCCTCGAGCCACGCCATCTCCAGCTCGTCCATGGCGGCGTGGGCCTCGTCGATCTTTGCCTGCTGCTCGCCCAGCGCCGTGTAGTTGGTGGGGTCGACCTGAGCCATCGCGGCCTCGGCCTCCTCCACGCGAGCGCGCTGCGTTTCCATCTTGCGCTCGAGCGAGCTCACCTCACGACGGAGCTTCTGGCGTTCGGCGTTGGAAAGGCCATTGGGCTGGCCGCTCGACTTGGGCTTTTCGGCCGCAGCCGCCGCGGCACCGGTGTCAAACGTGCCGGTCTTGGCGCTCGGCGCA
>UQNH01000089.1:0-7559 GCA_900542365.1 uncultured Collinsella sp. | reverse complement strand
TGTGCCAGCTCCTCGTCGGTGAGCTGTTCATCTTTGTTTTCTGCCATAGTTACCTCTTCTTACTATTTCTTAGCGTGCTTGCCAGCACCCTTGCTGTCATCGGTGACCGAGATGAGCTGTCGATCGGCCGCGCCATTACGACGCGCGCGGCGGCGCTCCTCGGCGTCGCCCGCGTCGGCGGCGGCGCGATGGGCCTTGTTGACGTTAAAGACCTCGTCGTGCTTGCGCCACGGACCGACGGACTCGCCAAAGCTCATCTTAAGACCGGCGATAAAGCCGCCGAGCCAGCCGATCGGCGCAAACTGCACCAGGGGGAACAGCGAGAACACCCAGGTCAGCAGGACGACTGCCGCCGCTCCCGCAAAGTTGGCGATCCAGTAGTCGCGCTTGGTGATGACGAGCTTTTCGCAAGCCCACTGGCCGCACAAAAAGCCGATGTAGATCGCAAAGAGAAAGAGCACCAGCGCAAGCACCACGAACGTCCAGCTCATGGGCGCTACTCCTCGTGATGGTGGCCGCAGCAGCACTCGTGGCCGTCATCGTGACCGTGACCGCCGCAGCACTCGTGGTCCTCGTCGTGGTGGTGGCCGCAACCGCACTCATGCTCGTCGCCGTGCTCGCCGCAACCGCAACCTTCCTCGTGAGCACCATGCTCTTCGGGACGATACTGCGACCAGTCCAGACCGGCGGCGATGGCGTCGGCCTCCTCCTTGTAGAGGACGGTGATGGCCTGGGTGCCCAACTTGGCGCCACCGATGGCGTCGAGCATATCGTAGAGCGTAAAGGCCACGTCGGCGCCAGGCAGCGCGAGCTCGCGGTCATCGGCGTAGGCGAGCGCCAGACGCAGGTCCTTAATGAAGTGCTCGACCATAAAGCCGGGCTTGTAGTCGCCGTCGAGCGCCTTGGGGGCCAGGCTCTCCATGGCGCCGGACTTGCCGGTGCCGCCCAGGATCATCTGGCGGGTCTTCTCCAGGTCAAGGCCGCTCAGCTCGGCAAATGCCAGCGCATCGGCCATACCGACCATGCAGGCGCCCAGCGACACCTGGTTGGCGAGCTTGGCAGCCTGGCCCTTGCCGGCGCCATCGAAGCAGCAGATATTTGCCGCAAAGGTGGCAAGGATGTCGCGGACTGGGGCGATATCGTTCTCGGTGGCGCCCACGATAGCCGTGAGCGTGCCGGCGATAGCACCAGACTCGCCGCCGGTGACGGGGCAGTCAAACGCCATGCGGCCGGAAACCTGGGCGGCCTCGGCAATGTCGCGCGCCAGCTCGGGGGAGCTCGTGGTGAGGTCGATCAGGACCGCGCCGGGTTTAGTGCACGCGAGCAGGCCGTCGCCCGCCAGGTAGAGCTCCTCGACCTCGGAGGGATAGCCCACCATGGTAAAGACGACATCGGCGTTCGCCACGGCGTCGGCCGGCGTATCGGCCCAAACGGCACCGCGCTCGATAAGCGCGGCGGCCTTGGACTTGGTACGGTTGTTGACCGAGACGGGATAGCCGGCATCCAGGATGTGGCCGGCGATGGGGGCACCCATGATTCCGGTGCCGATGAATGCGACGGAGAGCTTGTTTACCATGAAACCTTTCCTTTTGGGTTGGGTGTTGTTACCAGGTTGAATACTCGGTGCCAGCGTTTGGGCTGTGAGTTGGGATCGATTACGGCCGCGTTACTTGCCTACTGACCGCGCACGCGGCGGGCGATGCGGTCGGAAAGCGACGCCTTGTCGGCGCGGTTCTTGCCCCAAAACGCGCAGGCCACCATGCCGGGGCCCACGTGCGAGCCAATGGTGGGACCCACGGAGCTGCGAATGATCGTGACGTCGGCGCAGCCCTCCTCCTTGCGGATAGCGGCTTCGAGCCAGTCGCCGTCCTTTTCGGCATCGGCCGTCATGATGGCGATGGGCATGGTGCGGTCGGGCACGTAGTTCTCGCGGAACGACTTGAGGATGGACTTGAGCGCCTTCTTGCGGCCGCGGTTGACGCCGATCAGCGACAGCGAGCCGGCCAGGTCGTAGGAGAGCTCGGGCTTGACGTCGAGCTTTGCCGTGAGCTGTGCCGCCGCGGGCGGAATGCGACCGCCGGCGGCCAGTGCGTCGAAGCTCTCGAGCGTAAAGTAGCCGTGCACGTAGGTCTTTGCCTCGTTTGCCCAATCGACCAGCTGCTTGGCGGTCAGTCCCGCTGAACGCTGACGCACGGCCTCGAGCGCCAAGAGCGCGCCGGTCGCGCAGGGCAAAGCGTTGTCGACCACGTACAGCTCAAAATCGGGATACTCGGCACGCACGGCGTCCGCCGCCTGGCACGCGGAGTTGTAGCTCGACGACAACGCCGAGGTAAAGCACAGGTAGACCGTGGGCGTGCCCTCTTTGGCGCACTCGGTAAAGAACTCGATATAGCGACCGAGCGACACAGCCGAGGTGGACACGCGGGCACCGGCGCGCATGCGGTCGTAGAACTCCTTGGGTGTGATGCTCGACCAGATGTCGTCCGTGCGCTCCTCGCCATCGATGATAAAGGGGAAGCCCAAGATATCGACATCGAGGTTCGCGGCGACCTCGGGGCTAAAGTCGCAGCAGGTATCGACGACGATGCGGCAACGGTCCGAATGACCGGTAGATGCGGCCTTGTCCATCAAAGCGACTCCTTACGTAAAAAAGGCGGCCATCCGCATGGGATGACCGCCGGCCGTTAACTCATGCAAGTTAACGTATTTTACTCGTCAAGTGTTTCGATGCGGGGCTTGATGATGCCATATCCACCATTCTTACGGTGATACACCACATTGATGAGGCCAGTCGTCGCGTTCTCGAACACGTAGAAGTCGTGGCCGAGCAGATCGGTCTGCACCAGCGCCTGCTCCTCAGTCATCGGGGTGACATCGATGACCTTCTCGCGGACGAGCAGGTCGTCCTCCTCCTCGGGCAGCAGCAGATCGGCAAGATCCTCGACGCGCTCGACCGGTGCGACATCCGCTGCGCTGGCACCGCCCTGGCGGTTGTCCACGACCTTGGTCTTGAACTTGCGCAGCTGGCGGGTGACCTTATCGGCGGAGAGGTCGATGGCAGCGTACATATCTGCACCGTGCTCGGCAACGCGAATCACCGAACCGCGGGCACGAACCGTAACCTCGACGATTGCCGGGTTGGGGTTCGAGGGGTTCTTCTCATAACGAAGCACAACGTCGACCGTCATAGGCTCGATATCGAAAACCTTGAGCGCCTCGCCGATCTTCTCATCCACATGCGCACGCAGAGCATCGGTTACCGTCGTCTTGCGTCCAGAAACCTTGATATCCATACGTGGCTCCAATCTGCCTCGGGGACTTACTGTACTGGCTATGTACCCATTGCCGTGCATTTAATCACGCGGATTCCCAAAGACCCGAATAACGATTGCTTGATACCGCATACCGAAGTCTCGCACTTTTCCGTGGCAAAGTGCGCTATAGGAGGGAGCTGGCGGCTTTGGTTTTGCACCTAAAAAAAGTCTTTGACCTGCTGGTTTTATGGAAACGAAAAAGCCGGGCTCCCCTGTTGGGAGAGCCCGGCAATGCGTGTTGAAACCGTGAAGAGGCGCCTCTCCTAGCGCATAGGAGATGCCACCCCTAGCAATAACTAGCTATTGAGTTTGTTAATGTCGTCGTCGGTGATAGTGCCCTCCTGGCTGGACGATTTATCCTCGGAGGATGCACCCTCGCTGCTCGAATCGGAGGATGCGGACTCGCCGGATCCGGTGTCGGTCGACTGCACGTCGGCGCCCGAGACCGTCTTGGTGGTGAGGTCATAGGGCATCGTGCCATACCAAACGGAGTGGACCGCCTCGAGCGTGCCATCGACCGTGATACCGTCGAGGGCATCGCTCACGGCACGGCATAGCTCGTCGTTGGCCGCGAGGCCCGCGACGCCGAGCGTCGAGGGCGTCTCGAGCGTGCCGACGTAAGAGACCTGGCTCATCAGGCGCGCAAGGTAACCGCCGGCCGTGGAGTCGCAGATCACATAGTCGACTTCGCCGGACTCGAGCGCCTCAAAGCACTCGTTGATGTTGGAGAAGGTCTTTTGGTTGGCCGTGATGCTCTGCTTGGCGAGCGCTTCCTGCGAGGCCGAGGAGGTCTGAACGCCCAGGGTAGCGGTGTTAAGCGTTTCGGTGGAAACGCTCAGAGACTCGCCATCGCTCGTCTTTCCGAACACTGCCGCAGCGTCGTACAGGCAAGTACCAAGCGCGCTGATGTCACCATCCGTGGAATTGATGTCGCCAATGAAGATGTCGGCCTTTTTGTCGCCGAGCGCGGAATCGGCAGAAGACGCATCGACGAAGGCAACCTTAAGGCCCATACGGCTTGCAAGGGCGCGGGCAGCGTCGACCGCGTAGCCCGTGAGGTTACCATCGGCGCCCTGCATGGCCTGCGGAGCATCGGAGGTATCGAGAGCAACCGTCAGGGTACCGGGAGTGACCAGGGCATCGTCCGACACCGTAGGGGTAACGGTCTCGCGCTCGATCTGGTCAATCGTGGGTGTCGTGAACGTGGACAGTGGGTTGAACGCGCATCCGCTCAAGCCCAATACGGCAATGACCGCCGCGGTCCCAGCACTTAACCGAGCCGCGTGCATCAAGCTGCCCCTCACCATGTCCACTACCCTGCCTTCTGTGTCGTATACGATCCGTGCGTTGCGCGGAATATCGGGTTGTTCCCACCAGCTGACCTGGTATTTGACCCCACACTTGCGCACCGGGGTGTTTGCTCGGGAGGCCGCAGCCACCTTCACGACTGACCCGCTCGCCCGCGAGGCGGTATTGCCCCAAAGAAAGTAGAACGGACGGTGCGGCTTACATCTAGGACGCGCCATGATCGCGCCGCGCGCACGCGGTCGCTTACGTGGATCCCTTTGACCGCGTCTGTCTTGGACTAGGATGGACATTTCGTCCGTCCGCAACCACAGCCTGGCAGGAACGTAGCGCATTATAGCCAAGTTCAAGCTAAAGCTTAAGGTTAGGGGCGTCATTCGCACCGTGAGCACAGATTTTGCAGGTCGGAGCGGACCATTCGTGCCCCCATGAAGCCCGGAGCTCCCCTACGGGGAGCTCCGGGGCACCCGTCTCAGGGTGCCGTGTGCAAAAAACGGCAAATATGAGTACTGCTACAAATTTAGTAGCAGCGTTTTTCCGCCCCACGAGCCCTTTTTGAGTTCCGCACAGCCTGCTTGGCGCCAAGATATTCCACATTCGTTTATTATCTATTCAATGAATCCAGATTTTCGGCCCAAGTTTCTTTGTTTTTGCTGCCACTAGTTTAATAACAGTACTCATATTTGCCGTTTTTTGCACAGCGCATATAAACAGACCCCCTAGAAAGCCATAGTTTTACGCCGGCTTGAGCCCAAAGCACGCTCGGAGCGTATTCAGCAGAGCATCTTGCCTCTTTCGACGAGCCTCTACGCGATTCTGATATCGCTTACCCATGCGCTGGTGGATGCGCCATGCGAGCGCTTCCATCGCTTCCATGTCGCAGAGCATTTCGTTGTTGACCGTCGCGACCTCGATTCCCATAGTAATCAAGCCTGTGTTGCGTTTTTCATCATGGATACGTCCCTTCCGGGAGGAATGGCCCAGCTCACCGTTGTATTCAAGGTCAAACCGGGCTGTTTCCTGATACGCATCGCAAATTGCATGCGGCATCCTTGAGATTGCCTGCGCGCGGTCATCGAACTCGATCTTGTAGTCGGTCTTAAAAGGACCGCAGGCAAACCCACCATAGGAAAACGGAAGCGAAAACAGAGCGAGCATGATGCACTCCATGGGCGAGCGCAGGTTTTCTGACAGATAGGGACACAGACGCTGCAATTGTTTGGCCACATTCCCCTTGCATGCCGCAAGGTAATCTGCCAGGCGATCGGGTGTCAGCACCGGCTCGACTTCAAAGTAGCCCACGTCTGCCGGTTGGTCCTTGTCCTTTGCAAGTCTATTCGCAACAGACGAGGTGTAGGGAGGCAGATACTTCCCGCGATCGCTCAGTGAAATCTTAGAACACAGTTCCTGGGCCAGGGCAAACGCCTGGATACAGCCGACCTCGCGGGCGACGGCAACACAAAGGGCCTCGGGAGATAGGCTGTACACCCCCGGTTCCACCTCTAGAATCGAGCCGGCAGGCAACCCGGAACACACGGACCAGCCCACGCCAGGAATGCGGCGGCGCTGCGCCGCAGATCCCACCAGCAAGCACAGATCTTCTTGCACCTCGCCGCTTTTGGCTCCAATTCGCACCAGGTCGGGAAGATAGATATCCTCGGTCGAAGGCGATGACGCACACAGCACGCGGCGCTCCTCATCGGGCTCAAGGTCCTTCCAGCCGATGTAGCCCATCTGCCGGCGCTCGGCTCGAATCATACGCAACGCCGAGGCGCCCGTCAGGATCACGGAAGCCGCTAGCTGCTCTTTTGTCGGCTTGTTGCATTGCCTGATTGTTACCGCCACATGAATCACCCCTACCAAACGCGTGCGAGAGCGAGGCCATCAACGGCCGCGGCACCGGCGCGCTTGAGTTCCGCCGAAGCTGCCGCCATCGTCGCACCCGTGGTGATAACGTCGTCGATAAGCAGCAGGCGGCGGCCCCGCACGTCCTCAACGGTCTCGTACATGCCTCGGGCGCGTTCACGGCGTTCTTCACGGCCGAGTTCACGCTGGTCGCCATGGCCGTACTTAACGAGGGCATCGAGCAACGGAACACCCGACAGCTCGCAAAATGGGCGCGCGATGGCTTCCATATGATCGAAGCCGCGTCGCCGAAACGCCGCCGCAGTCGCGGGCACAAACACCACTGCATCGGCGCCGGACAACACGCCGCCGTAGCGTTCGGGCGCCGCGACCTGGGCATGTAAGGCGGTGTCGTATAGCAGCTCTGCCAGATACGGCGCCAGGCGTCGCTCGCCCGCGTCTTTGTACGCTTTAATGATCCGTGGCAGCGGATGCGTGTAAACGGCACATGCCAGGCATCGGTCGAGTGCTTCGGCCATCGCCGAGGACGAGCCCTCGACCGAGCACTCGGTGCACAGCAAGTCTCCAAACGGGGCACCGCATCGAGTGCAGCTATAACGCGGGTCGATAAGCGCAAGCGCCGCCAGGCAGTCTTGGCAAATAAGCGCGCCGGAGCGCTCGCAGCCGGCGCATCGCGTAGGCGACAACGCCTCAAGCGCCTCGTGCGCCGCCAGCTCGGCAAACGGTAGCAATTCGTCCGCAAACGGCAGGATGCCGACACCTTGCAGGCATCCCAACACATTCAAATGTCTCTTCACGACACAACCCTCCCTACGCTCGGTCGCAGGGAGGGTTGTTGATTCAGCGCTATGGTACCCCGACGCGTTTGGGGTCAGGCAGGTTAAATCCGCTCCCGGGCGTTATTCGCCGGTAGGCGGTTGTGGTGCAGACGAAGACGGGGTCGAGCCCTCGCCACCATCTTGACGCGGCTTGCGGGAACGACGACGGCGACGGCGCTTCTGGCCCTGGTCGGCCGAACCCTCGCCACCACGATCTTCGCGCGACTCGCGTTCGTCGCGAGCAGCGCCGCGCGCG
>UQNH01000088.1:0-7697 GCA_900542365.1 uncultured Collinsella sp. | reverse complement strand
CGAGGCCGAGCGCAAAATGGATTCTAAAAAACACCTTGCCAAATAGGAGCGTCAGCGCGAGCCCCGCTTATCCGATGCTCCGAAGGAGCAGGATAAGCGGGGCTCATGCGCGAGGACGTTTACAAAACTAAAGGTCAGAGCCCCCGATGGGATGGTTACCTCGAAACCCTGGCCGACCACTCCCAGCAGCCCACCGGCTCGCCGTCGATGAGTACGTTGCCCCCGTCGAAGTCTTGATAACACAGGTCGTTGAATTGGTGGATCCACACGCCGTGGTTGAACGTCTTCTTGGCCGAGCCGTCGGCCTCGCGATACACGCCGGTCAGGTCCTCGACATGGCTAAAGTACGTAAGGTGCACGTTGGCACCGGCATCACGCAGGCGCGCCGTGAGCGGCAGCACCGTCAGCTGCGGGCACACGAGCTCGTCGCCCTTGGAGTGCGTAAACCACAGCGGCGTCTTGGCGAGCGCGGCCACGTCCTCGTCCGTGGCGTTGTACCACGGGGCGCAGCAGGGAAGGCCCGCGGCGAAGAAATCGGGGTAGTCGGCGCACAGGCGCAGGGTCATAAAGCCGCCGTTGGAAAGACCGGCGACCACGATGCGGTCGGTGTCGATGCGGTCGGCATGCTCGGCGACAAACTCGTCGATAAGCGCCTTGAGCACGGAGGAGTAGATGCTCTGGTTGGAGCGACCGAGTTGTTCGACGCCGTTGTCCATCCAAAACGTGGGCGACTGCGGCACGAGCACCCAGGCAAAGCCGCCAAAGTAGCGCTGGATCTGCGCCTGGCTAATGGCCGTCACGCGGTTGCCGATATAGGCGCGCGTAGCGCCTTCGCCTTGCGTGGCGCCCTTGCCCTCGCCGGCGCCGTGCAGATACACCACGAGCGGTGCCCTTTGGGGCACGACCGTCGCCTCGGGCGCAAAGGGGTTGAAGCATGCCGAGTCTTCGGCCTTAAAGGTGGGCTCAAAGAAGCCGTATTCGAGCGCGATGCCGTCGACGGCGGTCTTTTGCGTGGCGTTGCTCCAGCCTTTGAGCGCGGGGCAGATATCGCCACGGCAGGTGTCGAAGACCAGGCCGCAGGTGGGATCGTCGCCGTCGTTGCCGGGAAGAGCTGTGAGCTGCGTGATGCGCAGCTGGTCATCGAGCATGCGCGAGCCCATGACGCCGCCTTCGATGGTCTTGGTCAGGCGCTGCTCGGCGACCTCGAGCGCCACATGGGTGCCCACGGCGAGCTTACGTCCGTTCTCGTCGCACGGATATGCGGCGAGAATGTCGATGTAACCCACGGAGGGCGCGGCATGGTCGGCGCCGCGCTCCTTGCGCATCAGAACCTCGCCCGAGCGCTCGTGACGCTCTACATATATATGGAAGGTGTTCGCGTCGATGTCGTTGGCGCGCACGGTGCAGGGCAGGTCGAGTACGACCTTGCTGATCCAGGGGCCAAAGTCGCCCAAGGTGGTGACGGTTGCGTAGGTACACAATTTGAGCTCCATGAGCTGCCTCCCTTACGCCGCGAATGCCTGGCATCTGCGGCAATACAAACTAAACATGTTTAGTGTAATCTAGAATTGAAGAATAACCAGATGAACTCGGTAAACGGCAAAATTGAACACGCCATGAACTACTAAACATATGTTTACTAGTTTCTAGCAGGGCTTCTGTTGATGAGTTAACAGATCAGTGAGGTGTTCATCAAAAAAAATCCCACGTAAATGGCTATATATCAATAGAGGGTCAAAGAGACCATCTCCCGCCATTCAAATACGTTCACCCCCGATTTCCTACCGTTCACCGGACTGTAGACGGCAAAATTGCCATAAATTCGGCGCTCCGTGTAAACTAAAGCCCGTAAACGTTCAGTAAACACCTTGTTTACGACAGCGTATCCAAGGGTCCGGCAACCGTAAGGGGTTATAGTCGCCGGGCCAAAGGCGTGCCTAAGCCCAAGGGGGCTGGCACACGAAGATATGGGGAGGGGTCCCATGGCAGTAGATAACAAGCAGATTGCCACCGATGTCCTCGAGCTCGTGGGCGGTGCGGAGAATGTTTCCGTTGCCACCAACTGCATGACGCGCCTGCGTCTGACGCTCAAGGATAACAGCAAGGCCGACGTGGAGAAGATCAAGAAGGTCAAGGGTGTTCTGGGTTGCCAGTTTGCCGGCAGCCAGCTCCAGGTCATCATTGGCCAGAACGTGCCCAAGGTGCTCGCCGAGTTCGTCGCCATGTCCGGCGTCAAGCAGGGTGAGGCCGTCAACGAGAACCTCGACGCTCCCAAGGAGAAGTTCGAGCTCAAGAACCTGCCCAACATCATCCTCGACTATCTGTCGGGCTCCATGACCCAGCTCATCCCGCTGCTCATGGCCGGCGGTCTGTTCCGCACCATCGCGGCCGTCCTCGGCCCCACCATGCTCGGTGTGCTCTCGGCCGACGACCCGACCTACACGTTCCTCTACACCACCCTGTACGAGGCAACGTTTACCTTTATCCCCATCTACCTGGGCTATGCCGCCGCTAAGAAGCTCGGCGCCAGCCCCGTGCTCGGCATGCTGCTCGGTGGCGCCCTCATGGCTCCTTCCGTGGTGAGCGTCGCCACCCAGGAGGGCGGCGGAATCATCTCCGTCTACGGCATCCAGATCGCCGCTGCCAACTACCAGCAGTCCGTCCTGCCGATCATCCTTTCGGTGCCCGTCCTGTACTTCATCGAGAAGTTCTTTAAGAAGGTTATGCCCGACGTGCTGTCCACGGTCTTCACGCCGTTCTGCACCATGATCGTCACGATCCCCATTGCCTTCATCGTCCTCGCTCCGATCGGCAACGAGATCGGTACGCTGATCGCCAACGCCCTCTTCGGCCTTGCTGACCTTGGCGGCATCGGCATCCTGATCGTCATGGCCATCCTCGGCGCCTTCTGGCAGCTCTTCGTGGTCTGCGGCATGCACATGCCCGTCATCCTGCTCGCCCAGGTTCAGATCATCGCTGCCGGTTACGATCCCTTCGTCTTCGTTTCCACCAACTGCGCTATGGCCGCTGTCTGGGGCTGCGCCTTCGGTGCCTTCCTCAAGATGAAGAACCCCGACGAGAAGTCTCTCGCCATCGGTTACGTCATCTCCGCCATCGCCGGCGGCGTCACCGAGCCCGCGCTCTTCGGCATCCTCATGCGCTTCCGTCGCACCATGTTTGGCATGTTCATCGGCGGTGCTATCGGCGCTGTGTTCTCCGGCCTCATGGGGGTTACCTACTACCTCGCAGGCGGTGCGTCCAACTTCCTGGTCTTCACCAACTACCTGCAGGGTGGCCAGATGAACACCGTCTGGGCTATCGTTGGTATGGCAATCTCCTTTGTCATCGCCGCTGCCGTCGTCTTTGCCTGCGGCTTCTCCAAGGAGGAACTCGCCGAGATGGAGGCCTAAGGCCAAACCGTTCGGTCACATATGACCTCACCTACACGACAGGGCCCCGTCAGGCGTAAGCCCGGCGGGGCCCTTCTTGCAAGGTAGACTGATGGGGCGGACGGGATTCGCCCGCGAGGGTTTGCCAAGCGGCAGGGGCTTTCGCACGGGGTTACCGCGAAAGCCCCCGGCGGTTCGCAAATCCTTTATCAAACGAAAGGACATGCAGATGAGTTTGGGAAAGCTGACCGTCAACGGTCGCCAGGACGGCTTTTTGTGCGAGGGCAAACCGTTCTTCTGGTTTGCCGATACGTGCTGGAGCGCATTTACGAGCATTGCCGAGGATGACTGGGACTACTACCTGACCCGCCGTGCCGAGCAGGGCATGAATGTGCTGCAGATCAACACGCTGCCGCAGTGGGACCGCTGCTGCCCCGACCTGGGCATTTGGCCCTATGCCAGCGAGGACGGCGTGCACTTTGATTGGTCCCGTCCCAACCAGGCATATTGGGACCGCGCCGCCGCCATGTGCCGTGCTGCCGTCGAGCACGGCATCCGTCCGGCGCTCGTGCTTATGTGGTGCAACTACGTGCCCGGTACCTGGGGTGCCAAGATCGCCGAGCGTTGCGGCGCCGAGGTTATGCCGCGTGAGGAGGTCCGTGCCCACGTTGCCCGCGTCGTCGAGAACCTGGGCGAGTTCAACCCCGTCTACGTGGTGACGGGCGATACCGACTTTGCCGGCGACGAGGCGATCGCCTATTACGAGGACGCGCTCGACGAGGTCGTCAAGCGCGCGCCCGAGGCGCTGCGCACCATGCATATCAACCGCGCCAATCGCACCATTCCGGCGCAGTATCTGGACCGTCTGGACTTTTATATGTTCCAGCCCGGCCACAACTACGAGGGCCAGCCCGAGGCATGGCGTCTGCCGCAGGACTTTATCGCCAACTACCCTAAAAAGCCGATGGTCAACTCTGAGCCTTGTTACGAGCAGATGGGTGCGTCGCGCAATGTGTACTGGCGCTTCACCGCGCAGGATTGCCGCGCGAGCGTATGGTCGTCGATTCTTGCCGGCGCCAGTGCCGGCGTAACTTACGGCGCACACGGCGTTTGGAACTGGCAGACATCGCGCAGCCAAGGCTCGGTGCTGGGCGAGGGCTTCGACATGCCGTTCCGCTGGCAAGAGTGCCTGCAGTTTGCGGGCGTGTGGGACTTTGGCGCGATTGAGCATGTGCTTGCCGGCCTGGGTGCCACGGCTGCCGACGACGCGCTTGCCGTGGTTCCGGCGCAGGAGCTGCTCGATGACGCGCGCGAGGCCATTCGTGTGGCGCGCGTTGGCGATCGCGTCGTCACGTACCTGCCGCGCACCACGGCGCTCAAGTTTAAGCTCGACGGCGCGCGCGGCTGGACGGCGACGGTCCTCGACATGGAGGACAAGCGCATCGCCAAGCTGCCCGTCCGCGATAACGGTGACGGCACCGTGCGCGTGGCTCAGCATCCCTTTGAGCACGACGCCCTGGTGATCCTGACCCCTGGGCGCTAACGGCTCTTCTCCAACATTTACAACCCAGTCCCTTTCATAAGGCTGCGACGGAATGGTTCCTGCATGACGGCTTTAAGCTGTCAAGGGGAGCCATTCCGCCGCACTCATTGGGGACGTGCTTAAATGAGTGGTTTAACTTGAGGCGGGACTTTTTGACCGCCTGATGGGTCGAGCGTAACAACTCGTGCGTTACAGCAGCTCGCCGTGGCGGGCAATGTAGCGGCGCTTTGCCAGCTGGGTGAGCGCGATGTAGGCGGTGACGATGCCGATGAGCAGCGCGAAGAAGCTCGCCGGCAGCGCCATGAGGCCGAGCGCATCAGCGATGGGGCTTGCCGGCAGCCAGGTGACGAGCGCCAGGCCCAACACGGTGAGGACGCACGGTGCCGGTGCGGCATGGTCGCGCGGGCTCGGCAGGCGCGGGGAGCGCAGCATATGGATCACGAGCGTCTGCGACCACATGGACTCGACAAACCAGCCGCTCTGGAAGATTGCGGCGAAGGTCGTCATGCCCGCGACGTTGCCCGCGGCGGCAAGCTCTGCCCAGCTCGCGCCCACGGTTGCGGGGCACACCACAAAGAAGAGCGCGGCGAAGGTCACGATGTCAAACAGCGAGCTTACGGGGCCCAGCTCGAGCATAAAGCCCTTGATGGACGCGGCGTCCCAAGCGCGGGGGCGGGCAGTCCAGGCGTCATCGACGGTGTCCCACGGCAGCGCGATGCACACGATCTCGTAGACCAGCGACAGCAGCACCAGCTGCAGAGCGCTCATGGGCAAAAACGGAAGGAACAGGCTTGCGACGGTTACGGACAGCACGTTGCCAAAGTTGGAGCTCACCGTGGTCTTGAGGTACTTGAGTAGGTTGCCGTAGGTGCGGCGGCCTTCGATGATGCCGCGCTCGAGCACACCCAGGTCCTTCTGAAGCAAGATGATATCGGCGGATTCCTTGGCAATGTCGACGGCCGAATCGACCGAGATGCCGCAGTCGCTCGCGCGCATGGCGGCGGCGTCGTTGATGCCGTCGCCCATAAAGCCCACGGTGTGACCGAGCAGCCCGCGCATGACGCGCACCAGACGTGCTTTCTGCAGCGGCGAGAGCTTGGCGAAGAGATGGGTGTTCTCGGCGCGCTCGGCAAGTTCGGCGTCGTCGAGCGCATCGATCTCGGAACCCAGTAAGACGTTGCTCGCGTCGATACCGATTTGCTCGCAGACGGTGGCGGCGACACGGTCATTGTCGCCGGTCAGGACCTTAACGGCGACGCCCTTGGCCTCGAGGGTGGCGACGGCGCCCGCGGCACTTGCTTTGGGCGGATCGAGGAAGGCCAAAAAGCCCATCAGCACCATGTCGCACTCGTCGGCGATGCCAAACTCGCCCACGCAGCGCGGATTGGTTTTCTGCGCCACGGCAATCACGCGCAGGCCCTCGGCGTTGAGCCCGGCTACCTGCTTGCGAATCTGGGTGAGCTTATCTTCGGTAAGCGGCTGGGCGGCACCATCGACCTCGACAAAGGAGCAGATCTCGAGCATTTCCTCGGCAGCCCCCTTGGTGACCATCTGGGTTTTGCCCTGGGCGTCGGCGACGACCACGCTCAGGCGACGGCGCGAGAAATCGAAGGGCACCTCGTCGACCTTGGTATAGCGGTCGCGCAGGCTCTGGCCCAGCATAGAATCGGGCACGACGGTCGAGGGCGTCACATCGGCACGGTCGATGACGGCCAGGTCGATAAGGTTTTTGAGGCCGGTCTGGAAGAAGCTGTTCAAAAACGCATGGCGCAGCACGCGCGCATCCTCGTTGCCGTCGGTGTTGAGGTAGCGCTCGAGCACGATACGGTCTTCGGTGAGGGTGCCGGTCTTGTCGCAGCACAGGACGTCCATCGCGCCGAGGTTTTGGATCGCCGGTAGCTCCTTGACGATAACCTGGCGGCGGGCGAGGTCCTTGGCGCCCTGCGACAGGCTCGTGGTCACGATGACGGGAAGCATCTGCGGCGTGATGCCCACGGCCACGCTCGTGGCGAACAACAGCGCGTCGATGACGTTGCCCTTGGTGGCGACGTTGATGGCAAAGACCGCCGGCGCCATAACGAGCATCAGGCGCACGAGCAACATGGAGACGCTCGAGACACCGCGGTCAAACGCGCTCTTCTCGCCGCGCCCGTTGAGCATCTTGGCGATGCCGCCCAGGTAGGTGTCCGAGCCGGTGGCAACGACAAGCGCCATGGCGGTGCCGTTTTGCACGGAGGTGCCGGTAAAGACGATGTTCTTGCAGGCAGAGAGTGGTAGCGCGGAGCCGTCGGCACCCTCGACGACGGTGATGGCAGCGGTCTTCTCGACGGCCTCGCTCTCGCCGGTGAGTGCGGACTCGATCACAAACAGGTCGCGCGCGGTGATGATGCGGGCATCTGCCGGCACCATGTCGCCGGCAGAGAGGCGGATTACATCGCCGGGGACGAGCTCGTCGAAGGGGATCTCGACGCGCTCGCCGTCGCGCAGGGCACAGCAGGTGTTGGAGACCAGGTCCTTAAGGGCCTCGGCCGCATTGCCGCTGCGGGCTTCCTGGATAAACTTCATGCCGCCCGATACCAGCAGCATGATGCCGATGACGATGACCGTGGAGGGGTCACGCTGCAGCTCGGGCACGGCGAGCACGTCGATGTAGAGCGAGACCAGTGCGAGGGCGGCGAGGATGCCAGCGAAGGGATCGACGAACGCGTCGGCGATGCGGCGGGCGAGCGCCTTGGTCGGCGCCTCGATGGTGTTGGGGCCGACGG
>UQNH01000087.1:0-7704 GCA_900542365.1 uncultured Collinsella sp. | reverse complement strand
CCAGGCCGGTTCCCGTGGCGGCCGCGCCGGCGGTCGCGATAACCGTGGCAGCTATGGCAATAGTCGTGGCGGCAAGCGCGGTAGCAGCTCCCGCCGCCCCGGTGACGGCGGCGGCAAGCGCAAATAACGCACGCATCGCCCGCTAGAGCGAGGTGAACCAAGGGCCCCGAGCAACTACGCTCGGGGCCCTTTTTGTTTGCCGTATCCGATCGCTAGTTCAAATGTGATTTCCTCGGGAATGCATCTAGAGGATGCCGTGGGCCTGTTTCCTACCATGCGGCAATGGGTCCCATGGGGTGCGCCGTGCATTTTTTGGAGTATTCTGCAGTTCGAGTTGTCTGCATATGATTTGACGTCGCCAACGGTGGCCTTCGGATATCCCTAGCGAGCGTTCTGAGTCAGATTTCGTCGTTTTCCGGAGCAGGGGCGCGTCATTCTCGCCATGTCGGGACTTAAAAGGATGCGGCGCCCTACAGTTTTGCCCATCCGCGGCGGTGCTGGCGCGGTCACGTTGCAGAATACTCCGTTTTTTGCACGGGCCAGGATGGGGTACCTCGGGAGAACACGGCGGTATCCCGTAAATATATACAATCTGTACCGTAATTTATACAAAACGAAGAGGCAGACAGCGTAGGGTGGGTGCATTGGGGTGCTTGGTGCATTAAAACGGGGACCCACGTGCCGTATACTCTGGCTGGATGTGAAAACGGCTTGACGCGTTGCTGAGCGTAGGGGGAGGGTGTCTAGATGAGCGTATTCGAAATTGTGTTTAGTCCGACGGGTGGAACGCAGAAGGTGTCTGGCCTTGTGGCTGGAGCGCTGGACAAGAATACCGTTACCGTCGATCTGACCGATAGCGGGTTGGATTTCCACGAGGTCTCGATGACGAAGGACGACGTGGCTGCTATCTCCGTGCCAGCGTATGCCGGCAGAGTCCCTGCCATGGCGGTCGACCGACTGAACATGGTGCGCGGCAACGGGGCTCGGGCTGTTTTGGTTTGTGTATACGGAAACCGCGCGTTTGAGGACACGCTCGTAGAGCTGGAGGACGTTGCGAAGCGCGCCGGATTTAGGGTGGTTGCAGCGGTTTCTGCTATTGCTGAGCATTCCGTTGCTCGTCAGTTTGCTGCTGGGCGACCGGATGCGCAGGATGCGGCGCAGCTCGCAGAGTTTGCGCAGCAAATTCAGCAAAAGCTGTTGACTGAGGATGCATCCGAGCCCTCTATTCCCGGCAATCGTCCTTATAAACAAGCCGGAGGTCACCGCATGGCACCCGAGGCAACAGAGGATTGCGTCTCCTGCGGTGCATGCGCCGCGGCGTGCCCCGTTTGTGCTATCGACAAGGGCGACCCCAAGCGAGCAGCTGGCGAGGCGTGCATCTCCTGCATGCGCTGCATTGCCGTATGTCCGCGAGGCGCTCGCAAGCTTGATCCCAACAAGCTATCCGCTGTTTCCCAGATGCTGAGCAAGGCTTGCGTCGTGCGGAAGGAATGCGAGCCCTTCATCTAGTGCATACGAAATTGGTGCATTGGGGACAGGTTAATCTGCACCAACCTGGTGCAAACAAACCTGTTCCCAACGCACCAGAGTGAGGAGTGCCCCTGGGTGCCGGCGGGAAAGGAACGCCCCTAAGTGCCGCCTAAATACCGTTTATCGAAGAAATAATACCGCTCACCGGTCATAATGATTGTTCTGGCTTTGGGCTTGTCTACAATAGCTCCCGTAAAAAGAAATGCGGAAGGTTACCGAGTCCCTCGGACGTGGGCCTAACCAAAGTCTTTGAACGGGTGTGTCTCTATGGATGCATTCGTTTGATTTTGGTTGGGCTATATTTATGAAGGGACATGTCACCATGGGTTTCTTTTCTCGCCTTATGGGTGGCTCGGACAAGCAGACGACTGCGACTTCCGAGTTCGAAATCCTCGCCCCTGTTTCCGGCGAGCTTGTTAATCTAGAAAAAACCAATGATCCCGCTTTTAGCAGCCGTGCGGTGGGCGATGGCGTTGCCGTGGTTCCCCAAGAGGGAACGGTGTGCGCTCCTGTTTCCGGTACCGTCGCGGCGCTGTTTCCGACCGAGCACGCGCTGGGCATCATGTCCGACGACAGCTCTGCTCAGGTGATGCTGCATATCGGAATCGACACTGTTAAACTTGAGGGCAAGGGCTTCCATGCGCTTGTTGCCCAGGGTGACCATGTCGACGCGGGCCAGCCCCTCGTCGAGGTCGATTTCGACGCGGTCCGCGCCGCCGGCTTCGATCCCACGGTCTTCGTTATTGTATGCGAGCGTTCGGAGAACTCGACTCTTCGTGAGCACGCTTCCGGCCCTGTTACTGTTAAAGAGCCTGTCGTCTGGCTTTCCGAGTAAATTCTTGTGGTGGGTACCGTGGTTATCAAGCGAGTTTTCAACAATAACGTCGCAATGGTCACTTCGGACGATGGCTTCGAGCTCATTGTCATCGGTCGAGGCCTCTGCTTTGGCCGTCATGCCGGCGATGCCATCGACGAGGCATCGGTCGAAAAGACCTACGCGTTGCAGGAGGGAACTTCTCAGGATTCGCGTACGATTGACCGCTTGGCACATCTTTTGGAGTCCATTCCCACCGTCAACCTCGTGATTTCCGAGGACATTGTTCAGATGCTCCGTCGAGAGCTCAATGTTGATATCAACGACAAGATTCTCATTGCTCTCGCAGACCATATCAGCCTTGCCCTCGATCGTGAGCGCAAGGGCGTTCGCTGCGAGAACCCGCTGCTGCTTGAGATTCAGCAGTTCTATCGCAAGGAGTACGCGCTTGCGGGCCGTGCGCTGCAGATCATCAAGGACTACCTGGGCATCGAGATGAGCGAGGAGGAGCAGGGTTTCATTACCTTGCATATCGTCAACGCCACCATGCCGCAACGCTCCGACCGTCTCATCATCTCGGTCCAGCTTGTTCGCGACGTGCTTGCGATTGTTTCCGAGCGCTATGCTACGACCCTCGATGACACCTCGCTGCCTTACGAACGTTTCGTTCGTCACCTGCAGTTTTTCGCACAGCGAGCGCTCGATCCTGCGGCCGGGCAAATCAATGGCGACGCGCTGTTCCGAATCGATGAAACGGCGTATCCGTGCGCATTCTCGTGCGCGGACGCCATAGCTGCCCACTTGTCGTCTACCTATAACGTTGTCGTTACCGATGCCGAGAAGAGCTATCTCGCATATCACATTGTTAACCTGCTTGGAGAACCTGGTCTCTAGGCATAACGTGCCCACACATCGATTGATATAAGGCAGGGCTTATGGCCTTGTCCAGGGCACATCTGTCTTAATTTGCGGAAAAGGAAAGGGAGTACCGCTATGACCGCAAAAAAGAAGTTCAATTTCAAAGCGCCGTTGGAGGTGTTCGCGAAGTCGATCGTTCAGCCGATGATGTATCTCTCGGTTGCCGGCATTCTGCTCATCGTGGGCATTATTCTGACCAACAAGACCATCTGCGCCGTGATCCCCGTACTGGGCTCCGGTCCGTTCCAGCTTGTGGGCGCCGTTGTCTATCAGTCGCTGATGTTTATCATCAACAACCTCTCGATTCTGTTCTGCGTGGGCATCGCCGGCGCCATGGCAAAGAAGAACAAGGGCCATGCTTCGCTTATCGCCCTGATGTCGTTCTTCCTGTTCCTGCAGGCTAACAACATCGTGCTCAACGCCACCGGCTCTCTTGCCGAAGCGAGCGGCATGCTCGGCCTTACCGGAACCGGCCAGAGCACCGTTATGGGCATTCAGGTGCTCGATACCGGCGTGTTTGGCGGCATCATTCTTGGTTGCATCACCGGTGCCGTGTTCAACAAGTACTCGAACAAGCAGTTCCCCATTGCCCTTTCGATGTTCTCGGGCGTTCGTTTTCCGTTCCTGATCATGATCATCATCTCCTGGATCATGGGCGCTGGCTTCTGCATCGTTTGGCCTCCGGTTCAGGGCGCCATCTCCTCCGTTGCCGGCATCATTAAGGAGTCGGGCAACATCGGTCTGTTTATCTACGGCATGCTCAACAAGCTGCTCGTTCCCACCGGCCTGCACCACCTCATCTACACTCCGTTCCAGTTCTCCGATGTGGGTGGCACCCTGACGCTGGGTGATCAGGTTATCGCCGGCGCCTATCCCATCCGTGTCGCCGAGATGGCAATGACGGGCCAGCCCTTCTCCGATAGCACCTACTTCAACAGCTACACCTTCAACAACCTGTGGCCCTACATCGGTATCGGTCTCGCCTTTATCTTCACCGCTTACAAGGGGAACAAGGATAAGACCAAGGCCGTTATCATCCCGCTGATCATCACCGCCGTGCTCTCCTGTGTCACCGAGCCCATGGACTTCCTCTTTGTCTTTGCCGCTCCCGTGCTCTTTGTCGTTCACTCGGTTCTTTCCGGTATCTTCCTGGTCCTGCTCAAGGTCCTCTCCGTGCCCGCTTCGACTGCAGGCGGCATCATCAACATCGTGGTTTCCAACCTGGTCCTCGGTGTCGATAAGACCAACTGGCCGATGATGCTCGTGCTCGGAGTCGTCAACGCCGCTCTGTACTTCTTCCTCTTCACCTTCCTGATTAAGAAGCTCAACCTCCACACGCCTGGCCGCGAGGAGGAGTCCGAGCTCGCCGAGTCCGTTGCCGAGGGCGAGGCCGCCGCGTCTGTCGCGGTGAAGCAGGGCGCTGTTGCCGCAGCTCCCGCAGAGGGCGTCGATGCAGGTATTGCCGACCTGGTCGCAGGTCTTGGCGGCAAGGACAACATCGAGGAGCTCGAGAACTGCTTTACGCGTCTTCGCGTGAACGTTAAGAACCCGGACCTCATCGATGAGAACCTCATCAACCATGTGCCTAACAGCGGCATCAACCGTAACGGCAACAATATCCAGATCATCTTTGGCATGAAGGTCGCCGAGATGCGCGACAAGGTCGAAAACGCAATTGAGAAGGAGCAGTAAACAATGATCATTACTCTGTGTGGTGGCGGATCCACCTTTACCCCCGGCATCGTCAAGTCCATCGCCCTGCGCAAGGACGAGCTCGACGTTGACGAGATTCGTCTGTACGACATCAACGAGGAGCGCCAGCGCAAGATCGGCGTGCTCGTGGACTGGATTCTGCACGAGGACCTCGGCCTGGACATCAAGCTCACGGTGACCACCGACAAAAAGACGGCTTTTACCGACGCGAGCTTCGTGTTTGCCCAGATGCGCGTGGGCGGCTACGCCATGCGCGAGCAGGACGAGAAGATTCCGCTGCGTCACGGCTGCGTGGGCCAGGAGACCTGCGGTTGCGGCGGCCTTGCCTACGGCATGCGCACCATCTTCCCCATGGTCGAGCTGATCGATGACGTTGAGAAGTACGCTAAGAAGGACTACTGGATTCTCAACTACTCCAACCCTGCTGCCATCGTGTCCGAGGGCTGCCGCGTGCTGCGTCCCAACGCTCGCATCATCAACATCTGCGACATGCCGATCGCGATCATCGACGTGGTTTGCGCCGCACTCGATATCGACAAGAAGGATGTCGAGTACGATTACTTTGGCCTCAACCACTTTGGTTGGTTCACCTCGATCCGCCACAAGGGCGAGGAGGTGCTCCCGCAGCTGCGCGAGTACATCAAGGAGCATGAGATTCTGCTGCCCGACTCCTACCTCAAGGGCATGGGCTCGCTCATGGCAAAGAAGCCCGAGGAGGCCACTGACGAGCACCCCGAGCAGAACCGCCACACCAAGGGCAGCTGGTACTACGTCTGGAAGGGCGAGTACGAGATCATGGAGTGCTTCCCGGAGTACCTGCCCAACACGTATCTGAACTACTACCTGCAGCAGAAGGAGTTCGTCGAGCATTCCAACCCCGAGCGCACCCGTGCTAACGAGGTTGAGGAGACGCGTGAGAAGAACCTCTTCGACGGCATCGACCACTACGAGAAGACGGGCGAGATCGACGAGAGCACGTTCTATGCGGGCAGCCACGGCGACTGGATTGCCGATTTGGCTATCGCTCTGAAGAACGACACCAAGCAGCGCTTCCTGGTCATTTGCGAGAACAAGGGCGCTATCCCCAACATGCCCTACGACGCTATGGTCGAGCTGCCTGCCTACATTGGCAAGAATGGCCCCGAGGTCATCAGCCGCGACAACATTCCTCTGTTCCAGCAGGGCCTCATGATGCAGCAGCTGAACTCCGAGAAGCTCGTGGTCGAGGCTACGATCGAGGGTTCTTACGAGAAGGCGCTCAAGGCCTTTACGCTGAACAAGACCGTGCCTTCGATGAAGGTCGCCAAGGAGGTTCTCGACGACATGATCGAGGCCAACAAGGACTTCTGGCCCGAGCTTAAGTAAAGGCAACAGGGTCGCTGGCCGCATACCTAGAGCAATGCCCCGTCCACGTGATTGCGTGGACGGGGCATTGTCATTTGGTAATGCGTTTTATCAAATATGGCATTTATCTGCGGTAATGTTCTATTTCACCGCCGAGGGTGACATTTCATACCGCCTGCCGAACTGCGTGGAGACCTAACAACTTTTTAGGTCAGTGTTGTGCGTGTAGCAACTTCGCCCGGCCTCGCCTCCGGGCTGCCATGTGAGAGGGGATCTTATGGCTCGACTGCACGTAATGGAACGCAGCCACGCTCAGGCCGTCATGGACGACCTGCACGATGCGCTCGGACGTCGTCTGGCGGTGAGTTCGCTCGCCCCGTGCCCCGTTGAGTTTACGGCAGCGCTCGTCAATCTGTGCTCCACCCAGAGCTGCGGCAAGTGCACGCCCTGCCGCGTGGGCCTGAGCGCGCTGAGCGACCTGCTCGCCGATGTGCTCGAGGGCCGCGCCGACGAGTCCACGCTCAACTTGATTGAGCGCACCGCCCGCACCATCTACCTTTCGAGCGACTGCGCCATCGGCTACGAAGCTGGCGCCATGGCACTCACGGCCATTCGCGGCTTCCGCGACGATTTTGAGCACCACATTCGCGAGCACTCCTGCGGCTTTGACCGCGAGGCCCGCGTCCCGTGCGTTTCGGGCTGCCCGGCGCACGTCGACATTCCCGGGTACATTTCGCTGGTCGAGGCCGGCCGCTATGCCGACGCCGTCAAGGTCATCCGCAAGAACAATCCGCTGCCGCTCGTCTGCGGCCTGGTGTGCGAGCATCCCTGCGAGATGCACTGCCGCCGTGGCATGGTCGACGACCCCATGAACATCCTCGCCCTCAAGCGTTTTGCCGTTGAGCATAGCGACCTCAACGACCACAAGCCGCACGTGGTGGACAACACCGGGAAGCGCGTCGCCGTGATCGGCGGCGGCCCGGCCGGTCTTTCTTGCGCTTACTACCTGGCCGTGATGGGCCACAAGGTGACCATCTTGGAGCAGCGCCACCACCTGGGCGGCATGCTGCGCTACGGCATCCCCAGCTATCGTCTGCCGCGCGAGCGCCTGCAGGCCGAGATCGACTGGATCTTGAGCGCCGGCATCGACGTGGAGCTCGACCACTCCGTCAACGGCGAGGAGCTTGCCCGTCTGCGCGACGAGTTCGATGCCGTCTACCTGGCCATTGGCGCCCACAGCGATAAGAAGCTCGGCCTTCCGGGCGAAGAGGCTCCCGGCGTGGAGTCGGCCGTCAAGATGCTGCGCGCCATCGGCGATGACGAGCTGCCCGACCTGAGCGGCCAGCGCGTGTGCGTCATCGGCGGCGGTAACGAGATCGGAAGAG
>UQNH01000086.1:0-7751 GCA_900542365.1 uncultured Collinsella sp. | reverse complement strand
GGCGTCGATGGCACGCTGGCTGCGAATCACGCGGACGCGGCAGCCCTCGGGCATGCTACGGGGCACGCGACACTCGATAACATCGCCGGCAGCGGCATCATCGGCGGCAATGGTGGTCAGGAACTGGTCAAACTCGTTATCGTGGCGAAGCTCCAGCAGGTCGCCCTTGCCCACGGGCTCAAACAGCTCAATGCGGGCGATGGCGGCGCGGCGACGGCGGTCGTCGGGCTTGAGTCCGCGTACATCGCGGTTGGCCAGACGGCTGCCCAGCACCGTGCCCACAATCTGGCCGCGGTTGTTGGAGCGCTCGTAGCTCATCATCTCGTCGCCCGAGGTGCCATCCTGGTAGGCGTGCGTAAAGTCGCGATTAAAGCAGCGTTTGAGCTGGCGCTGGCGGGCGGCATTCTCATCCTTAGAGGTCGAAACATCGGCAAGCATGTCATCAATCTGATGACGATACACGTCGACGATGGAATACACGTAATCGGGGGCCTTCATACGGCCCTCGAGCTTGAGCGATGCGGCGCCGGCGTCATACAGACGGCGAACAAGCTGCGACGTGTTGGTGTCGCGCGGGCACAGCGCGCGCTCGCGACCGGCAGGGGAGAGCGAGCGGCCGTTCTCGTCGATCAGCTCGTAAGGCAGGCGACAGGGCTGAGCGCACATGCCGCGGTTGGCCGAGCGGCCCGCCATGGCAAAGCTCGACAGCAGGCACAGACCCGAGTAGCAAAAGCAGATGGCGCCATGGCTAAAGACCTCAAGGTCCACATCGGGCGCGGCGTCGTGGATGGCGGCGATCTCGTCGATGGAGAGCTCGCGCGAGAGAGTCACGCGGTCGGCGCCCTGCTCACGGCACCAAAGGGTTCCGCGGTCGTCGTGGATGTTCGCCTGGGTCGAGATATGTGTCTCGATGCCGGGCATGGTACGCTTGACCTCAAAGAACAGACCCCAGTCCTGGATAATGAAGGCATCGGCGCCCAGCGTGGAGCAGCGATGGATGAGTTGCAGCGCATCGCTCATCTCGGACTGCTTGATGACGATGTTGACCGTGACGTAGGCGCGCGACCCGGCTAGATGCGCGGCGCGGCAGGCCTGCTCAAAGGCCTCGTCGGTAAAGTTGGTTGCCTTGCGGCGGGCGTTGAAGCTGCCCATGCCACAGTAAATGGCGTCTGCCCCCGCGGCGAGTGCGGCGGCAAAGGGCTCGGGCCCTCCGGCGGGCGCCAAAAGCTCGGGCCTGCGGTTGGTGGTTCGACTGGCGGTTGCGGTCATATCCTGCCTTTCAAAATGCTCAGATATTCAAAAGTATAGTGGTGCCGTTGCGGCAGGCGATGCCCGTGCTCCAAGCGGGATAAAGTCTTCAGCAGCTTGGGCTGGCTGACCCTGTGGAGAACCGTTCAGCGGTTCGGGGAAACCGTTGGGCGATAAAATATTCTCGCAAGCTGATAATATTCTTGCATCAAACGGAAACCTTGAGTACCATCCCAATCAAGCGCGGTGTTCAGACCGAACTGTGCCTCCCGGTGTGAACGCCGCGCTCACGCTTTCTCAACTGATCGTAAGGAGAAAAACATGAGCAAGACCGTCGTGTCTTCCGATAACGCACCTGCAGCCATCGGCCCGTATTCCCCCGGCATCCAGACCGGCAACATGGTGTTCCTGTCCGGCCAGCTGGGCATCGACCCCGCAACCGGCAAGATGCCCGAGGGCGTCGAGGCCCAGGCTAAGCAGTCCCTTGCTAACGTCGAGGCCCTGCTGACCGCTGCCGGCGCCACCTTTGCCGATGTCGTCAAGACTACGGTCTACCTGGCCGACATCGCCGACTTCGCCGCCGTGAACGAGATCTACGCCTCCAAGTTCGAGGCCCCGTTCCCCGCGCGCAGCGCCTTCCAGGTTGCTGCCCTTCCGGCTGGCGGTCTGGTCGAGATCGAGGTCGTCGCCGCCCTCTAAGGCGTTGGCAACAACTAAACATGACATGCAAAAAGACCCTGCAGCGCGTGCGAGCTGCAGGGTCTTTTGTCAAGTGACGGATCGCTTGTGGGGCCGCGCTCCATTTTGCTCGTTAGCCCTCCTTGCGAACTTTTTGCAGGTAGCGGTAGACGCTGGGCTCCGAGATGCCCAGCGCGGTGGCGGCGCAGGCCACGGCGCCCTTGAGCATGAACACCCCGTTGCCGTTGAGGTGGCGAATGACGTCCACGCGGTCGCTCTGACCAAGCGACGCTACATCCAGCCCGCGCGCGCTCAGCAACTCGGCAATGCTGCGGTCGATGAGCTCCTGTGTGGACTCCGAAAGGCTTTCGACCTCGATAGGGGCGGGCTCCGTGCGCGTCGGCGCCGCGTCGAAGCACGCCATGAGCTGCTGCGCCATGGCGTTGATGGAGCGTACCGTGGAAAGGTCGGTGTTGACGCAGAGCATACCGACGATCTCATTATCCTCGCGAATGAAGTACGTTGCGGATTCCAGCGTCTTGCCTCCGGCGCCGCGGCCCTCGTAGCCCGTAATAAACGGCAGGTCGCGATACTTGGGGTCGTGCATGATCTTGAGCGCTAGATCGGTGGCGGGACCGCCGACCTTGCGGCCGCTCACGATACCGTTGCGGATATCGACGATGGCGTGGTCGGGATCCGAGAAATCATGCAGCACGATTTCGCTGTTCTTACCGAGTACCTGCTCCAAGAAATCGACCATCGGCAAAAAGCGACGTACGGTCTCGTTCACGGGCAACTCCTTTGGGTGAAATCGGAAATGTTCATAACAATTTTTTCTCATGGTAACACGCTGCCCATCATCTCGTATATCCGCAGGTACATTGCGTAATACAGACGAACGGTAGGATTTTGGCGGTAAGCGGTCGACCAAAAGAAAAGTTAGATGTTATTTTGACCAGACACTTTCCTGACCTGCGGAAATGCGTTATCTCAGCTGAAGAATAGTCTGATAACAAAAAATTATTATTGAGAATGAGAATCATCTTTAATACGATATGCAACGAAGGCACAACCTCAACCCCGCACTGCGTCACAATAGAGCGTTAGATGCGAAAACAACTATTTCGAGGATTGGTGGTCAAATGACCCAGGAGACGGTTACGAACGGCACTGAAGCCCTGTTCACTCGTGAAGGCATGCCTCCCGTTAAGGAAATGATCCCGTGTGCCCTTCAGCATGTACTGGCATCGTTTGCCGGCATCATCACCCCGGCTGTCATCATGGCCGGCGTCTACGGCTTTAATAGCCAACAGAGCACCGACATCATCCAGGTCGCGCTCATTCTTTCGGCGATCGACACGGCCCTTCAGGCCTTCGCTCCCTTCCGTCGCATCGGCGGCGGCCTGCCCATCGTCATGGGCGTTTCGTTCGCGTTCCTGCCGGCCCTGCAGGCCATGGGTGCCTCGGGCTTTAGCTTTGGTGCGCTGCTGGGCGGCGAGATCGTCGGCGGCGCCGTCGCGGTCCTCTTTGGTCTGGCCTACAGCAAGATCAAGTGGCTGTTCCCGCCCGTCGTGACCGGTACGGTCATCTTCTCCATCGGCGTTTCGCTGTATCCCACGGCCGTCAAGTATATGGCCGGCGGTATGGGTACGCCGCTGTGGGGCACCCCGCAGGCCTGGTGCGTCGCTCTTATCACCTTCGCCGTGGTCTTTGCGCTCGCCAACTTTGGTAAGGGCACGCTCAAGCTGGGATCCGTGTTCTTTGGCATGATCGTTGGCATGATCGTCTCCATCCCCTTTGGCATGATCGACTTCACCAGCGTCGCCACCGCTCAGGTCTTCGCCCTTCCCAAGCTCATGCCCTATGCGCTCGAGTTTGATCCCGAGGTCTGCATCACCCTCGCCGTCGTGTTCCCCATGGTTGCCATCCAGGTTATCGGTGACGTCTCCGCCGCCTGCCTGGGCTCCATCGACCGTATGCCCACCGAGCGCGAGCTCTCCGGCGCTATCGTGTCCCAGGGCCTCACCTCTATGGTCGGCGGCCTGCTGGGCGGTCTTCCCACCAGCGCCCTTGGCCAGAACGTGGGCATCATCTGCTCCAACAAGGTCGTCAACAAGTGGGTCTTTGTGATCATCGCGGCCGTCTTTGCCGTCGCCGGCCTGTTCCCGCAGCTCTCTGCCGTCCTTTCCGCTATCCCGCAGCCCGTCATCGGCGGTGCTACCGTGGGCGTGTTTGGCACCATCACCATGAACGGCGTGCGCATGTTCACCCGCGAGGGCCTCACGCAGCGCACTACCACCATCGTCGGTACCTCCGTCGTCTTTGGCCTGGGTATCTGGATGGCCAGCGGTTGCCTTGCCGGCGAGGGTATGCCCGCCTGGGTGTCCACCGTCATCGGCTCCAATGCCGTAACCCCCACCGCCATCATGGCCATTGTCCTTAACCTGATCCTTCCGCAGACGCCGGTCGTGGCTCAGCACATCGATGCCGCCAAGGACGCTGCCGTGGATCTGGTCTTGCCCGAGAGCAAGAAGTAACCAATTCGGTGCTATTCGTCGGCGGACGCATCGCCTCGTCCGCCGACGTCATGCGGCGTCAAGCCGCACTTCAAAGGGTTTGTCCCTTTGGTGAAGCGTTGACGGGAGAGGGCCCGTTTCCGGTGTAGGCCGGCGCTTCGCACTCCGCTATGTCAGAGGTGTCAAACCCCGCCCCTGATGTTGAAGGGAGCATCCATGCTTCTGGTCGCTAACGGTTCCGTCTTTACTCGCAACGCTCAGACCCCGTTCATTCCAAACGGTGCGGTCGCCATTGACGGAGATACGATCGTCGAAGTGGGCCCCGAGTGCGAGCTCAAGGCCAAGTACCCGGATGCCGAGTACGTCGACGCCCAGGGCAACCTCATCATGCCCGGACTTATCAACTGCCACACCCACATCTACTCGGGTCTGGCCCGCGGCCTTGCCATTAAGGGCTGCAACCCCACCAACTTCCTGGAGAATCTTGAGCAGCAGTGGTGGAAGATCGACGACAACCTGACGCTCGACGGCACCAAGGCCAGCGCCTATGCCACGATTCTTGACTCCATCCGCGATGGCGTCACCACGATCTTCGATCACCATGCGAGCTTCTGTGAGATCCCGGGAAGCCTCTTTACCATTAAGGATGCAGCTCAGGAGCTGGGCATGCGTTCGTGCCTGTGCTACGAGGTCTCCGATCGCCGCGGCCAGGAAAAATGCGACCAGGCCATTGCCGAGAACGCCGAATTTGCCCAGTGGGCCGCCAAGGAGCGTCGCGATAACGACAACCACATGATCGCCGCCATGTTTGGCGGTCACGCCACCTTTACGCTGTCGGACGAGACCATGGACAAGATGGCCGAGGCCAACAACGGCCTGACCGGCTTCCACATCCATGTGTGCGAGGGCATGAATGACGTGTGGGACTCCCGTCTCAGCCGCGGTGGCATCAGTCCCGTCGAGCGTCTGCTGCAGCACAACCTGCTGGGTCCCGACACCATGCTCGGCCACTGCATCCACGTGACGCCTGCCGAGATGGATATCGTCAAGGAGTCCGGCACCTGGCTCGTCAACAACCCCGAATCCAATATGGGCAACGCCGTTGGCTGTGCTCCCGTGCTCGAGTTCTTCCGCCGCGGCATCCCCGTGTGCATGGGCACCGACGCCTACACCCACGACATGCTCGAGAGCCTTAAGGTCTTCCTGATCATTCAGCGCCACAACGCCGCCATGCCCAACGTGGGCTGGTGCGAGGCTATGACCATGCTGTTCGAGAACAACGCCAAGATGGCCAGCAAGTACTTCGATCGTAAGCTCGGTGTGCTTGAGCCCGGCGCCGTCGCCGACGTCATCGTCATGGACTACAAGCCCTTTACGCCGCTGAGCGAGGAGAACATCGACGGCCACATGCTCTTTGGCATGATGGGAAAAAACTGCCGCACCACCATCATCAACGGTCGCGTCCTGTACAAGGATCGCGAGTTTGTCGGTATCGATGAGGACAAGATCAACGCGTGGACCATGGCTGAGTCCAAGAAGCTCTGGAGCACGCTCAACGATCGCGCCTACTAATTACAAGTAGATTCACGCGGGTCGGATGTTTCGCCACGTCCGACCCGCGTATAGGCGGCCTCCGCGGGGTCGCCGGCGCTGTGCTAGCGCTACACCGTATTTGCGCCCGCCGCGCGGTCTCGCCGGGCGTTACAGAGAGGAGCTCATTATGAGCGACATCATGAGGCCGATCCCGTTTTCGCAGCTGATGAACTGGATCATCGAGGAGCACAAGACCCAGGACGCCATCTTTGGCGTGCGCAAGATGGTCACGACCAACCAGGAGGGCGCGCTTCCCATTTTTGACGAGCGCATCGAGACTCCGTTTGGCCCGGCCGCCGGTCCCAACACGCAGCTTGCCCAGAACATCGTGGCCTCTTATGTGGCCGGTTCCCGCTTCTTTGAGCTTAAGACCGTTCAGGTTATGGACGGCGAGGAGCTCTCCAAGTGCGTTAACAAGCCCTGTATCGTGGCGCAGGACGAGTGCTACAACTGCGAGTGGTCGACCGAGCTCGAGGTTCCGCAGGCCTTTGCCGAGTACGTGAAGGCATGGTTCGCCTGCCACCTGATCGCTCGCGAGTACGGCTTGGGCAGCCCGGACGGCTTTGTCTTCAACATGTCCGTGGGTTATGACCTGGAGGGCATTAAGAGCCCCAAGGTCGATGCGTACATTGAGGGCATGAAGGACGCCAGCGGCTCCGAGGTTTGGAACGAGTGCCGCACGTGGGCGCTCGCTAACCTGGACAAGTTTGAGCATGTCGATGCCGCGTTTGTCGAGTCCATCCCGTCGCGCGTCTCCAACTCCATTACCGAGTCCACGCTGCATGGCTGCCCGCCGGCGGAGATTGAGCGCATCGCGACCTATCTGATCACCGAGAAGGGCCTCAACACCTACATCAAGTGCAACCCCACGCTGCTGGGCTATGAGTTTGCCCGCCAGCGCCTCAACGAGCTGGGCTTTGACTACATCGTCTTCGATGACACGCACTTCCGCGAGGACCTGCAGTGGGCTGACGCCGTGCCCATGTTCGAGCGCCTGATTGCCCTGTGCGCCGAGCGCGGCCTGGAGTTTGGCGTCAAGCTCACCAACACCTTCCCCGTCGACGTGACGAGGAACGAGCTGCCTTCCACCGAGATGTACATGTCGGGCCGTTCGCTGTTCTCGCTGACCATCGAGGCCGCCCGTCGCATTACCGAGCAGTTCGATGGCAAGCTGCGCATCAGTTACTCCGGCGGTGCCACGGTCTACAACATCCGCGCCCTGTACGATGCCGGCATTTGGCCCGTTACCCTGGCGACCGACGTGCTCAAGCCCGGTGGCTACGAGCGCTTTAGTCAGATGGCCGGCGAGTTTACCGACCTGGATGGCAAGCCGTTCGTGGGCGTCTCTCTCGAGGCCGTGACTGCGATCCAGACCGACTCGCTCACCAACCCGCTCTACAAGAAGCCGCTGCGCCCGCTGCCCGACCGCAAGGTCGCCGGCAAGAGCCCGCTTTCCGACTGCTTTACCACGCCGTGCCGCACGAGCTGCCCCATCCAGCAGGATATTCCCGCCTATCTGGCGGCTGTTGACGAGGGCCGCTACGAGGACGCACTCAACATCATCATCGAGCGCAACGCCCTGCCGTTCATTACCGGCACCATCTGCCCGCATCCCTGCGGCCGTGCCTGCGAGCGTGCGTTCTACGAGCCCGAGGGCGCCCAGATTCGCGCCAGCAAGCTCAAGGCCGCCCGCGAGGCCATGACCGCCGAGCTGCC
>UQNH01000085.1:0-7959 GCA_900542365.1 uncultured Collinsella sp. | reverse complement strand
GGCGAGCTCGCCGACGCCCAGCCGCTCGCGGGCCTGACGTTTGTGCTGACCGGCACGCTCGTCAACCGCACACGCGACGAGGCGGGTGCGGCGCTCAAGGTGCTCGGCGCCAAGGTTTCGGGCAGTGTTTCAAAGAAGACGAGCTATCTGGTCGCCGGCCCCAAAGCGGGCTCCAAGCTCACCAAGGCCGAGCAGTTGGGCGTGCCTGTATTGGATGAGGACGCACTCGAGCAGATCTTGGCTACTGGTCAGGTGCCAGAGGTGTAAGGCATCGATAGCCAAATTGAAGAACCGCCCGGAAGCACGATGCCTTCGGGGCGGTTCTTACTTTGCTGGGGAAACGGGCACCGTGATCTGCGTCACGTAGGTTGCTGGGTCGTCGCTGATGATGTCGTCGATGAGGGCGATCTCGCGTTGCCCCGCTACGCCACCAACTTGTCAAAAGCCCCGCGGCGGTTGAGTACGGTAAATGCAATCACGCAAATGACCGCCGACAGAATGGACCCGCACGGCGAAGCGATGCCCATGGGAAACAACGTATCGGAATAGGCGTTCGACAGCAGCCACGCGCCCGGCACGCGAATGAGCGCCACCGCCAGCACGTTGTGCGCAAAGCCGATGTAGCTCTTGCCGTATGCAGCGAAAAAGCCGCTAAAGCAAATGTGGATGCCGGCAAAAATCGCGTCGAAAATGTAGCTGCGCATATAGCCGGTGCCGGCGGCGACTACTGCAGCGTCCTTGGCAAAAAAGCCGATAAACGCCGGCGCCACCAGCCACATCAGCACCGTGATCAGGCAGCCGTACACTACCGAGATCGTCATGGCGTCCTTGAGCACCTGACGCGCGCGGTCGCCCTTGCCCGCGCCGGCGTTTTGCGCCGTGAGTGCGCTGACGGTGGCGCCCATGGAACTCGGCACAATGAATAAAAAGCTGATCATCTTCTCGACCAGGCCCACGGCGGCGGCGTCGACGAGCCCTCGGTGGTTGGCGATGACGGTGATAAACATAAACGCCACCTGGATGCAGCCGTCCTGTACGGCCACGGGCACGCCGATCTTAAGAATGCTGCCGAGCACCTCGGGCTGGGGACGCAGGTCGCTGCGCTTAACGTGAATGTTCGTGCGGCGGCTCTTGAGCCACACGAGCGCAAGGGCAACGCTTGCCGTCTGGGCGGTTACCGTGCCGAGTGCCGCGCCTACGGGACCGAGTCCCATGTGGCCGATAAACAGAAAATCGAGTGCGATGTTGATGATGCATGCCACGCCGATCACGTACATGGGCGAGCGCGAATCGCCCAGGCCGCGAAAGATGGCCGAGAGGATGTTGTATGCGGCGATAAACGGAATGCCGACAAAGCAGATGCGCAGGTAGGCGGCAGTGCCTTCGACCGCTTCGACTGGCGTGCCAATGAGTGCCACGATCTGCGGGCACAGTGCGAGCAGGACAGCGGCCAGCACCACCGAGACGCCCATAAAGAGCGTGATGGTGTTGCCGATGGCAGCCTCGGCGCGGTCAAAGCGGCGCGAACCCACGGCGTGGCCGACGATGACCGTCGTTCCCATGGCCAGGCCCACAAGCGCCACGGTAATGATATAGAGCGTCTGCGCGCCATTGCCCACGGCGGTGATGCCGGCAGCGCCGCTAAACTGCCCCATCATGTACAGATCGGCCATGCCGTAGAGCATCTGCAAAAAGTACGAGAGCATATAGGGCAGGGCAAAGACCGCGATGGTCTTGAGGACATTGCCGCGTGTGAGGTCGTGTTCCATGGGCGGGGCTTTCTGGCTGGGTTTGTTTACGTACCAGTGTAGTGAAAACCCTACAACGATTGTAGAGTCAAGGTTTGTGCTGGCATCGGGGTGAAAAAGTCACGCTCGCGTTCATTTCCAATTGAATACAGGGGCGCGTCCTGCGAGCTTGGTGCCTGCACTAGCCTTACAGAAATCGATTTCGGAAAACTTGACACCGCTGCACGGCGCGCCATAATACGTGGGTTTGCGAACAACGTTTGATGGGGGATGAACCTGCGTGCGCAATCTCAAGATTTTGTTTTCCTATCTGGGGGCATACCGCCGCGATGCCATGCTCGGCGTGCTCTTTGTGACGGCCGAGACGGCGCTCGAGCTGTTTATCCCGGTCATCATGGCAAATATCATCGACGTGGGCGTGCCCGCGGGCGACATCAACTATATGCTGTTGCAGGGCACGTATATGTTGATATGCGCTGCATTTTCGCTGGTACTTGGCTTGGGCTATGCGCGCACGTCTGCCCGCGTTGCCTCGGGGCTGGGCGCTAACCTGCGCGAGGCGGAGTATCGCAAGATTCAGACGCTCGCCTTTGGCAATCTGGACAACTACGATGCCAGCTCGCTCGTCACGCGCATGACCACCGATATCACCGTCATCCAAAACGCCATCGGCAACGGCTTTCGCCCCATGGTGCGCGGCCCCGTGACGCTTATCGTCGGCTTGGTCTATGCGCTGGTGCTGTCGCGTCCGCTCGCCACCGTTTTCGCGATCATCCTGCCGGTGCTGGCGATCGTGCTGGGCGTTATCACCTATCGCGTCAGTCCGCTCTACCGCCAGCTGCAGACCTCGATGGACCATCTCAACGGTGTGGTGCAGGAGGACCTCACCGCCGTGCGCGCCGTCAAGGCGTACGTGCGCGCCGAGCACGAGGAGGCCAAGTTCGATGCCGTCAATACCGAGCTCGCGCACACGGCGACGAAGACCTTTGGCAACGCCGTGCTCAACCTGCCGGTGTTTCAGCTGTCGATGTACGTGGCGGCGCTTTCCATTCTGTGGATCGGCGGTCGCATGATTCTTGCCGGCGAGCTCGGCGTGGGCTCGCTCACGGGCTTTATGAGCTACGTGCTGCTCATCATGAACTCGCTCATGATGATCTCCAACGTGTTTTTGCTGCTCACCCGCGCACTTGCCAGCGTGGAGCGCATCTCGCGGGTGCTCGACGAGCGTTCGCTTATCCAAGCGCCCGGCGCTGCCGCTGCCGTGCACGGGGTGGCCGACGGAAGCATCGAGTTTCGCGACGTGTCGTTTAAGTACCGCGCGGATGCTGCCGAGGATGTGCTCGAGCATATTGACCTTTGCATTGAGGCAGGCTCCACGGTGGGCGTGCTCGGCGGCACGGGCTCGGGCAAGAGTTCGCTTGTGCAGCTGATCGCGCGCCTGTACGACGCCACCGAAGGCGCCGTACTCGTGGGCGGGCGCGATGTGCGCGATTACGACCTGGTTGCCCTGCGCGACGCCGTGGGTATCGTGCTGCAAAAGAACGTGCTGTTTACGGGTACCGTGCGCGAGAACCTGCAGTGGGGCGCGCCCGATGCCACCGACGAGGAGCTGCTGCGCGCCTGTCGAGCGGCATGTGTGGACGAGTTCCTGGATCGCATCGGCGGACTCGACGGCTATCTGGGCCAGGGCGGTGCCGGTGTCTCGGGCGGGCAGAAGCAGCGCCTGTGCATCGCGCGTACATTGCTCAAACATCCGCGTGTGCTCATCTTTGACGATTCGACCAGCGCGGTCGATATGGCGACCGACGCCAAGATTCGTGAGCATATTGCTCAGATTCCCAATACGACGGTGATTGTCATCGCACAGCGCATTGCGAGCGTCATGGATGCCGATCGCATTATTGTGCTGGACGACGGACGTGTCCACGGCGTGGGCACGCATGAGGATCTGCTGGCGGGCGACGCCATTTATCAGGAGATTTATGCCTCGCAGATGGAGTTTGCGGGGGATGCGGGCGTCGCGGACGGCGCAAATGCCCCGTCTTCCTCTGGTTCCAGCGGATCACTTCAAGCCACGGAAGGAGGTGAGCACCATGCCTAAGACATCCGCTCAGGCCCGTCCCGCCAATCTGGCGCAGACGCTCCGCCGCTTGCTCTCCTACATGGGGCATGCCAAGTTCTCGTTGCTCGCGGTGGGTGCGCTTGCCTCTATCGCCGCCATCGCAAGCCTTGCCGGCACCTACATGGTGCGCCCCATCGTCAACGGTTTGGCCACGGGCGGGGAGGAACTGCTCGCCAAGCAGGTCATCCTGACGGCGATCATCTACGCCGTGGGCGTACTCTCCGCTCTGGGCTACTCGCAAATTATGGTGCGTGCGGCCCAGCGCGTGGTATCCGATATCCGCCGCGACCTGTTTGCACACATCCAGACGCTGCCGCTCAGTTATTTTGACAGCACGCGTTCGGGCGACATCATGAGCTTCTTTACCAACGACGTCGACACCGTCTCCGAGGCGCTCAACAACAGCTTTGCCAACGTGATTCAGGCGAGCATCCAAATGGTCGGCACCACGGCTATGCTCATCATCCTCAACTGGCAGCTCACGATTATCACGCTCGTGTGCGACGCGGCCATTGTGCTGTACGCGCGCTACTCGGGCGCGCGCTCTAAGCGCTTCTTTGCCGCCCAGCAGGCATCGCTTGGCGACCTGGACGGATATATCGAAGAGATGGTCTCGGGCCAAAAGGTCATCAAGGTCTTTAATCACGAACAGGCCAATGTGGCTGGTTTTGACACACGCAACCAAGGCCTGCGCCGCACCGGTGGTGCCGCGCAGGCCTACGCCAACTCCATGGTGCCCATGACCGTGGTGATCGGCTATGCCAACTACGCCATCGTCGCCGTGGCGGGCGGCATGCTCTGCATCAAGGGGCTCGCCGACGTAGGCGCGCTTGCAAGCTACCTGGTCTTTGTACGCCAGGCGGCCATGCCCATCAACCAGTTTACGCAGCTGGGCAACTTTTTGCTCAACGCGCTGGCCGGTGCCGAGCGCCTGTTTGCCGCCATGGACCTTAAGCCCGAGGTGGACGAGGGCTGCGTGGAGCTGGTGCAGACGGGCGACGCCGCGTGGGCGTGGAAGATTCCCGAGGGCCAGGGCGTGGGCGCGTACGGGCACCTGCATGATGTGGCTGCCGTTGATGAGTCGGGCCGTGCGGTGGCTGCCGATGGCACCGAGCTCACGTGCGGCTTGGTCCCACTTGCCGGCGACGTGCGCTTCCATGCCGTGGACTTTTCCTACGTGCCAGGCACCCGTGTGCTCACGGATCTCAACCTGTTTGCCAAGCCGGGCCAAAAGATCGCCTTTGTGGGCTCCACAGGCGCAGGTAAGACGACCATCACCAACCTCATCAACCGCTTCTACGAGGTCGATGACGGCGAGATCACGTACGACGGCATCGACGTCAAGCACATTGCCAAGGCCAGCCTGCGCGGGTCGCTCGGCATTGTGCTGCAGGATACGCACCTGTTTAGCGGCACCATTGCGCAGAACATCCGCTTTGGCAAGCTCGACGCGACCGACGAGGAGGTGTGCGCCGCTGCCGAGGCGGCCTGCGCCGACTCGTTTATTCGCCGCCTGCCTAGAGGCTACGACACGCCGGTCACGGCCGACGGCGCCAACCTGTCGCAGGGCCAGCGCCAGCTGCTCGCCATCGCGCGCGTGGCCGTCGCTGACCCGCCGGTGCTCATCCTGGACGAGGCCACTTCGAGCATCGACACGCGCACCGAAAAGCTCATCGAGCGCGGTATGGACCGCATCATGCGCGGACGCACCACGTTTATGATCGCGCACCGCCTGTCCACCGTCCGCGACGCCGATGCCATCATGGTCCTCGAACACGGCCGCATCATCGAGCGCGGCGCGCACGAAGAACTGCTCGCCCAGCACGGCGAGTACTGGCAGCTGGCGCATGGCTTAAAAGAGTTGGATTAACCCGTTCGAGCACGATGCTTTGACCCTTCATGCCGCTCACCTCGTCTCAAACCATCACAACATTCGACGTTTTTTGCCAAAATCGGGAAAAGCATCGAATGTTGTGATGGTTTTTCTACCACTCGATCGGGTGGAATCGCTTTCTTGCGCACGAAGGTGTGCGGACCCGTGGGCAGGGGAATAAGGTTGGTTATCCGACTCCATTGGAGGGCTCATGGACCTGCCGATCGTCCTGTCCCATAAGACTGCCTGGCTGTACCACAATGTGGCGCGCCCGTCCGAGCCGCTCTCGCGAGCAAGCAGCCTATACGATGAGGACTCGCTTGCTAGCGAGGCGGAGCCGACTGCGAGCCTGCCCAAATTGGGACTCGATGCCAAGGGACTGAGGGCTTCGACAGCAGTTGGGATCGTTACCGACTATCTGGTTTCGCTTGGTATTCCACGAGAAGAGCTCGATCATATCGACACACTCGTCAACTTCGATTTTGAGCGTTCGACGCCGGCTGGGTTTAGGTGCCACGTGTTTGGGGCGCCGGTACCTCCAGGCCATCTTATCGAGGTGGCAGAGGGCCTTCTGGTGGTTGATGAGGCCATGTGCTTTGTCCAAGCGGGTTCGTGGATGAGTGAGCCCGAACAGCTGGAGTATGGTTATGAAATCTGCGCCCGATACCATTTGAATCATCTGTCGACAGGCGATTATATCGAGATGGGGCAGAGGTATACCGTTGCCGACTTGATTGCCTATTGCAATGAGAACCGATCTCGTCAGGGGGCCATACGCGCGGCCGCCGTGCTCAAGCGCGTGCACGATGGCGCGCGGTCGCCCATGGAGACGGCCACCGCAATCATGGTCGTAGCAAAACGTTCCCAGGGCGGGCTGGGATACGCCAAGATCGAGCTCAACCATTGGGTCGATGTTCCCAACGAGTTCAAGTATCTCGCAAAGGCCGGGTATTTCGAGATCGACGTATATGCGCCTGCGAGCGGTACGGGGATTGAATATAACGGCTCGGACCATCTTGATAAGCAGCGCAGCGCGTCGGATGCGGAGCGTATGACCGTGCTGAGCGCGCTGGGCTTTAGGATGATCGTCCTCACCGGGACTCAGTTTGCCCACCAGCTGCAATTGCACCGGGCGATGAACGCCATTGCGCTCGCTATGGGCCTTAAGTGCGACCGAAGCGAAGCGTTCCAAAAGCGTCAAAACGACCTGCGAGAATTCGTGATTCGGCACTGGGACGGCGTCCTTTAGGGACGTTCCGGTCCTTCTGCGGGGTGCCGTGGGCAGGCAGACCATCACAACATTCGACGTTTTTTGCCAAAAACGGGAAAAGCATCGAATGTTGTGATGGTTTGTATGCTGAGGATGGGCTTGGAAAGTCCGTTTTGCTCGAAGCGACCTGTCCTGTCGTACGGGTGTCGGCATGATTCTCCCGTGGGGTATTATGTTTTCCGAAGAATAAAACGCCGCGTGAGGGGAGGGCTGCGTGGACGGGCACGTGCAACATGACGGCTTTGGCCGCGATATCAACTACCTGCGCATTGCCGTTACCGACATGTGCAATTTTCGCTGCATTTACTGCATGCCGGCCGATGGCGTGGCGCCCCGCGCGCACGACGAGCTACTCAGTGCCGAGGAAATCGCCCGCTTTGTGCGCTTGGTGGCGGGAGAGGGCATTCGCCGCGTGCGCCTGACGGGCGGCGAGCCGCTGGTCAGCCGCCGTATCATTCCGCTCATTCGCGACATCCGCGCGATCCCGCAGATCGAGGACATCTCGCTCACCACCAACGGCGCCCTGCTGCCCAAGCTGGCGCCACAGCTCAAAGATGCCGGGCTTAACCGCGTCAACATCTCGCTCGACACACTCGACCCTACGCTGTTTGGAAAGATCACGCGCCTGGGTCGGCTCGAGCAGACCATGGCTGGCATCGACGCGGCGCTGGCTTGGGGCTTTGAGCCGGTTAAGGTCAACTGTGTTGTTGTGCGCCGGCTCAACCAGGATGTGGCGGCCCTCGCGCGGCTCACGCTCGACCGCCCCATCAACCTGCGCTTTATCGAATACATGCCCATCGGCGACGAACACACGAGCTCGCATTGCGCTGTGGACCCGCATGCGCCCGCGCTCAATCCCGAGCTGTGGGACGCGAGCGATACCGTGCCGAGCGACGAGCTGCGGGCGCGCATCAATGCCGGGGCCGCCGCGACGGGGCTGGGCGAG
>UQNH01000084.1:0-8027 GCA_900542365.1 uncultured Collinsella sp. | reverse complement strand
TCGATCGCACGGACAACCTCGGACGCCACGGCAGCAAGCGCCTCGGCATCGCCGGCAGCGGTGCGCTCAATCGTGGGCATCTCAAACGTGCTAGCAGCGGCCGCAGCCCCGCCCTCGCCGCCAATCAGCGCCAAAAAACGGTTCTGCATGGCCGTAATGCCGAGCGTGCCCAGCGTAGCGGACACCTCGTCGGCAGAAAACGCCGGGAAGGACGTCGCATCAAAGTCGAGCTCGACAGGCGCATCGGTACGAATGGTTGCGACCTTGCGGCTCAGCAGCGCGTCGTCGATATGCGCGCGCAGGTTCTCGCCCATCTTGCCCTTGACCTCGTCGGCATGCGCGATGACCTCGTCCAGGCTGCCGTACTGCGCGATAAGCGCGCTCGCCTTTTTGGGACCGATGCCCGGCACGCCGGGAATGTTGTCGGACGTATCGCCCTTTAGGCCGTAAAAATCGGGCACGAGCGCCGGCGTAATGCCGTGATACAGGTCGTCCACGCTCTCGGGCGTCATGATCGCCACGTCGGACAGGCCCTTGCGGGTCGAGACCACGTTGACGTGCTCGGTCACGAGCTGATACATGTCGCGGTCGCCAGTCACCAGCAGCATGTCGCAGCCGGCCTCCTCGCCCAGGCGAGCCATGGTTCCCAGGATATCGTCGCCTTCCCAGCCCTCGGACTGCAGAATCGGCACGTTGAGCGCGGTGAGCAGCTCCTTGATCATAGGGAACTGCACATGCAGATCGGGGTCCATGGGCGGGCGCTGCGCCTTATACTGCGGCAGCATCTCCATGCGCACGCGCGGTTTGCCCTTATCAAACGCCACGACCACGCCGTCGGGGTTAAAGGCGTCGATCATCTTGAGAAACATGTTTAAAAAGCCAAAGATCGCATTGGTGGGGCGACCGTCCGGCGCGTTCATGGTGGGCGGCACGGCGTGGAAGGCGCGGTGCATGAGCGAGTTGCCGTCGATAACGGCAAAGGTGCGGCGCTTGTCAGACATATTGAATACCTCGCTTTGGGCTGGGCACGATTTGCTCCCACCAGTTTACACGCTCCCCGCCTCGCGGCCACCGCACATCAAGCTCCTCCGCCACCGCGCGCCCGCGCGTGATACGATGGCTCACGGTACATTAACCAGCACGATCGATCCGAAAGGAGCCTGCGTCATGGAGCGTCCCTGCGCATGGAAAAAGTACACGCCACAGCAGATCGAGGAGCTCGAGGAGCTTTGCCGCGGCTATAAGCAGTTTTTGAGTGAGAACAAGACCGAGCGCCTGTGTGTCAAGGCCGGCATCAAGATGGCCGAGGAGGCGGGCTACGTCGACCTGGAGACCGTGATCGCCGAAGGCCGCGAGCTCAAGGCAGGCGACAAGGTGTACGCCGCCAACCACGGCAAGGACCTTATGCTCGTCAACCTTGGAACCGCCCCGCTCGAGCAGGGCTTTAACATCCTGGGCGCCCACGTGGACTCGCCGCGCCTGGACCTCAAGCAGAACCCCGCCTTCGAGGCCGGCGACATGGCCTACCTCGACACGCACTACTACGGCGGCGTCAAGAGCTACCACTGGGTGGCCTCCCCGCTCGCGCTTGTGGGCGTCATCTGCAAAAAGGACGGCACCACCGTCGACATCAACATCGGTGACAAGGCCGACGACCCGGTCTTTACCATCTCCGACCTGCTGATCCACCTCTCGAGCGAGCAGATGGCCAAGCCGGCCAAGGACGCCGTCGACGCCGAGATCCTCGACGTGATCGTGGGCGGCCGCCCCGTCAAGTTTGACGAGGACGACAAGGACGCCCCCAAGGAGCCCGTCAAGCAGATGTTCTTGGATATCCTCAAGGAACAGTACGATGTCGAGGAGGAGGACTTCCTCTCCGCCGAGATCGAGGTCGTGCCCGCCGGCCCCGCCCGCGACATGGGTCTCGACCGCTCCATGATTTTGGGCTATGGCCACGACGACCGCGTCTGCGCTTACCCCTCCATGCTCGCCCAGATCAACGTGGCAGACGTCGAGCGTACGAGTATCACGCTCATCGTCGACAAGGAGGAGATCGGCTCCGTGGGCGCCACCGGCATGACGAGCCGTTTCTTCGAGAACACCGTCGCCGAGATCATGACGCTCGCCGGCGAGAGCAGCCCGCTGGCCCTGCGCCGCGCACTCGCCCACAGCCGTATGCTCTCCTCTGACGTGTCCGCCGGCTTCGACCCGGGCTACGCCGGCAAGTTCGAAACCAAGAACGCAGCCTTTATGGGTCGCGGCCTGTGCTTTAACAAGTACACGGGCAGCCGCGGCAAGGGCGGCTCTAACGACGCCGACGCCGAGTATGTGGCCCTCATCCGCGACATCATGGACGAGGCCGGCGTGGACTTCCAGACCTGTGAGCTCGGCCGCGTCAACGCGGGCGGCGGTGGCACCATCGCCTACATCATGGCCAAGTACGGCATGAACGTCATCGACTCCGGTGTTGCCGTCCTGTCCATGCACGCCCTGTGGGAGGTCGCCAACAAGGCCGACATCTACGAGGCCTATCGCGGCTACAAGGCCTTCATCGAGCGCGCCTAACCAACCCTTCATCAGTTGCGGTGAAATACGGACTAAACTGGCCCATAAACGGCCAAAACAGACCGTATTCCACCGCAACTTCCTTTTTGGCAGAGGAGAGTCCATGCTGCAGGTCATCATTTCGCCCGCCAAGCAGATGCGTGCGGCCCAAGATGCTTTTGAAGTCCTGGGCATTCCACCTTTTGCGCACGAGACGGCTCACCTCCACCGCGCACTGCTAGATATCGAGCGGAATGAAGGCAGCGGTGGCCTGCAGGCGCTGTGGAACGTGAGTGACAAACTGCTGGGACCTTGCCTCAACACCCTGCATGAGTTCGGGCCCATCCTGAAAAGCGGCGATCTCGACAATCCCGTACTCGCCCGTCACCTCTCCCCTGCCGTCATGTCCTATCACGGGATTCAATACCAGAGCATGGCACCCGAGGTGATGGATTCCGCGCAGCTCGCCTGGCTGCAAGACCATCTGTGGATCCTCTCCGGCCTCTACGGGTGCGTTCGTCCCTTTCATGCCGTCGAACCGTATCGGCTGGAGATGGGCGCGAAGCTCGCCGTTGACGATGCCCGAGACCTCTACGCGTTTTGGAACGACAAGCTCGCGCGGGCCATCGCTCCGGCGGGCTCCAACGCTACGATCGTCAACCTCGCCAGCGTAGAGTATGCCAAAACCGTTCTGCCCCACCTCGCGGGCGACGCCACGGCCGTCACATGCCTCTTTGGCGAGGGTATCCGCAACGGGAAGCCCATCCAACGGTCGACCGCCAGCAAAAAGGCGCGCGGCTCCATGGTGCGGTGGATGGCAGAAAACAAGCTCGAGGATGCAAGCGGGCTCACCGCGTTTGACGTTGGTTATCGTCACTTTCCCGAGCTTTCAAATAAGAACACTTTGGTCTTCCTGAACGAACAGACCTTGTAGGACCACCGCTACTTTTGAATGTGCTGCCTAGGCACGGCGTCTATTCCGCCAAGCCGTCGGCTTTGGCAACTTCGTTTGTCGAGCCATCTTGGTAGGTAATCTTAACGTGCTCTACCTCGGACACCGCAACACCCGATGGGGGTTCCAAGCGCCATTCCGTCAGCGCGATATCCATCGTCGTGGGCACATCCCCTTGATCTTTGAGCTCGACCGACAGCGTCTTAAGCGACGCATCGAAGGTCACGCGCTCGATCTCTTCACCAGGAATGGAACCGCCGCTCAGCTGCAGCTGGACAAATCCATCGCGCGGATACCAATAGTCGCCCGGCGCGGCAACGGTATTGCCACCCGCGACCTTCACCGTCATTATCGGTAGGCTATCATCAGCCTCGAACTCCCATGCAGCGCCGCCGCGACCACCAAACGTCCAGATACAAACGGCAATCACCAGCACAGCAAGCACCGCAAAACCAATCGCGACAAGGCCATGGTGCGCACGGCTTTCCTCGGCCGATACATCCCATTGCGTCTCTCGATATAGATGCTTGTCTTCCATGTTCGCCTCCCCACAGGCACGCTCGTTAGGCCAATCGTACCCATTCGAGCTATACTTGAGCCCATTACATAAACGGGGAGCTTGCAGGACAAGACGGCAGGCTGAGACTGGGCGCGCCCGCCCTGACCCGCAAACCTGATATGGTTAATGCCAACGAAGGGAGCCGTGCCAATGAGCACACAGACCGAGCCCAAGCTCGTCACGCAAATCGACTTCGCCCGCGCCGGGCAGATCACGCCGCAGATGAAGGAAGTCGCCGAGCGCGAGCATCGCGACCCCGAGTACATCCGCGAGCGCGTGGCCGACGGCCGCATCGCCATTCCCGCCAACATCGTGCACATCAAAAAAGGCATGCGCGCCTTTGGTGTCGGCGAGGGCCTGTCTACTAAGGTCAACGTCAACCTGGGCATCTCGGGCGATAAAGCCGATGCCGCCGAGGAATGGAAGAAGGTCAAGATCGCCGAGGACTTTGGCGCCGACGCCATCATGGACCTTTCCAACTCGGGCAAGACGCGCCAGTTCCGCCAGCAGCTCATCGACGAGACGCCGCTCATGGTGGGCACCGTCCCCATGTACGACGCCATCGGCTACATGGAAAAGCCGCTGGTCAAGCTTACCAAGGATGACCTGTTCGAGGTCGTGCGCGCGCACGCCGAGGACGGCGTGGACTTTATGACCATCCACTGCGGCATCAACAAGTCGGTCACCAAGACCTTTAAGGAGACCGGCCGCTTGATGAACATCGTGAGCCGCGGCGGCTCGCTGCTGTTTGGCTGGATGGAGGTCACCGGCAACGAAAACCCCTTCTACGAGTACTTTGACGAGCTGCTCGAGATCTGCCACGAGTACGACGTGACGATTTCGCTCGGCGACTCCTGCCGCCCGGGCTGCCTCTACGACTCCAACGACGCCACCGAGACCGCTGAGATGATCGAGCTGGGCAAGCTGTGCAAGCGCGCTTGGGCTGCCGGCGTCCAGGTCATGGTCGAGGGTCCGGGTCACATGGCGCTCGACGAGATCGCCGCCAACATGAAACTGCAGAAGCGCCTGTGCCACAATGCCCCGTTCTATGTGCTCGGGCCGCTGGTGACCGATATCGGCGTGGGTTACGACCACATCACCGCTGCCATCGGCGGCGCCATCTCCGCCAGCTCCGGTGCCGACTTCCTGTGCTACGTGACGCCGGCCGAGCACCTGCGCCTGCCCAACGCCCAGGACGTGCTCGATGGCCTCATGGCCACCAAGATCGCCGCACACGCCGCCGACATCGCCAAGAAGGTACCCCACGCCCGCGACATGGACGACAAGATGGGCCAGGCACGCCGCAAGCTCGACTGGGACTCCATGTGGAAGTGCGCGCTCGACCCGGTCACCGGCAAGAAGCGCTACGAGGAGTCCCCCGCCGCCACCGAGGGCACTTGCACCATGTGTGGCAAGATGTGCGCCGTCCGCACCGTCAACAAGGTGTTCGAGGGTACGACGATCGATCTCGGCATGGAGGACTAACTCGTCACCGGAGCCACAATCGGTAACATGGTGTTCGTCAATTGTTGACGTGTGAACATTTGCTTACATTTGCGTAAAGATTGCATCGCCCGCCCGGGTTCGACATAGAGTCGGCCCGGGCATCTTTATAATGCTGGCTTAAAGACCCATTTGATTCCGACCGAACAAGGGAGCAAACATGGATCGCAGTAAGGTACCTGCCGTTCTATCCATCGCAGGATCCGATTCCAGCGGCGGTGCCGGCATTCAGGCCGACATCAAGACTATCACGGCGCACCGCCTGTATGCCGAGACGGCCATCACCGCCATCACCGCACAAAACACGCTCGGTGTCACCGCCGTGCAGAATATCTCCCCTGATATCGTCGCTGCGCAGATCGACGCCGTATTTGACGATATCCGCCCCAGCGCCGTCAAGATCGGCATGGTTTCCTCTGCCGAGATTATCGAAGTCATCGCAGACCGCCTGAGCGCTTGGAACGCAACGAACGTGGTCGTCGACCCCGTCATGGTCGCCACCTCGGGCGCGCGCTTGATTGCCGAGGATGCCTCCGAGGCACTCACCCGCCGCCTGTTCCCGTTGGCAACGGTCATCACGCCCAACATTCCCGAGGCCATGACGCTGCTCGACTACGAGGTCGATTCCGAGCGCACGCAACAAAATGCCGCTATGCTCCTCACCCGCCGCTTTGGCTGCGCAGCCTTGGTTAAGGGCGGTCATTTTGTCAACGAGGCCAACGACGTACTGGCCGAGCCTGCGCCCCTCGATGACGAGGGCAACCACCTGGGCGATCCGCTCACTACGTGGTTTCGCCACAAGCGCATTGAGACCAGCAACACGCACGGCACCGGCTGTACGCTCTCATCCGCCATCGCTTGCGCGCTGGCCCAGGGCATGGAACTTGCCGACGCCATCAACGCCGGCAAGGCCTACCTGACCGGCGCTCTGGCCGCCGGCCTGAACATGGGCAAAGGTTCCGGCCCCGTCAACCACATGTGGCAGTACTGAGACAGTTTGCCGCAGCTCGCTATTGATGCTGACCATCAGGCAAAACTCGCTGACGGCACCGCAACACGCTGACCGTACTTGGGGTTTTGCGCCCACTTGGGATATTCGAGGGATACGAGAAAGGGGCCGTGGCGACGAACCGCCACGGCCCCTTTTGCTGTTATCGCCCGCGGTCGTTAGCGCCGGTTGATGCTTACGATGCAGAGCCCGATTGTCGCCACTGTGCCGCCGAAGAGCGACCCGAGCACGAATGCCAACGCGATCATCGGCGCGTTCCGTCCGACACGTAGCACTGCAGGCGGTCGAGCGCATAGCCGTAGATGCCAGCGTAGTCATCGCCGCCATAGGTGGAGCCGTCATCGCAGACCTCGTCCCAGTAGCCAGCGTGTGCGACGTCCTGAGACCTGTAGTAGACCTGCTTGTATTCACCGTTGGTCGTGATGTAGTACATCTGAACACCGTCAATGGTCTGGCCCCAGATGCCCGCCATGCCGTTCACGCTGTCGTTGTAGTTGGCATACTGTACCCAGCCGAGCCAACCGCTCTCCTTGGTGTGGACGCGGTAGCGAAGCGTGCCGCTGTCAACCCATGCGATGAGCATGTCGTGGGAGCCGTAAGGCATACCAGCGAAGCCCTCGGAGTTGGAGTCGTTGAAATTGGTAACGGCATCATTCCACGCACCGTAGCGGTTATGGAGAGCATAGTGGATGTTTACGCTCTTGCCCGTGGACTTCGGGAACTTGGTACGGGTTGCAGAATAAGAGGGCTGATAGGTGCCTCCATTGCCGTTGGTCGGCGCGATGGGAGCGACATAACCGCTGCCGAGATAGGCTGCGACCGCCTGCTTGAACTCCCACCACGACTTGCCGTACTGGGCGAAATAGCCATTCGGGTCGGTGTGATCGGACCCGCCCCAGCGCTGAGCCGCTTCGTAGTGGCTCAAAAGGCGGGACGTATCCCAGCCGCGAGAGCGGAGTTCGTCGCCCGCCCACTTCACGGCCTCGGACCACTGCTTGGAGAAGTCGGAAGCGTTCGTGGCGTGGGCGAGCTCGATGCCGATGGTTGCGTAGTTGCCGTTGCCCACGTGCCAACAAAGGCGGTTCTCCGGCACAGTGTTGTACACGGTGGAGCCGTCCAGCTCCATGACGTGATGTACGGCGTAGGTGTCGTCACGCGACCACAACAAAGTGTGGTTGTAGGCAGAAGCGCCGGGGTTCGCGGTCTCGTGAATGACGAGGTAGCTCGCATTGAGGTAGCCGTGACCGCCGCTCACGTACTTGTTCACACTCTGGTACGCCTCGGCTCCGCACGGGGCGGCGAGGGCCGCGGCGAGTGCGAGGACGATGGCGAAAACGCTGCGCATCGGCAGCTTGCGCTTAGCCTCGGCGTTAATCTCCGTCATGATCGCCACCCGCCTTCAGGCGCGCAGCGTCCACAGCCTGCTCGGCCGCGGCGTAGATGGCCGCACTCGCGACCCC
>UQNH01000083.1:0-8200 GCA_900542365.1 uncultured Collinsella sp. | reverse complement strand
AAACTGGGCGGCCGCCATAAGCGTGCGGCCCGACTGCGACACGGCCAGCGTCACGTCCTCGCCGGCATCGAGTCCGGCCTCGACGGTCTGCAGCGCCTCGGCAGTGTAGAGCTGCGCGGCTATACGGTGAATGAGCATGCTGTTCCTCCGGCATCGCAACGCCAAAAGCCCGCCGGGGCAAGCTCGGCGGGTCGTACGTCAAATACATTGTCTGTCATGGTAGCGCATGGAGAGGACTCCGGCTCAAGGGCAAACCCAGCCCCGCAAAAAACGCCAGACGAAGATGCGTTCCGCCCTACCCCGCCACCCGTACGCTGGGGCACAAATCTGCCAGCGGACACTCGTCACACTTGGGTTTGCGGGCGTCGCAGATCTCGCGACCGAAGGTGATCCACTGATGGTTGACCGACCCCCAATACTCGTGCGGCAAAATCTTGAGCAGATCCTGCTCGGTCTTGAGCGGCTCCTTGGCATGTGTCTTGGGACTCAGCATCAGGCGGTGCGCAATGCGGTTGACGTGCGTGTCCACCGCAATGCCCTCCACGATGCCATACCCCACGTTGAGCACGATGTTCGCCGTCTTGCGTCCCACGCCCGGCAGCTTCACGAGTTCCTTCATGTCGGCCGGCACCTCGCCGCCATAGTCGGCGACGATCATCTGCGCGGCCTCCACGGCGTGCTTGGCCTTACTCTTATAAAAGCCGAGCGACTTGATGGTGTCCGCCACGTCAGCTACGCTCGCCCCGGCCATGGCCTCGGGCGTGGGCCACTGGGCAAACAGCCGCGGCGTCACTTTGTTGACCTGCGCATCGGTCGTTTGCGCCGAAAGCAGCACCGCGATCAGCAGGCGGAAGGGATTCTCGTGGTCCAAAAAGCACTCGACCGGGCCATAGCGACGGTTGAGGCGCTCACACACCTCGATGGCGCGCTCGCGCTTGGCGGCATTGGTCTCGCGTAGCATAACGACTCCTCGGCTCAATGGCACAATAAACTTATGGGCACAATTGTCCCACGTCCGAGACGTTTACGCCTCCAAGAATGCGCCGGTCTGACGGCTCCACAGGCTCGCGTACTCGCCGCCCGCCTCGACGAGCTGCACATGCGTGCCGTCCTCGACGATCTCGCCATCCGCCAGCACCACAATGCGGTCGAGCGCCGCCACGGTGGACAGGCGATGCGCCACCACAATGGAGGTGCGGCCGCGCATCAGGTTCTCGAGAGCTTCCTGCACCAACGCCTCGGACTCGCTATCGAGGGCAGACGTCGCCTCGTCGAGTACCAGAATCGGCGCGTCGGTGAGGATGGCACGGGCAATGGCCACGCGCTGGCGCTGGCCGCCCGAAAGCTTGACGCCGCGCTCGCCCACCATGGTGTCAAAGCCACGGGGCAGGCGGTCGATAAACTCGGTCGCATTAGCCAAGCGAGCCGCCTCGCGGATCTGCTCGTCGGTGGCGTCGGGGCGGTCGTAGGCGATATTCTCGCGAATGGAGCGATGGAACAGCAGCGCCTCCTGCGGCACGTAGGCAACCTGACGGCGCAGGCTCTGCTGTGTGCAGCGCGAGACGTCCTGGCCGTCCACGAGCACGCGGCCGCCCTGTACGTCGTCCAGGCGCAGCAACAGCTTGGTGAGCGTCGTCTTGCCCGAGCCCGATTTGCCCACCAGGCCCACGCGCTGGCCCGCCGCCACATGGAGCGTCAGGTCGTCGAACACGCTCTCGCCTGCCGCGGCGTCACGGTATGCAAAGCTCAGGTGCTCAAAATCAATCGCGCCCTCACCAACCTTGAGCTCGGGAGCGTTCTCATCGTCTGCCACCAGACGCGGCTCGTCCAGCACGCGCGTCATCTCGGCCGCATCGCCCAGCGCGCGGTTGATGCGCTGCATCATGGAGCTCACGTAGTTCAGACGCATGGTGAGGTTGTACGTATAGGTAAAGATCATGACGAGCGCACCGGCCGAAATGCCAAACCACGCGTTGCCGCCCGCGACGAACACACTCACCACGGCCATGGTGATGACGATAAGGCCCGAGGTCGTAAAGTTGCGCTGCATCATGGCGTGCATCGAAACCGTCTCGGCGTCGCGCGCGGCACGGTCGGCGGCATCAAACAGGTCGCGCTCAAAGTCCTCGCGCCCACAGGTCTTGACGGCCAGGATATTCGTGACCGCGTCGGACAGCACGCCCGACAATTTGTTCTGCGCGGCAGACGTCGCGGCCGAAAGCGGCATGATGCGCTTGTACATAAGCCAGACAAACGCGATGTAGACGACCATAATGCCCACCAGGATCACGGTAAACGTCGGCACCACCGGAGCGAGCGCCGCCACCGTGCAGACAACCGAGGTGATGGTGGGAATGAGCGAATACACCGTCACGTCTACCAGCCCCGTATAGCCGCTCATAAAACGGCTCGTCTGGCTCACGAGCGATCCGCCAAAGCGGCTGGTGTGAAATGTCATGGATTGATTGGAGAGCGTGTCAAAGCACAGGCGCGCCAGGTGATAGTTGCCCGCAATCTCGAGCTTGTAGACGGTGTAGTCCTGCAGCTTGGAGAGGATTTGGCCCACTAGGTTAACGAGCACCAGCGCCAGAATGTAAGGGCCAAAGACCTCAAACACCTGGTCACCCGCCACGGGGCCGGCCTGAACGCGGTCAACGATAAGGGCCATCACGTAGGTGTTGGCAAACGTGAGCAAAAAGATGTAGCCCGCCGACGAGAACACCGAGAGAAAGACGATCAGCGGCTGTGTGCGCGTGACGTCCCAAAAACGCTGCAGCGTGCGGCGAACGGTGGAGCGTTTGAGCGGGCTGGTGCTTCTCTGAGGCATGGTCTTCCTTTCGCGTCTGATAGGGCGAAAGGCCATTGTTGCACATTGAAGTGCGCTTTAGGCAAGTGCGACGCGAAAGCGCCGCGCCCCGCGCCTGCGCAGACGCCCCGCCGCCAGGCGCAGTTAGCCCTCGTCTTCTTGCCCTGCAAGCAGGCCCGCGGACGTGAGCCCCAAGACCTCGTCGGCCTCCTCGGCATCTTCCAGCGCGTCGATATCCTTGAGCTTGCGCTCCATAACGTTGGTGCGCGTGGTGATGATGCCCTCGACCGTTTTGCCCGCGGTCTCAATCTGCTGTTGGGCGCGACGCAGCGCCGCCTGATAGCGCGGCAGCTCGGCCTTGACGGCGGAAAGCACGCGCAGCACGTCGTCGGTACGTTTTTGCAGCCTAAACGTCTGGTAGCTCATCTGCAGGCTGTTGAGAATGGCGGCCATGGTGCTAGGACCGGCTACGTTGACGTGATAGTCGCGGCCCAGGGTCTCGATAAGCCCGGGGCGTGTGACGACCTCAGCGTACAGGCCCTCAAACGGAACGAACATGATGCCAAAGTTGGTCGTTGCCGGCACACTCAGGTACTTCTCGCAAATGTCCTTGGCCTCGCGTTTCACCATCGCATCGAGCGTCTTGCGCGCAGCGGCGACGGCCTCCGCGTCGCCCGACTCCTGGGCGTCGAGCAGATGCTCATACGCATCACCCGGGAATTTGGAGTCAATCGGCAGCAGCACGGGATCGCCCTCGTCTACCGGCAGCTTGACGGCAAACTCAACGCGCTCCGAGGCGCCAGGCTTGGTGGCAACGTTTTCCAGATACTGGTCGGGCGTAAGGATGTCCGCCAGGATCGCGCCCAGCTGCACCTCGCCCAAAATGCCGCGCGCCTTGACGTTACCCAGCACGCGCTTAAGGTCGCCCACGCCAGTGGCGATAGATTGCATGTCGCCCAGGCCCTTGTACACGGCCTCGAGCTGGTCGCTCACCTGCTTAAACGATGCAGACAGACGGTCGTTGAGCGTGCGAGAGAGCTTCTCGTCCACCGTCGCGCGCATCTGATCGAGCTGCACGTTGTTGTCTTTGCGGATGGCGCCCAGCTGAGCATCGACCGTCTCGCGCACCTTGTCCAGGCGATGCTCGATGCCCTCGCGATTGGCGCCGAGCTGTTGGGCCGTCTCACGGCGCAGGTCATCCATACGGTCGCCAGCTTGCGAGAACTCGCGTGCGATGACCAGGTAACGTTGCTGCTCCACGGCCGCATCGGTCGTCTGCTGCTGCGCGATGGCGTTTGCCGTGCGGCGTGTTTCGGCCAGCGCGACGTTCAGGGCATCGAGCGCGTTGTTGGCCTGCTCGAGTGCTGCCAGCGTTTCCGCGCTACTGTCGCCACGCTCCCGCAACTCGGCACGAAGGCCCTTGAGCTGCAGGGCACAGGCCGCAGCGACCCCCACCGCCACCAAAGCAATCACAATAAGTGCAATATCAATTGCAGACATAAACTCCGCCCAACAAACCCAATCGATCATCAATCAAAACCGCGATCAATCTTACCCCGCCACACACACGGATCACTCACTGCCTTGCAGACAAATTTCTCTTAGAGCCGCGGACGCTAAAACGCTAGCTCTCCCAGCCGGCGCGGATGGTTGTTATGACGTCACCCAGGCGCTGGCCCAGGGCCGCTAGATGTTGGAGCACCTCGTTGGGCGATGCACCGTTGAGGATGCACGTGAGGGCATACGACGCCAGAAAGATGGCCGCAAGCCCCAACGGGACGAGCACGATCATCGCCAAGGTGCGCAGGCGCTGGCCCACGCGGCGACGACGCGCACGACGCTTGTCGAACGCGAGCTCCTGCGCATATGAATCTTGCTGTACGGAATAGGCCTCTGGTGCCGATTCGCACCCGGGCACAGCTGCAGGTACAGCAGCGGGCACGACATTTTGCGCAAAGGGCTGGACTGCCGCCCCTTGCATTTGTATCTCCATGAGTCGTTGCTGCTGACGCAGCATGCGCTCAGCTTGTTGCTGCGGAGTCTCAAGAAACAGATCCATGCTGGCCTCCAAAATCGGAGCATTCGACGCTTACGACCAGCATCCCGCACCGCCATGACCGCGACAACGCAATCGCCGGCAATAGCCACAAAGTTTCTTTTGCTCAAAAGCTGTCGAAAAGCTCAACAACTCCCCTACCAGCACTTTCTCTGAGCTTTTTTCGCCAACAATCTTTTGGCCTTCCACCCTTACGCCAACTGACCAAAATCTAACCAATAGCTTGACGAAAATTGTGGAGACCGGGACCCCACAAAAACGTGCCGCCCCAAAAAGGGGCGGCACACAACCTTTTTTATCAGCTTTTCTGTATCGAGCACGCGACGACCCAACGCCGGAGCGCAAGGCGGGGAAATACCTTTGCCTCGCGCGACTCTGCGAAGCCGTGAGCGAGAGGGAAAGGTATTTCCCCGCCCTGCGCTCCGCAGCAGCCAGCGCCAAGCGCTAGTAGTTCACCACCTGCTCCTCAAAGTACGCCTTGGGGTGGTTACACACCGGGCACACCTCAGGTGCCTCGGCACCAACGTGCAGATGTCCGCAGTTCAGGCACTTCCACACCTTTACGCCCTCGCGCTCAAACACCTCGCCCGACTCAATGCGCTCGACGAGCTTGTTGTAGCGCTCCTCGTGGGCCTTCTCGACGGCGGCGACACCACGGAACTTTGCGGCAATCTCGGCAAAGCCCTCTTCCTCGGCGGTCTTGGCAAACTCGTCGTACATCGTGGTCCACTCGTAGTTCTCACCCGCGGCGGCATCGCGCAGATTGTCCAGGGTATCGGGGACGGCGCCATCGTGCAGATACTTAAACCACAGTTTGGCGTGCTCGGACTCGTTGCCAGCCGTCTCGGCAAAGATGTTCGAGATCTGAACGTAGCCGTCCTTCTTTGCCTTGGAGGCATAGTAGCGATACTTGGTGTGTGCCTGGGACTCACCGGCAAAAGCGGTCTCGAGGTTCTTCTTGGTTTGGGAATTCTCAAAATCCATAGGTGTACTTCCCTTCAACGCATGCCGCCCGTAGGCTTCGAGCGGCCTCGTCTTTAGGATGCCCTCATGTCGGAAATCTAAACCTTACAATCCTGTTCTTCAGATTTCCACGGGCTAAATGCTCAGCCAGCGATCGCCCTCGGCTCGGCAAAAGCCCTCACGCTCCAGGTCGGCCAGAATGCCCGCGACAAGCTCGCGCTCGACCGGCCCGCGCCCAGCCGCCGCTTCCATATCGTTAACGCCCACCACGGCATCAGCAAGCGTAATCCCCGCCGGTTGGCCATCGCGCGCTGCCAGCAACATGCGCACGATATGCGCGCGCTTTTGGCGACGTGAGCCCTCAAACTTTGATTGACGGCTATAGCCCGCCGAGCGCCTGGACGGATTGGGCAACGTCTTTTTTAGATATGCGCCGTAATCCAGCAACGCGTAATACCACGCGCGCGGCGTGTCGGCATCATCGAGCGGCACGGCAAAGGGAGCGATCTCGTCGGTCGCCGCACCGGGGACCGCCGGACAGGCCGCCTGAATCAGCGGCACCAGCTCGCGGTCGGGAACAGCCGGTACATCGGGAAAGAAGTGATGCAGAAAGACCGTGCGCACGTTGGTCTCCAGATACACGCCTGGAAGGTCAAACGCAAACGACCGGATACCTTGCGCCGTTGCCGGGCCAATACCAGGCAGAGCGACCAAGTCACGCGTCTCACGCGGAAACTCACCGTCCCAGTCCTCCACAACGCGCTGAGCGGCCTTGTGGAGCGCCAGAGCGCGTCGGTTGTAGCCCATGCCCTGCCAAGCGTCCAAAACATCGGAAGGCGCGGCTTGGGCAAGCGCCTGCACGGTCGGAAAGCGATCGAGCCACGCCGGCATACGCGTCTCCACGCGTGGCACCTGTGTTTGCTGCAACATGACCTCGGAAAGCCAAATGATGTACGGATCGCGCGTGCGGCGCCACGGAAGGTCGCGATAACGCAGGACCCCTTCCGAACGAATCATCGAACGAAAGGGGTCCTGAATCATATCTATGCTCCTTATGCGGCGCTATTCCTCCCGGCAAGCGCACGCGCAGGTGGCGTACTCGGGAAACGCTTCGCGGTCGGCGAATTTGGGATCGACGGCCGGGAACTGGCGGTGAGCGACGATGTCGCCGAGCGAAACGGAATCGAGGTAATCGCGCATCAACGCTTGAGCTCCGGCCCACAGGGGATGATAGCAGCACGTGCCCATGCGTGCACAGTCGCCATCGGGTGCGGTGCAATCATTCATAACCATAGGGCCCTGAACGGCCTCGACGACCTGGCGGATGGTGACGTCGTCCGGACTGACCTTGAGACGCATGCCACCGTGGACGCCACGCAGGCTCTCCACAATACCGGCCTGGACCAAACCGTGCTGAATCGAGCGGGCAAACGAATACGGAACATTGACCTCTTCGGCAGCGGTGCGAACAGAAAGCAAACGCTCCGGATCCTCGGCAAGCATCGCCAGCATACGAAGGGCGTAATCAGTCTTCCTCGATATGTCCATTTTTCCCCTTTCAAGGAATACGAACAGCTCGAACGAGCTCCGGGGCCGAGCTTGTGTCGAGACGCTAAATGACCGCAGGACATCCAAATGGTAAATCGGATATCCACTGAGTGCCGCGCTTGGAGCGAAATGCATCAGATGCGGCCTACAGTGCAATTTAGTATAACCTAACCCCCTGTCTCGTTGAACAGGTGTTGCGCAACAAAGCTGTTGTTCAGACAGATAGACTTATTAGATTTTACTTGCGTTCCCGAAGGCGCGGGGATTCTGGGCGAAGATGCGCCAGGGCGATCGTTCTATCGAAACAAAGTGCATCAAACGCAAAAAGCCACGTCCGAAGACGTGGCTTTAATTGCGTTGGCGGGAAGTACGGGGCTCGAACCCGCGACCTCCGACGTGACAGGCCGGCGCTCTAACCAAACTGAGCTAACTCCCCAGGCAGACGTTCGCGTTTGTTTCCGCTCGCGTGCGCTGCGGGGATTAGTATACACAGAAGTCTGTCCGGCGCGCAACAACTTTTTTGAAAAAATTTTTCGGTCCCTCCGGGACCTTGATTGGCAACTTCATCCGAACACCTCCCATATTCATCCGTACATGTACGGATGAATATGGGAATCCGATACCCTGAGGGCCGGACCGGCCGGCCCCGGGAGATCGGAGGACGGCATGTCCGGAAAGAGGAAGAAGGGGGCCGGGAAGGCGGCCCCGAGGGCCTACGGCAGGCTCACCAGGCACGAGCGGGACACGGTCCAGAGGATGCTGGAGCGAGGGGCCTCGTGCAGGCAGATCGCGAGGGAGCTGGGCAGGTCGCCCTCGACGGTGTGCTC
>UQNH01000082.1:0-8261 GCA_900542365.1 uncultured Collinsella sp. | reverse complement strand
TATGCCCAATTAACAACCGTCAGGGAATTGTAATTGATGGTGAAGGTTCAAAGGTAATTTGCAAAGACTAATTTGAAAATTCCAGTTTGCTGTACTCGTTCCTAGCAGGGCTAGGGGCAGGCACGCCCCAACAAGAAGCTGTCCCAAAGGGGCAAGAATGGGGACTGCGGACGATTTCTTGGACCGTTACGCGGCCCTTCCCAGCGCGGAGCGGAACTCGGCCGGCGTGCGGCCACCGAGCGCATCGCTGCGCCTCTCCGTATTGTATCGACCGATCCAGCCCCCGAGCTCCTCGATGAAGCGGGCGGGGGTCCAGTCCGACCAGTCCCTGCCGTGCCAGAACTCCTTCTTGAGCAGGCCGAAGAAGCCCTCCATCGCCGCGTTGTCCGGGCTTCAGCCCTTGGCGGACTGAATTGGCTACACTGATGTGGACAGTTCCAGGAGGGGCGCAAGAGACGGGAAGGCCGTGTGCGCGTTCCTGCGCGAGGGCCGCGGGGAGGGGCTGCCTGGGTACAGCGCCTGTCAACTCGGTCTACGTCTTTGATGACCGGGTCGTACTCAATATCAACTTCACGGATGATGCCAAAACGGTCACCCGTGAGGAAGTGTTGGGTTCGAGTGCTATGGACAATGTTCCAGCATGCTGGGATCGAATTCGCTTGCCGGGATCACGCGGTAGCCGTGGCGCAGGAGCAGGTCAACGAAGACACCGTTACCCGTTGTGAGCGTGCCGCTGAAGGATCCGTCGTAGATATGGCCCACGCCGCACGACGGACTGCGATCCTGCAAAATGCACGCAACAATCTCGGACGGGCCGCCCGCCTGTTCGCACATATCGAGCGCACGTTGGGCACCCAGGCGAAACTCGCGATCGACCGAAATGCCCTCGCAGGTACGGACCTCGCCGTTCACAATCTCGGACGGCTTGCGCGGCGTGGGCAGGCCGCCAAAGACCTCAGGGCACACCAAGAGTACCTCGGTCCCCGTGCATTCGCACGCTTCGACCAGCTCGCGATGGTAGTTATCGAGCCCGTTATACTTGCAGCTCTCGCCCATCAAGCAGGCACTTACCACGATTTTCATATTCAACTCTCCCCACGCAAAACACCCCATTTGAGATGGACACTCAAATGGGGCGATAGACACTGCGCAACCAGTATTACTGCTGCTTTGGCATCAGTGGATTCTCGCGCGTGAGGAGATTCATGAACTCCTCGCCCGTGATCGTCTCCTTCTTGTACAGATAACGAGCCAGCTCATGGAGCTTAAACTTGTTCTCCTTGAGGATCTGCAGGGCGCGGTCGTGCGCATCCTCAATCAGCTTGGCGACGATCGCGTCGACGCGCTCGGCCGTACCGGGGGCACAGGTGAGCGACGTGTCCTGGTTGAGGTAGGCATTCTGAACGGTACCGAGCGCCATCATGCCAAACTCTTCCGACATACCAAAGCGCGTCACCATGTTGCGAGCGAGCTTGGTGGCCTGCTCGATATCGTTGGCAGCGCCGGTCGTCATCTCACCAAAGATGAGCTCCTCGGCAGCACGTCCGCCGCAATAGACGGCGAGCTTGTCCAAGACCTCCTGGCGCGTGGTCAGGAAGCGCTCGTCCTCCTCGACCTGCATGGTGTAGCCCAGAGCGCCGCTCGTACGGGGAACGATCGTGATCTTGGTAACCGGTGCCGAGCCCTTCTGGCGTGCGGCAACGATGGCGTGGCCGATCTCGTGGTAGGAGACGACCTGCTTCTCGTGGTCGGACAGCACCGTGGACTTACGCTGCTGGCCGGCGATGACGACCTCCACCGACTCCTCAAAGTCATCCTGAGTCGCGCGTTTGCGACCCTCGCGGACGGCGCGCAGGGCGCCCTCGTTGATGATGTTGGCCAGATCGGCACCCGAAGCACCAGGCGTGGCGCGGGCGATCGCGGTCAGATCGATCGGGGGCTGCGTCTTAACGCTCTTGGCGTGCAGCTCGAGGATGTTCTTGCGGCCGGTCAGGTCGGGCAGCTCAACGGGGATGCGGCGGTCAAAGCGGCCGGGGCGCAGCAGGGCCGGATCAAGGCTGTCGGGACGGTTGGTCGCAGCGAGGACGACGATACCCTTGTGGTTATCGAATCCATCCATCTCGGTCAGCAGCTGGTTGAGCGTCTGCTCGCGCTCGTCGTTGCCACTAAAGCCGCCGCCATCGCGCTTCTTACCGATGGTATCGATCTCGTCGATAAAGACGATGCACGGGGCCTTTTCCTTGGCCTGCTTAAACAGGTCGCGAACCTTAGCGGCGCCGCGGCCGACAAACATCTCAACAAACTCAGAACCAGAAATACTAAAGAACGGCACGCCCGCCTCGCCGGCCACAGCCTTGGCGAGCAGGGTTTTACCGGTACCCGGAGGGCCGACAAGGAGAGCGCCGCGTGGCAGTTTGGCGCCGATCTCCTCGTAGCGCTGCGGCTTCTCCAGAAAGTCGACGACCTCCTTGAGGGACTCCTTGGCCTCTTCCTGGCCGGCGACATCCTTAAAGGTCACGCCCACGTCCTTGGAGGCGATCACGCGCGCGCCGGACTTGCCCAGTCCACCGCCGCCAAAACCACCGCCGCCAAAGTTCATCGACGGACCGTCATCACCCATGGCCTTCTTCATGCGGCGGTTGAGCCACCAGCCAATCAGGAAGAAAATCACCATGGGAAGAATGAGGGTGAGCAGGTAGTAGGTCATCAGGCCCGAGTTCTTATCGGGAACGACCGACTCAAGCGAAGCACCGGACTCAAGCACGCGATCGGTAAAGCCCGCGTCATTCGGCACACCGGTCGTCTTGTAGGCGATATTCTCGTCCTCGCCCTTCTTGGTGTAATAAATCGTGTAATCGTCCGTGTTGTACTCGACCTTGTCGACGCTCTTCTTATCGAGCGCTTTGACAAACGTCGAATAATCGGTCTTCGTAATCTGCTGCGTGTGACCGATGTTGGGGAACAGAACGGTCGAGAGCACGAGGTAGACGACGAAGGCGATGAGCACGTAGAGGATCATATTCCGTCTACGTTTATTGTCATCCATCTCCATCTGCTTGAACTCCATCTACTGGGGTTGATAATGGTTTCTAGAATACCCAACCCGGACGGCGATAAACCGACGCCGGGCACGAAAGGACAGAGATGGCATCACTGGGAGTCGGCAAGGTTCAAATCTATACGGGCGACGGCAAGGGCAAGACGACGGCTGCGCTGGGGCTCGCGCTGCGCGCCACGGGCTATGGACTTAACGTACTCATGCTTCAGTTTGCCAAGAAGCTGCACTGCGCCGAACATGACGCAGCTCCTCGATTGGGGCTACGCATCGTACAAGCCAACCGCGACACACCCGAAGCCTGCGCTGCACAGATCATGGAGCTGGCGCGCGAGCAGATATCACAGGTCGACGTTCTGATTTTGGATGAACTCGGCGAGGCCATGCGACGGGGCTTTGTGACGCGCGAAGATGTCGAAGCGTTGATCGCGATGAAACCAACCACCACGGAGCTCGTGCTCACCGGCCGCGGCCTGCTGCCCCTCGCCGACCTTGCCGACCTAGTTACCGAAATGCGCCCCGTCAAACACTACTTCGACGAAGGCCTCCTAGCCCGCCAAGGCATCGAATACTAAATGATCCGAAGGGGACGGAGGAAAACGGATCATTAGGCGGTGGCGCGGCCGAGCCAGTTGCCGCTGTGGTGGTAGATGGTAAACATCGTGGCCGTGATGAGCCAGGTTACGGGGTAAACCAGCAGCAGGTGCTCAAGCGACGGATCGAACGGCATAATCGCAAACACCCAGATCACCCTGAGCACGACGGTGCCAAAAATCGTGAGCAGCATGGGCTGCAAGCTCACGCCGGCGCCGCGAATGGAGCCCGACGCATTTTCGATAATCGAGAAGATCGCGTAGAACGGCGCGATGAAATGAAGAATCGTCGTGGTGTACGCCGAAATCGAAGCATCGTCGACAAACAGACGCGACAACGGGCCCGAGAACACCATCAGCACGGCAGAGAGGCCACCGATCAGCGCAAACGAAAGCACGAGCGACGTGTGGTAGCCCTTGCGCATGCGCTCGTAATTACGCGCGCCAAAGTTCTGCGCCGAGAACGTAGTGATCGATACGCCGAGCGCCTCGGTCACCATCCAGATAATGCCATCCAGGCGCCCAGATAGACCCCATGCCGTGGTGACATCGGCACCAAACGAGTTGACCGACATCTGGATCAGCACGTTCGAGATCGAATAGGCAGCCGATTGAAAACCGAGTGGCAGACCGCACGAGATCATACTCTTACAAATACCGCGATCGATGCCGAGCTTAGACAGCGAAAGACGCCATGCACCCGGAGCGCGCATCATGCGCAACACGATCATCGTTGCATTGGAGCAAATGGTCAGCGCTACCGCGATGCCGCAGCCCAGCGCCTCCATATGCAACACAGCAACAAAGATGATATCCAGCACCACGTTAACAAGGCAGCCAGAGGCAATGATCACAGCGGGACCGCGCGTATCCCCCACGGCACGCAGCAGTGCGGTTCCCATATTAAGCAGCAGTGCCGCAACCATCGCGGCAAAATAACAGCGAGCATAGGCAACGCCCTCGGCAAGTAGCTCGTGCGGCGTATTCATCAACACCAGCATGGGCTCGACAAAAACCATGCCAAGAATGGAAACGACGATGCCGCCCACCAAAGCAAGCGTCATGGCTGTATGGACCGAACGGCTCAGACGCTCGCTATCGTGCTGGCCAAAAAACTGACCCGTGATAACGGCACAACCGGCGCCAACGCCAACGCAAAAACCAATGCAGAGCTCGGTGAGCACCATCGTGGCTTGAATGCCGCCAAGCGCAAGCTTGCCGCCAAACTGACCGACGATATAGGTGCCGATAAGCGTGTAAGCCTGCTGAAAAAACGAGCTAAAGAAGATAGGGACGCACAGCGAAAGCAGCTGCTGCCAAATGACACCCTGCGTCACATCGATAGCCGTAGATTTCTTAGCCACACGCCCTCCCCACCAGCGTACGTCAAACAATAAAACGGCAATTTAAGACCAAAGCCAATACCAGCTTAGCACCGACCGGGATCGGCCGATACACCCCGAATCAGAGCCCGGTGCGAAATATCTGCCTAGTGATACAGCCCCGGCTGGTAGTGGTACTCGTTGCTCACATGCGGACACAGCTGCCAAAAGGCAACAGCACTTGCCGCGGCCACGTTGAGCGAATCGACCCCATGCGCCATCGGAATACGCACGGCGCGGTCGCAGCCGGCAATGGTCTTGGCGCCCAAGCCGGCACCCTCGGTACCCATAAAAATCGCCAAGCGATCAATCTTCTGCAGCACAGGATCGTCCAGCGAAACGGAATCATCCGTCAACGCCATAGCGGCACACGAAAAACCGGCATCATGAAGCGCGGCCAGGCCATCATGTGGCCACACGCGAGCCTCACTGCCAATACGCGTCCACGGCACTTGAAACACGGTGCCCATGCTCACGCGGGCCGAGCGACGATACAGCGGGTCGCAGCACGTAGGGCTCACCAGAATGCCGTCGACATTGAGCGCGGCAGCCGAGCGGAAAATCGCGCCCACGTTCGTGTGGTCGACAATGCCCTCGAGCACGCACACGCGCACAGGGCGCTCCCCCGCCGCCTCGACAACGCCACCCAAGAACTCATCGACCGGAATCTGACGCGGGCGACGAAACGCCGCGAGCGCACCGCGCGTCACGTTAAAGCCCGTCAACTGCTCCATGAGCTCCATCGAGGCCACGAACACCGGGACCGGACCCGCTCCCTCGCGCACAACCAAGCGCTCAAACAGCGGCATCATCTGGTCGAGCCAGCGTTCACCCAAAAGAAAGCTCACCGGCTCGTATCCGGCACGCACCGCACGCTCGATGACCTTGGCACTCTCGGCGATAAAAATGCCCTTCTGCGGCTCCAGCACGCAGCGCAGCTCACGCTCGGTCAGTCGCACGTAGGCATCAAGCCGCTCGTCCTCGAGCGAATCGATTCGCAGCACCTCAACGGCATCAGTCATAGCAGCCAGCCCGCACCCTTCTTACAGCAGCATCTATATCAAACGAGGCGACGCCAAGCGCCGCCCCTCAATCATTCCAACCCGATAATACCGTGGGCAAATAGGAGATTTACGCCTCAACGCGACGATACGTCACGAACTCATAATCGAGGCCTTCGTCACCCTCGCCCGCGGCAATCGTGGCAACCCCTTCGCGCCGCGCAACTTCCCACGCGGGATCGGCGTCCAAGTCGGGAAAGTACGTGTCCACGGGATGGACGCAGTGGTTATGCGTGACCTCGGCCTCGGCGCAATGCGGCAAAAACTGCCGATACACCTCACCGCCACCGATCACCCACGCAACGGGCTCATCGGCTACCGCGGTGAGCGCTTCGTCGACGCTATGCACCACGTCGACGCCCTCGGCAGCATAGTCCTCATCGCGCGTGAGCACGATATTACGACGGTTCTTGAGCGGACGCCCGCCGGGAAAACTCAGCAGCGTCTTGCGTCCCATAATGACCGGGCAGCCTTTGGTGCGCGCCACAAAATGACGCATGTCGGCGCGATTAGACACGACCATGTCACCCTCGCACCCAATGCCCCAATCGTCACACACGGCGACAATGGCGGAAAGCTTACACGTCATGCGCGTCACCTACACCGCAATGGGGATGTTCTTGACCTGCGGGCCGTGCTCATAGCCCTCGACGATCAGATCCTCGGTCGTAAACGCATAGAAGTCATGTACATCGGGGTTAAGCGTTACCTTAGGCGCGGCAAACTGCGGACGCTCGATAAGCTCGCGGACGATATCGACATGACGGTCGTAAATGTGGGCATCGGCGATCACATGCAGCAGCTCGCCGGGAATCATATCGACCGATTGCGCGACCATCATCAGCAAGATGGCGTACTGGCACACATTCCAGTTGTTCGCGGCCAAAATGTCCTGGCTGCGCTGGTTGAGAATCATGTTGAGCGTCGGTTTGTCATCCTGCGGGCGCTGCGTCACGTTATACGTCACGCTGTAGGCGCACGGATACAGGTGCATCTCGGACAGGTCGCTAAACACATAGGTATTCGTCATAATGCGGCGGCTGTACGGCGTGTTCTTAAGGTCGTACAGAACGCGGTCCATCTGGTCGAAATCGCCCTCGGCATAATGGCTCTTCTGCCCAATCTGATACCCGTAGGCCTTGCCGATGGAACCGGTCTCGTCGGCCCACTCATCCCAAATATGGCTGTTGAGGTCATGCACGTTATTGGACTTCTTTTGATAGATCCATAGGATCTCATCCATGGCAGATTTGAGGGCCGTACGACGCAGGGTAAGCGCCGGAAACTCCTCGCGCAGGTCGTAGCGTGCCGTGACACCAAAGTTTTTAATGGTATAGGCAGGGGTGCCGTCCTCCCACACCGGACGGACCTTTTGGCCCTCGGTGGTGGTGCCATGGTCCAGAATATCGCGGCACATGGTTACAAACTGTTGATCAGCCTTGCTCATTGACCCTCCTGTCAGTCGCCTATAAGCGAGATTCATTGTAGCCCAGGCGCACGCGGCCCCACAGCCCAAACATAAGCCCTCGTTTTCTGACATATGCCAGAAATCCCTTGCGTAAATCTGCACGTTCGTTATTCTATTGTTGACATATGTCAGATAAGGAGTGCGTATGGCCGGAAGACGCGAGAAACTGCGTCGCGTTGGGATCATCCCCGAATATCGCGGTTTTACCCCCGATGGCCTGGCGAGCGGAGACGCCATCGACATGACGATTGACGAACTCGAGGTACTGCGCCTGTGCGACCTGGAAGGCCTTAACCAAGAGGCAGTCGCACAGCAGATGGGCATTGCCCGCGCCACGGTGGCGGCAATCTGCAGCCGCGCGCATCGCAAGGTGGCAAACGCGCTGGTCAACGGACGGGCGATCGTCATCGAAGGCGGTAACATCGCATACTCCCCCATCACCACGACAACGGCCGCATGGCCAGCAAAGGAGGTCGGCACCATGAGGGTGGCAACCACGTACGACAACGGCAACATCTTTATGCACTTTGGCCGCAGCGAGCAGTTCAAGATCTACGACATTCAGGACGGCAAAGTACTCAACGAGCAGGTCGTGGGCACCGGCGGCACCGGCCACGGCGCACTTGCGGGCCTGCTCGCCAACGGCGGCGTGGACACGCTCATCTGCGGCGGCATCGGCGGAGGCGCTATCAACGCGCTTGC